>JBKHAV010000178.1:0-2634 GCA_046542715.1 Desulfovibrionales bacterium
TCACGCTTCACGCTTCACGCTTCCCAAATCTTCATCGCCACTCGCCACTGGCCGCTCGCCCCTTGCTGATTTCAAATCCTCCCTTCCCCGTATCCTGATCCGGATGGAATCGGCTTCCTCGGTGCGGCCCTGGAGTTCCAGGGCTCGGACCAGTTCGACCCAGTAGGCGGAACAGCCCGGGCGGAGACTGGCGCTTTGCCGGGCCAGGCTTTCCGCGATCTGAGGGTCTTCACCCTTGTCCAGATAGTTTCTGGCCAGCAGGTGGAGGGAATGGGCATCCTTGGGATTGAAGAGCAGGGCCTTGTGCAGGTGCTCCCGGGCATCCTCGTCCCGCCCCTCCTTGAGGGCGACCCGGGCCAGATAGCGGTGGGCGAGCCGGCCCGCTTCCGGATCCTCCAGGGCTTTGCAGTAGCATGACCAGGCCTCCCGGAGGTTCCCGTCCTGCTCGGCCATGTCCCCCAGCCGGATCAGGGTGAACGTATGCCCCGGCCGCAGGGTGAGGCAGCGTTCGAACTCCCTGCGGGCCTCCTCCCGGTCCCGGGTCTTCAGGCAGACACAGGCGAGATTGTAATGGGCCATGAAGTTGTCGGGCTCATGCTCGAGGATCCGGGCGAACTGCGTTCTGGCCTCTCTGAAATGGCCCAGCCGGGCAAAGCAGATCCCCAAGGAATTGCGGGCCACGTGATTTTCGGGATCGTCCAGCAGGGCCAGCTTGTACTCCTCCATGGCGGAGTACAGGTCGCCCTGGGTAAACGCGCTGTCTGCGCTGATGTTCAACGTCACGGAATTGAGCATGGCTACCTGGGGCCGTTGCAGGAGCATGGCATGGGCCAGGGCCTTGCGGCAGTTCTCCAGGGTGTCGGAGCGGGCAAACTGCAGCCACGGGTAGACGGCGATGCCGCAGGCCAGGGTGAGGTTGTAGCGTTGCTCCACGGTCGTTAAGAGTTCGGCCACCTTGCTGATCAGCATTTCTCTGGGTTCGTCTTTGAGCTTCCAAAAGAAGATGAGGGTGTTTGAAGAGTACCGGCCGCCCAAGGGGGCGACCAGGATCTTTTGAAACTTGGTGGCGATTTTGCCCACCGTGGACTCGGAAAGGCTGCGCTGGCCGCTCCTGCGGGAGCGGGAGTCATCCTGCATGCGGCACATGAGCATGGCGAAACGTTCCTGTCCGGCCCGGGCGGTGTGCCATTCCCGCAGAAAATCGCGGAAGGGGTAGAGTCCGGTCAGGGGGTCCTTGCGGGTCTGTTCACTTCTGTGGGGCAGCCTATCCTCTTCGAAGATCCGCTCGTCCCCGCTGACCAGGGTCAGCCGGTCGCCCGGTTCGACCCTCCAGGAAGGGTCGTCGAGGTAGAGCACCTCGGCCACGGCGATCTCCTCCTGCACCTCCATGAGCTGGATTTCCCCCTTGTGCATGGGGGGGTACAGCCCGCCTCCCTTTTCCCGGATCTTGGCGGTGCCGTTGAACTTCGACGACCAGATCAGAAACCGCGTCCCTTCAGAGGCGTCCACTGAACGGCCCAGATTGACGATGAGCCGGTTCATGGGCAGAACCTCCACAACGCTCCCCCCCTGGGCCAGGATGTCCCTGAAGGAGCAGACCGCGTTCCCCCCGCCGGATTTGGCTGCGGCCAGTCCTTTTTCCGCCTTCTCCAGAATGATCCGGGCCTGCTCCATGGAGGGGGTCTTCAACTGCCACCCCTGCATGTCATGGGGAAAATTGGCCACGCCCACGGAAGCGGTCAGGGTGATCTGCTCCTGGGTGAGGACGATCTCATGGACCATCTTCCCGATCCGCTCCCGCACTTTCTCGGCAAGCCGGGCGCACCGTTTGGGTGAGGCCTGGGGCCAGAAGAGGCCGAACCGGTCCTTTTCCAGACGCGCAAGCAGAACCTGGTCGGGACAGACCTCCTTGAGTTCGTCTGCAATCCGGTTCAAAACCTGGTCGCCGAACCCGTAGCCGAACGACCGGTTGACCCACTTGAACATGTCAAGGTCCACCAGAAGAATGCCGAACGTTGCGCTGTAGTTCGGCAGACTGCATTCCAGGGAGGCGTCCGCGCCGGGCAGGATGCAGGACGTGATCAGGTCGATTTCACTGGTGACCTGTTCCAGAAGCGCGGTCCGGCTGGACAGCCCGGTCAGCGGGTCGCAGATGGACTGCTTGTAGAAGCAGAGCTTTTCCAGGGTCAGGCAGCTCAGATGGAAAAGCAGGGGCAGGACCTTTTTCGGGCTGGAAAGAGTGACCCCCCGGGCCATGAAGACCCCCAGCAGTTCATCGTCAAGGACCAGGGGCAGGAACAGCTTTTTTTCCCGCCCGAGGTAGAGCGGCTGTCGCTTCTGCACGGCCTCGGCCAGTTTGGCGTCCATTTTCCGGGTCGAGGGGAAAAACAGCGAGTGGGAGGAAAAACCAAGCGCGTTTTCCAGCGATTCCCTGAGCATGGGTTCGAATCGGATGAGGTCGTGTCTGGTCAGGGGGGCATGAGCCGGGGAACCGGTCGGGTTCGCAGAAGGCATGGGCAGGACCTTGTTTTTGATTTCAGAGGACGTTGTGCTACAACATGTCCACCATTTCCGGGCAAGAGTCACACCGCGCGGTCTAGCAGGGCTGGTGGGGATTATGCAAGGGGGAAAGAG
>JBKHAV010000179.1:0-2615 GCA_046542715.1 Desulfovibrionales bacterium
AGGTTCGGACGTTTAGCCGCAAAACCTGGATCACCCGATCAAGTCGGGTGATGACAGAAGAGAAAGACGGCCGTCTCCGCTATGGCTACGCCGAGGCCTGCCCGTCTCCGCTGAAGCTCCGCCGTGGCAAACAAGGCCTTGTAATGCCAGAAAAAAAAATTCTGCCTGCACCGCTGCTTGCTTTCCCCTCTCTCCCACATCCCCAAAAATCCTGGGTGAGTTCCCTGTTTTTATGGGGCAATACACTCATTTTTCCCCACATCCGTTGATTCCTCTGCCTGCTCTTCAGTATGTAGGTTCAAACCGGAGGACATACTGCTCATGAATCAGGAAACAGCCAAACGAGAAATCATTGTTGAATGGCACAAGCTCCCGGAGGAACGGCGGCAAACCGAGGATCAGGCTGTAGCCTTCATTTTCAACCTCATGAATTCCCGGCCGGACATCTTCCAGTTCAAATACCGGAACAACCCCATCCAGACCATCTTGAGCTGGCTGCTCAATTGAACGGTTCACAGCATCCGTGACCGCCCTGGGCTGGTTACGGAAGCGCTTCACGGTAAAAGTTGCGCACGTCCAGAAACAGGTTTTTTCTCGATTCGGCATGCAGATAGATCATGTGTCCTGCCGGATAGACCCGCTCATGCAGATTCGCCCCCAGAGCTTCATCCAGGTTCATGCGGCTGATGGTGTATCTCGTGGCAAAATATGGAGTCGCAAGATCAAAGTAGCCGCCGGCAAGAAAGACGTTCAGATGGGGGTTGATGGCCATGGCCCTCTTCAGGTCGTCAGCATGGTTGATGTACCCCTGGCCGTAGGGTGAGCGTTGCAGTGACGAACTCCAGTCCCAGCTCCTGTTCACCTGCGTATTCAAGATTACGTAATAGGCAGTGGTCTCGAAGCCCAGTTCCTCCCGGACATAGGCATTGATGGTGCTGGAAAACGGGCCAAAGAGCGGGCGCAGTGAGGGGTCATAATAGTCGCGGTCATCTGCCGGGTCCGGATCGACTCCCAGCACTGTCGTGTCCATGATTCCCATGAAGCGATTCTGGTCCTTGAAAAAATTGGTCACAAAAGTGTAGGAGCCGATCCTGCCATCCTGCCGGGCCACCACATCTTCCGGCAGGCCGGTCAGCTCCGCTGTCTTTCGGACGAACTCCTTCTGTTGCGCCGGCGGCCCCGCGCCATGGTGCAGGGCCAAGAGATACCCGGTCAGGGCATAGGCCTCTGCTTCCGCTACCACGTCTGCAAAGGGAACTTCCTCTTGCCCGGCCCGGCCATGATAGGCGGCTGTGGCTGCATAGGTCGGGAGCGCGAGGACATAGGGCAGGTTCTGGGACCCGTCAAAGACCACCGTGGAAAAATCCAGCACCGGTGAAATCAGCACGATTCCGTTGAGTCTGATGCCAAAGGTCTGCTCCAGGTGGTCGGACAGGGCCGCCGCCCTGGTGCTGCCGTAACTCTCTCCCACGAGAAACTTCGGGGAACGCCACCGCTCCCGGGTGGTCAGAAACATACGGATGAACTCCCCCACCGAGCGGACGTCTTCCTGCACTTCCCAAAACGGTTTTCCTTCGGAAAGACTGGTGCTGAATCCCGTGCCCACGGGATCGATGAACACCAGGTCGGTGAAGCTCAACCAGGTGAGCGGGTTGGTGGAAAGCGTTGCCGGCGGTGGTGGGGGCGTACCGTCCGGGTTGAACTCGATGATTTTCGGACCCAGCCCCCCGAGGTGCAGCCACACTGACCCGGCTCCGGGTCCGCCGTTAAAGGCAAAGGTGATCGGCCGGTTCTCCCTCTCCTCTCCGCTTTTCTGGTAGGCAACAAAGAAAAACTTGGCCTTCTCACCCGTTTTATCAGTCTGAACGAGCATCTCCCCGGCCTGGGCCGTGTACTCCAGACTGCCCTCAGGAAGGTCGAGCACGTGGGTTGTTTCGGAGAGCTGAACCGCATTCGACTCCGCCTTCGGAGCGGACCTCTCTTCAGACGCTGATTCGGCATTTGATGCCGCTGGATTGTCCCCGGCCTGATTCCCCTCTGCTCCAAACCCCTTGACCGGAACTGCAGTCAGCAGTGCAACCAGTACAAGATGCACCAGAAAAACCATTCGCATACATCTCCCCCGGGTTCATGAATTTTTTGTCTATCATACATGAATTCAGGGGCAATCCAAGACAGAACAACCCACGACCGGTCGAATCAATGAATTGGCGAATTGGGGAATTGAGAATTGGGAATTGGCGAATTGCGAATTAGCGAATTGAAAGACAGGTGCTTCTTCTCCTGTCATTGCCGACTTGCATGCCAAGGCGTGTAATGACTCTCATTTTTCCGTCATTGCCCGACTTGATCGGGCAATCCATCTTCAATGCCCATCCGCAATGGCATGGATCGCCCGGACAAGCCGTGTGATGACATTTCTATTTCCGTCATTGCCCGACTTGATCGGGCAATCCATCTTCAATGCCCATCCGTAATGACATGGATCGCCCGGACAAGTCGTGTGATGACATCTCTATTTCCGTCATTGCCCGACTTGATCGGGCAATCCATCTTCGATGTCCTCGGCAGAAAGGCATGGATCACCCGGTCAAGCCGTGTGATGACAGAAGGAG
>JBKHAV010000180.1:0-2603 GCA_046542715.1 Desulfovibrionales bacterium
TCCACGGTTTTGGCCGGGCCGGCCCAGCGGTGTTTGACCTGGATGCGGATACTGGTCCCGGGCAGGAGCTTGACCTGGGGCAGGTAGACCACCTGCTCGTCGTCCATCTGCCGGATCAGCCACGTTTTGATGCCGGCGGTGATTCCCTGGCTCATATCGAGGTGGATCCGCCGCTTGCCCAGGTCCAGGTGCAGGTGCTTTTCCCTGGTGACGGCGGCTGACCGCTTCCGAGGACCGGCTCCGGGCCGGGACCTTCGGATTTCACTGTAGATATCTTCGAAAACCTGCCGGGCAAAGGGGTCCTTGAGAATGTCCTTGAGGACCTCTTCCTTGCGGAAAAAGAATTGCGCCCGCCTGGTGCGACCCTGGGGCCCTTCGCCCGGTGATCGTTCGGCCTGGTGCCGGTCTTTGCCCTTGGGGGGGGTGCGGTAAGTTTCCCCGGCATGTTGTGGGTTTTCCAGGTGGTTTCGGAGAAAGACAAAGGCTTCGTTGAGTTCCTGAAATTTCCGCGACGAATTCTTGTCCTCAGGGTTGAGGTCAGGATGGTAGCGGAAGGCCAGCCGGCGATAGGAGGATTTGACCTGCTCGAGATCGGCGCCGGGCTGCAGCCGGAGGATGGCGTAGCTCTGTTCAGGGGTCATGTGGTTCCGCAGAAAGGGTTATCTCCGGTTTTGCGGGGGACGCAATGCATTGGGCCCGTTTTCTTCCTCATGGACGAGGCCATGCTTTTGAAGGTACTCGAGCCCATGTCGAACGAACAGGTCATGCCCGGCCGCGGCCCTGATGCCGGGGCAGTAGTCCTGGGCCATTTCCCAGCTGGACTCGTCCAGGAGGTTGCCCCGAAAAAAGGGCCAGGCCCGGCAGACATCGGGCTTTACCGCATGGATGGAGCAGCCCTGGTCTCCGAAGAACAGGCAGAACCCGTCAGGTCGGGTCGTGAGATAGGTTTTGCCTGATTTTTCAATGGTGCACTCCTGGAGAAATTGCACCATGGGAACATTCAGGTGCGTTCTTATCCGTTCCTGTTCCCCGGCGGAAACCACAATGCCTCCCGCTCCATGGCAACAATGGCCGCACATCCGGCAGTCAAACGCAACGCTCATACGAGCCCCCCGGATGTGATGGCCCGGTGGTCGACCATGATGCAGCGGTCCTCTATAACGGTAATGGGGTGACCGGACAAAATGTCGCGAACCTCGGCACTTTTGATGCCGGACTGCATCCAGAACGCCAGGGGCAAAGGGTCGAGCTTGAGGGCTTCCCGGGCGTGATCAGGGCAATACTCAGGCGCCCGGAAAAGGTTCACCAGGTCCACGGGTGCGGGCACGTCCAGCATGGTCGGGTACGCTTCAAGACCCCAGACGGACTTGCGCACCGGGTGCACGGGAAACACCGTAAAGCCGGAATCCATCAGGTACCGGCCCACCCGGTCCACAGGCTGGCCCGGTTTGTCCTTGGCGCCGATAAGCGCGATGGTCTTGACCCTGGAGAAGAGGCCGGATAGGCCGTTTGCGTCCATCATATTCCTCCCATAAAACGGGATCACTATGCACAAAAGAATGACAAAAGAACAGGCCGTTTCCCTCTGGGAACAGGAGAACCTCTTCTCCCTGGGGACAATGGCCCACGAATTCCGGATCGAGCTTCATCCAGACCCTGTGGTCACCTATATCGTCGACCGGAACATCAACTACACCAATGTGTGCGTCTCAAAGTGCCGGTTCTGCGCCTTTCACCGTCCGGCCGGGCACGACCAGGCGTATATCCTCTCCTCGGAGGAGCTGGCCGCCAAAGTCGAGGAGACCGTCTCCCTCGGGGGGTATCAGATCCTGCTGCAGGGAGGCATGCACCCGGAACTGGAACTGGAGTTTTACACCGCCATGCTGGGATCGCTCAAAGCCCGCTTTCCCCAGGTGGCGGTGCACGGGTTTTCCCCCACGGAAATCGTGTTTCTGGCTCAAAAGTGTGGACGTTCGATAGCCGAGATCATTTCCGAACTCAAGGATGCCGGACTGGATTCCATCCCTGGCGGCGGGGCCGAGATCCTCGTGGACCGGGTGCGACAGGCGATCTCCCCGAACAAATGTTCGACAGACGAGTGGCTGTCGGTCATGGCCGAGGCCCACCGCCAGGGTATGCGCACCACGGCGACCATGATGTTCGGCCATGTGGAGACCTTTGAGGAGCGCATCGAGCACCTCCAGCGGATCAGGGACCTCCAGGACGAGACCGGCGGGTTCACCGCCTTTATCCCCTGGACCTTCCAGCCGGGCAACACCCAGATCCGGGTCCCGGAGGTCTCTTCCGCCGAATACCTGAAGTTTCTGGCCCTTTGCCGACTTTTTTTGGACACCATCCCCAACATCCAGGCATCCTGGGTCACCCAGGGCGCAGGAGTTGGCCAGCTGGCCCTGCTCTTCGGCGCCAACGACCTCGGGTCCACCATGATCGAGGAAAACGTGGTCGCCGCAGCCGGGGTTTCCTTCCGCATGTCCGAGGAGGAGATGCGTCGGATCATTGACGGCGCAGGGTTCGAGCCGAGGAGACGATTGATGGACTATTCGCTTTGCGAATAGTGAAATTCGAAACTCGAAATCCGAAAT
>JBKHAV010000066.1:0-14496 GCA_046542715.1 Desulfovibrionales bacterium
CGAAATTCGAAACAAAGGCAGGAAGAGGATGTTGTCCCCGTGCCTGTTTCAAATTTCGAATTTCGAGTTTTTCATCCCGGATTTGTTTTGAGTTTGAATTTCGAATGTTTCTTCCCCCGATTTGTTCGAATTTCGAATTTCGAATTTCCCTCTTCAGGGGTTTTGTTTCGAGTTTCGAGTTTCGAGTTTCGAATTTCCCTCTTCAGGGGTTTTGTTTCGAATTTCGAGTTTCGAATTTCGAATTTCGAATTTTTCTTTTACCTAGAGCGTCGCCTTCTCCTGAACCTCTTCAAAGGCCTCGATGATGTCGCCGATCTTGATGTCGTTGAACCGTTCCAGTCCGACACCGCACTCGTAGCCTTTGGTCACTTCCTTGACATCA
The DNA here is from genome assembly GCA_046542715.1 of Desulfovibrionales bacterium. Classification (GTDB taxonomy): domain Bacteria; phylum Desulfobacterota; class Desulfovibrionia; order Desulfovibrionales; family JBKHAV01; genus JBKHAV01. Next base: position 383 of record JBKHAV010000066.1, read on the forward strand.
TCCTTGAACCGTCGAAGGGAGGAGAGCCGGCCGGTGTAGATGACCACGCCCTCGCGCAGGAGCCGGACAGCGGAATTGCGCATCAGTTTGCCGTCGGCCACGGTGCACCCGGCCACGGTCCCCACCTTGGGCACGGTAAAGGTGTCCAGCACTTCGGCCTGGCCCAGGTAGACTTCCCGGTAGACCGGTTCGAGCATGCCGGTCATGGCATCCCTGATCTCGTTCACCACGTTGTAGATGATATCGTAGAACCGGATGTCCACGTTCTCCTGTTCGGCAATTTCGCGGATTCGGGCCGCAGGGCGGACGTTGAACCCGATGATGATACCTGAGGAAGCGGTGGCCAGCATGATGTCCGATTCGGTGATGGCCCCGGCCCCGGCATGGATGATGTTGATCTTGATCTTCTCGGTGGAGAGCTTGGTCAGGGCGTCGGCAATAGCTTCCAAAGATCCCTGCACGTCCGCCTTGAGCACCAGGTTCAGGACCTTGACCTCTCCTTCGGCCTTGCCGGCCAGGAAACTTTCCAGGGTCAGCTTGTTCTCCCGGGCCAGGTCCCGTTCGCGCTGCTTGGTCTGGCGGTCTTCGGCGATGCGGCGGGCGGCACGCTCGTCGGCCACGGCCACGAACTCGTCCCCGGCCTCGGGCACGCCGTCGAACCCCTGGACCTCGATGGGTTTGGACGGCCCGGCTTCTTTGATCTGAACGCCCTGGTCGTCGAACATGGCCCGGACCTTGCCGTGGAACAGTCCGCAGACAAAGGTGTCGCCCTGGTGCAAAGTCCCTTCCTGGACCAGCACCGTGGCCACAGGGCCCCGCCCCTTGTCCAGCTTGGCCTCCACGATATGGCCCCGAGCCGGTTTGTTCGGGTTGGCCGTAAGAGCGAGAACTTCGGACTGCAGCAGAGTAAGCTCCAGGAGTTCCTCGATGCCGACCTTCTCTTTGGCAGAGACATTGGCGTAAATGGTTTCCCCGCCCCATTCCTCGGGCACCAGGCCGTACTCGGCCAGTTCCCGTTTGACCCGGTCCGGGTTGGCGCCTTCCTTGTCGATCTTGTTGACCGCCACCAGAATGGGAACTCCTGCTGCCTTGGAGTGGTTGATGGCCTCACGGGTCTGATTCATGACGCCGTCGTCGGCCGCCACCACCAGGATGACGATATCGGTGACCTGGGCTCCGCGGGCCCGCATGGCGGTAAACGCCTCGTGGCCGGGGGTATCCAGAAAGACGATGTCACCCTTGGGGGTTGTCACGTCGTAGGCGCCGATGTGCTGTGTAATGCCTCCGGCTTCCCCGGCAGTCACGTCGGTCTTGCGGATGGCGTCGAGCAGGGAGGTCTTGCCGTGATCGACATGGCCCATAATGGTGACCACGGGCGAGCGGGGCTTGAGTTCTTCAGGCTTGTCCTCTTCCTTGGGAAGGAGGAATTCCTCTTCGGAGAACCCGACCTTTTCCACGTCGTACCCATACTCTGAGGCGACCAGCGTGGCGGTCTCGATATCCAGTGTCTGGTTGATGGTGGCCATCATGCCCAGGCCGAGAAGCGCTTTGATGACTTCCTGGGCCTTGATGCCCATGTGCTTGGCAAGATCGGCAACCCGGATGGCTTCCTCGATTTTGACCTTGCGCTTGGCCGCCTTGACCGGTTGGGTCGTGACCTGGGCCTGGGGCTCAGGCGTGCGTTCCCGGCCTCTGCGACCGCCGGTCTTGACCTTGCCGCCGGTCTTGTCCTTGACCGTCACAGCCTTTTTTTGCTTGAACTGGACTCCGACCTTGTGCTGATCTTCAGCCTCTGCATACCTGGTGGAGAAATCAACGACCCTCCGGTCCTTTTTCTTCTTCCGCTTGCCGCGAACCAGGGCCTCTTTTTCCTTTTGCTCCTCTTTTTCCACTGCTTTTCTGGCGGCGACAATGGGATCATACGGCTTTTCCACCACTTCCGGCTTGGAGATGACGCGAACCTGTGGCGGGGCGGGCTTTTTGCGGCCCTTTTTCTTTTCAGGTCTGGGAGCTTGTGCTTCGGAGATTTCAGGCTCTTCAACTCCAGGAGCGGGCGCAGGAGCGGGTTCTTCCTGTTCCTCGGGCGCACTGACTTCAGCTTCAGCTTCGGCTTCAACAGGAGCTTCCTCCCCAGGGGCGGGAGGGGCTGTTTCGTTCTGTGCGGGGACGGGTTGGGCTTCGACTTCGGCTTCAACAGGGAGTGGCGCAGGCTCTTCTGCGGGAACCGGTTCGGCGGCGACCTCGGGCTCCTCGGGTTCTGGCGCCTCCTCGGGAGCGGCCTCCTCGACCGGTTCCTCTTCCACCTGCGGTGCAACCCGCTTGCGCCGGCGAACGATCACCCCGGAGTCGACCTTCTTCTGGACCACTTCAGAGGACTTTTCCTCGTTGTTCTTTTCCTTGAACCTGGACTTGACCATCTGGACCTCGTCCTCGGTCAGCCCGCTCATATGGCTCTTGACGTGAATATGACTGTCCCGCAAGAGTTGGAGCATGTCCTTGTTGGAAATGCCAAGCTCCATGGAAAGATCCCGTACCCGCATAATAGTCGACATGCCTACACCCCCTTGCACTTGCTCACCCATCCCTTGAACTTGGGGAGCCTGGTCCGGCAGGCCTCCCTTGAACAGAGATAAAATCCCCTGCCGTCCGTTTTCCCCGCATCATCGATAACCAGGCTCCTGATTCCTCCCGGAGGCGGACAGACATACCTGGTGAGTTCGTTTTTGGGAAAACGATCCCGACAGATCACGCACATCCGTATGGGGACGTGCCCGTTGTTTTTCCTGGGGTTACTGTGAGTTCTCAGATTCATCCTCGTCTTTCACTTCCGTTTCCGTTTCCGCGTTTTCGGTCTCAGGATTTTCTGCGAAAACGGCTTCTTCTTGTTCCGTGGTTTCGGGTTCAGGCTCCTGCCTGCTGGAACCCAGCAGGTTCAGGGTAACCCGGAGGTCGGTAATTTTATCGTCGGTCAGCCCTTCCACCTTCCGGAGTTCCTCGTCGGAAGCCTGGGAGAGCTGGGCGATATTTTTGTAGTCGGCCTGGTAAAAGGCATCCACGCTGATTCCGACCACATTGGCGGCCTGTTCGAGCGTATGCCGTTCCAGGTTGGAGTCCCCGTACCGGCTTTCGGTAAAGATGTCGATCTTCCATCCCAGGAGTTTCGAGGCCAGCTTGACGTTCTGCCCTTTGCGGCCGATGGCCAGGGTCAGCTGGTCGTCCGGGACCACGACTTCGAGCTTGTTCTCCTCTTCGTCCACCGTAATACGGGAGACCCGGGCCGGGGAGAGGGCGTTGGCGGCATACGTGGCCACTTCAGGGCTCCAGAGCACGATGTCGATGCGCTCGCCCTTGAGTTCCTGGACGATGTTGTGGATGCGCGAGCCGCGCACGCCCACACAGGCGCCCACAGGATCCACGTCGCGGTCCTTGGAATGCACGGCGACCTTTGCCCGCTTGCCCGGATCCCTCGAGACCCCCAGGATGCGGACCGTGCCGTCGTCCACCTCCGGCACTTCCCGCTTGAACAGCGATTTCATGTAGTCGGGATGAGACCTGGAGACGATGATCTGCGGGCCGCGTCCTTCCTTGCGCACGTCAATGGTGAATGCCTGGACCCGGTCGCCCCGGCGGAACCGTTCCTTGGGGATCTGCTCGTCATTGGGGAGCAGGGCCTCGGTCCGGCCCAGATTGATGATCCAGCCGGTCCGGTCACGGCGCTGAATGATACCGCTCATGATCTCTCCGACGCGGTCCTTGTATTCCTCGTATATGATCTCCTGCTCTGCGTCGCGCATGCGCTGGATGATTACCTGCTTGGCGGACTGTGCGGCGATCCGGCCGAGATCGTCGATGGGCATCCGGAACCCGAGTTCATCGTCGATCTGCACGTTGGGGTCATGTTCCTTGGCGTCACTGAGGGAGATCTCGGTGTTGGGGTCGTCCACTTCCTCCATCACCACCTTGAACTGGTAGACCTCCATCTCGCCCTTGTCCTCATTGAAGCTGACCTCGATGTCCATCCGGTCGCCGAATTTCTTGCTTACGGACGTCCGGACCGCTTCCTCGAGGGTATCGATGAGCAGATCGCGGTCGATTCCCTTGTCCTTGCTGATCTGATCAATGGCTTTTTTCAGTTCCATGCTCATGGAATCCTCCGCTCTTCCTGGCGACACAGGTGAATAATGAGATTGTGTAGGACGGTCTGTCAGATGGGAAAATCGTTCGATCCGGCGAGATCATGAACCCTTTTTCGGCTTGACGTCTGAGACGACAAGGCGTGCTTTTTTGATCCCATTCCATTCGAATTCGAGTTCCTCGGCCCCGACCTGGAGGCGCAGCAGAGACCCATGAACCGCCATGAGCAGCCCCTGCCATTTTTTCCTTCCCTCCAGCGGCTCGTGGAGCTGGATGCTGATTTCCCGACCCAGATACCGATTGAGCTGTCCGGGTTCGAAAAACATCCTGTCAAGCCCGGGGGAGGAGACCTCCAATATAAATGATCCCGGAATGACGTCTTCCACATCCAGAGCCAGTCCTACATGCCTGCTTATTTCGGCACACTGGTCCACGTGGACGCCGTTTTCGCTGTCAATGTATATCCGCAACAACGTCCGTTTGCCCGCCGGAAGGTATTCGATCCCCCACAGCTCCAGGCCCCGGTCCCGAACGATCGGCTCGATGATCCGCCGCAGCGTTTCGTTTCGGTCGTCGTTACTCATATGAGGCTCCTTTCCCAAAAAAAAAGTGGACCAAAGGTCCACTCCGCAAGCACCACAGAAGTATGACTTTCAGGAGTGGAGCGGGTGACGGGGCTCGAACCCGCGACACCAAGCTTGGGAAGCTTGTACTCTACCAACTGAGCTACACCCGCTCAACCGGAAAGATATATGAGCAATGTTACCATCATTGTCAAGACCACCCGGGAGTCTCCCTGATTTTTCGTTCCGTATGGGAAGTGCATCGACATCCGCATGCCCGCCCCTTGGCTTGGAAATTGCTAATCTTCGCAGGCAGGAGGAAAATTCGCATGCAGACCAGCTTCTACAACGCATTGTTCGCTTCGCTTCCCCAGGAACGGAACCTTGCAAATATCTCCAACAATCTCAGTAATGTAAATACAACGGGATACAAAAAAGAGAAATTTGCGTTCAAAGATATGGTTCAGCGCAATCTCTCCGACATCATGGACCCCAGGGCCGCCATCCGGGAGGAGAGCCCCTGGCCCCAACCCAACCTGATCGCCAGGTGTGAAATGGACAGCGGAGTTATCGATTTCAGCGAGGGGGCCATGGTTCAGACATCCTCCCCGCTTGACCTGGCCATCCAGGGAGAGGGGTTTTTCAGCGTAGAGACCGATGCGGGCACCGCCTATACCCGCAACGGCCACTTCAGCCTCTCGGCCGAAGGGGAACTCATCACCGGAGGGGGGGACCGGGTCCTGGCCGGTGGCGGGCCGCTGATCTTCCCGGCGGGGACCAAAGTGGTTTCCGTGGGGGAGGATGGTTCTCTGTTTGCCGACGGGGCCGAGGTCGGGCGGCTTGATATCGTGACCTTTGCCGATCCGCAAGTCCTGGAGAAGGCAGGCGGCAACCTTTTCCGGCTCAAGCAGGATGCCGCCGGGCAGGAAGGCGAGTTTCAGGGCCGGGTCATGCAGGGATTTCTGGAAGGGTCCAATGTTGATGTCGTCCAGGAGATGGTCGGCATGATGACGACGCTTCGAACCTTTGAAAGCTATCAAAAGGTCATCAAGAGCACGCAGGAGATGGACGAACGGGCCATCCGGGACGTCGGAACAACCAAGTAAACGACTAAGGAGCAGGCTTCCATGATACGTTCTCTGTGGACATCAGCAACCGGCATGATCGCCCAGCAGCTCAACATCGATGTGATCGCCAATAATCTGGCGAACGTGAATACTTCCGGATTCAAGAAGAGCAGGCCGGAGTTCGAGGATCTGCTCTATCAGACTCAGCAGGCAGCCGGAGGACCCACTCCCCAGGGAGGGACGGTTCCCACGGGGATGCAGGTGGGCATGGGGGTTCGGACGGCATCGGTGCACAAGGTCTTCACCCAGGGCGATTACCAGAACACGGGCAATCCCCTGGACCTGGCCATTGAGGGCGACGGATTTTTTGAGGTGGATATGAACGGGGTCCAGGCCTACACCCGCGCCGGATCCTTCAAACTGAACGAAGACGGGGTGATCACGACGAACAGCGGGCACGCGCTTCAGCCCGAGTTTTCGGTTCCTGCTGAAACCAAGAACATCGTCGTGAATCAGCAGGGCCACATCTCCGCCCTTGATGCCGCGGGAAACGAAATCGCGGCTGCGGACATCCCTGTTTTCACCTTTATCAACCCTGCGGGGTTGAACAGCATCGGCCGCAACCTCTACCTGCCCACGGAAGCATCAGGGGATGCGGAGCAGGGCATACCGGGCAACGATAATGTCGGGACCGTGGGTCAGGGGTTTCTGGAGATGTCCAATGTCCAGCTTGTGGACGAGATGGTGAACATGATCGTGGGGCAGCGGGCGTTTGAGATCAACTCCAAATCGATCAAGACCTCGGACGAAATGCTCCAGATCGCCAACCAGCTGAAACGGTAACATGAGCATGTCGTTCAGGGCTTCGGCCTTCTCCTTGACGGTCATGGCTTTCGGTCTGGTGCTGTTTTTTCCTGTTTCCGGGATTGCGGGAGAGTGGCTGATCAAGGTTTTGCCTGTGGCAACCGTGAGCGGGGAAACCGTTCTTCTGGAGGATATCGCCGTACCAATGGAAGCGCTTCCTGAGGAGAGCTGGGAGCGGGTCCGGAAGACCCCCCTGTGGGACGCCCCAAAAGAGGGCTCCGGCCCTGTTTCCATCAACAAGCCGGATCTGGAGCGGCTCCTGTCCCGTGCCCTGGGAAGTTCGGCCCGGGCGTGCATCACCCCTGCGACCCTGGTCCTGCAACGCGGGGGTGACGTGCTCACCCAGGACCGGATCACCCGCATGACCGTCGAATATTTGACAAAAGAAGCCAAGGGCATGGATGGGGAACCGGATTTTCGAGAACTTCGCATACCGGATTCCGTGTTCCTGAGCCCGGCACAAGAGGTTCACATCGAACTGGCCCGGCCGCTGCAGCCGGGACGAAACACCTTTCGTCTCCTGGTCAAGGACGGGTACGGGACGGTGGTGCGCAGGATTTCCGGAAACGTGTTCATGGACCTGTGGAAAACCGTCGCCTGTGCCGGCCGGCCATTGAATCGAATGGAGCCGGTCGGTCTCGATGAGGTCACCTTTGTGCGCAAGAATCTGGCCTATCTCCGGGGTGAGGTCTGGGATGGCCGGAGCGGACCGGTACGGGTGAAACGCCCGGTGGGTGAAGGCCAGGTCATGTATGCGGACAATGTGGAACCGATCCCTCTGATTCAGAAGGGGGAGCAGGTGACCCTGCTTTTCAAAGGCCAGTCCATTCAACTCAAGGTGCCGGCACTTGCTCTTGGTGACGGGGGGGCCGGCGAAGTCATTGCCGTCAAAAACGTTCAAAGCAGCAAGACCATTCAGGCCATGGTCCTGGACAGCCGGACCGTGGTGGTGAACTAGCGTGCTTCAAAGAGACAGAACAAGGAGTCGATCCATGCTGCGGCCTTTCCTCATTCTCACAGCCGTGTTGCTCTTTTCCGGGTGCTCGCCGGCCCAAAAGCAGGTCACCCCGGTGCAGCCGCTTTCCCCGCCCCCGGTGGTGGTCGAGCGACCCGTCACCAGTCCGGATTCGCTCTTCAATCCGGCCAGCGCGGATTTTCTGTTCGACGACAACCGGGCCCGGCGGGTCGGTGACGTCGTGCTGGTCAACATTGTGGAGACCTCAGAGGCCAGCAACAAGGCGTCCACAAGCGCGGAAAAGGAATCGTCGGTGAATCTTGGGGTGGACAGCTTCTTCGGAAACAAGAGCATGTACGCCGTGCCGGTGGGTCAGGCCCTGGGGGTCGGCGGCGGGCTGGGCCCCAAGGGGGAGGTGGGAAGCTCGCCCATGGTCAAGGCCTCCTCGGAGTCGGATTTCGAGGGCAAGGGAGAGACCAAGAGGGAGTCCAACGTGACCGCAACCATTGCCGCCCGGGTGGTTCACGCCTATCCCAACGGGCTCCTCCAGGTGGAGGGGGGCCGGGAGGTCCGGGTCAACGGCGAAACCCAGATCCTGGTGATCAGGGGGTTGCTGCGGGCCAGAGATATCGGGCCGGACAATGCGGTCACCTCCAACTATCTGGCTGATTCCAAGATCGAGTATTACGGCGAGGGAATTCTCACGGACAAGCAGCGGCCCGGGTGGCTGACCCGGGTTCTGGACAATGCCTGGCCGTTTTGAGTGCGCACGCGGCGAGCGGCTAGCGGCACGCGGGAAGAGAGGGAATGAACGGCGCTGGTTGGAGAATGACGAAAGACAATTTGGCGAATACCGAAAACGATCGATTGGGTATGGAAGGATCTGATGGGATGTGACGGTGGGGAAAAAAATTCCGGGTCGGGTATGCCGCAAGAGGTGATCATGATTGGAGCTGAAAGGAAACGTTCGGGATGGATCAGAATCGGCCTGTCTGTGCTGTGTGCATCGGCGGCCTTCGGGTTTCTCTTGTTCTTTATGACACCCAGTGCCCATGCCGTGCGGATCAAGGACATCTCCACCTTCAGCGGCGTTCGTGACAACCAGCTGGTCGGCTACGGTCTCGTGGTCGGACTTCCCGGTACCGGGGACAAGAGCAACACGGAATTTACCATCCAGTCCGTGGTGAACATGCTGGAGAAGATGGGTGTGCGGGTGAACAAGCAGAGCCTTACCGTGAAGAACGTGGCCGCCGTCATGGTCTCGGCCAAGATGCCGGTCTCGGCCAAGCCGGGAACACCGCTCGATGTGACCATTTCCTCCATCGGGGATGCCAAGAGCCTGCAGGGCGGCGTCCTTCTGGTCACCCCGCTCAAGGGCATCGACGGAAACGTGTACGCCCTTGCCCAGGGGCCCCTGACCATCGGCGGATTCAACACCGGGGGAGATGCGGCCGAGGTGACCAAGAACATCCCCACAGTGGGCAGGATTCCCAACGGCGGGGTGGTGGAGCGGGCCATCCCCTTTGCCTTCAATCGCCAGGAAGTCATCCGGATCAACCTGCAGTCCGCGGATTTTTCCACCACGAGCCAGGTGGTGGACAGGATCAACTCGGCCATGGGCGGGCAGTATGCCACGGCAGAAGACGTGTCCACGGTCGCCCTCAACGTGCCCAGGCAGTTTCAGGGCAACCTGATTCCGCTGATGGCTTCCATCGAAAACATTGAAATCAGCCCTTCGGGCAAGGCCAGGGTCGTGGTGGACGAGAAAACCGGGACCATCGTCCTGGGGAGCAACGTGACGCTTTCGCCGGTGGCGGTGGCCCATGGAAGTCTGCAGGTCGTGGTGCAGGAGAATCCGGATGTCTCCCAGCCCGAGCCGTTCGGCCGGGGCGACACCGTGATCGTGCCCAGGACCCAGGTCGGGGTCCAAGAGGAGCAGCAGCGGCTCGTGATGATGCAGGGCGCGAGCCTGCAGGAGCTGGTGGAGGGGTTGAACGCCATCGGCGCCACACCCAGGGACCTCATCTCCATTTTGCGCACCCTGAAGGCGGCCGGGGCACTGCATGCCGAACTGGAGGTCATTTAAATGAGCGATTCCGGTTTCGATCTCGGGATGATGCAGGCCGGGAACCTGGACGGTCTCCGGTTGGAACAGAAGCTCAGGACGCTTCGCCCCCGCCCCGGGCAGGAACAGACCCGGGAGGAACGGGAAAAGGCGCTCATGGAGTCCTGCCAGGGGTTTGAAACCATTTTTCTGTCCAAGCTCTGGCAGCAGATGCGTTCCACTATCCCCAAGGAAGGGTTTCTTCATGGGAAACAGGAGGAGTTCTATCTGTCCATGTTCGACCATGAGATAGCCCGGAAAATGGCCGAGGGACAAGGGATGGGCATCGGGCGGATGATGTTCGAGCAGCTCAAGGAGCGGCTGGACGAGGCCAGCGTGACCACCTCGCCGAGCACCATGACCAACCCGGTTCCCCTTGATCCCCTGCCCCTGCGTCCGACTCCAGACTCCGCAACCGGGCCGCTGAAGCCCCAGACCGCGGCGGATCGACATCCTTCGGTCATGGAGCGGGTGGAAGCATTGGCCAGAGCCATAGAGGATCGCCACGGGGCGCAGAATGTGGAAAAGGCAGCTGAGGCCAATCCCCTGAGCGGATCGAATACATCTTCCCTCCCGGTTCTCACCTGGCCGGTCGAAGGAACCAAAAGTTCTGATTTCGGCTGGAGAAACGATCCCTTCACCGGGAAGCGAGCATGGCATGCCGGAGTGGATTTCGTGGCCGAGGAAGGGGCTGAGATCAAAGCCTGCTGGCCGGGGACCGTGGTGTTTTCCGGTGACTGGGGCGGATATGGCCGGACCGTGATCCTGGAACACGAAGGGGGATGGAAGTCCATCTACGCCCACACCAGCAGGAATACGGTGCAGGAAGGGCAGACGATTTCAGCTGGTCAAAAAATTGCAGAATTGGGGAACACGGGGCGCTCCACCGGTCCGCATCTTCATTTCGAACTCAGGCAGGGGGAGCAGGCCTGGGACCCCTCACAGATCCACGGACGTATGATGGCCGGGCTTTCCATAGGTAAACGGGTATAGAGGAACATGACCATGCTCAAGCGCATCACGGACAATCTCCACCGACAGAAAAAAGGGCTCGCTCTTCTGCAAACACTTCTGGAGGAAGAATTTTCCTGCCTGCAGCACCGGGATCCCCGGGCGGTAGCCGGAATTGAATTTTCCATCCAGGAGCTGCTGCGGCAGCTGGCAATGGAACGGGAAATCCTCCTCACCCTGGTCCGGGAGATGACGGGCGAGGATGTCCGGCTGAGTTCTGTCCTGGAGCAGTTTCCAGCCGAGGAAGGGGAGCGGGTCAGGGTGCTGCTGCAGGAGATCGACATTCAGGAGCGGTCCTGTGCAGCCCAGGCCGGCACCAATGCGGAGATCGCCATCGGCGTCACCGAGCAGAACCGCTCCCTCATCGCCTACCTGCAAAAGGAACTGCGCCCGAAAAACGAGAACACCTATTCCAGGCGGGGCCGTTTCGCCGACCCGGGTTCTGCGCCCTCCATGATTCGGGGGAGGCTCTAACATGCCCGGACTGAGTTCCATCCTGAACACCGGGCAATGGGCTCTTTTTGCCTCCCAGGCAAGCATCGAGGTCACGGGCAACAATATCGCCAACGTGAACACCCCCGGCTACAGCCGGCAGGCGGTCCGGCTGGAGGAAGCTCCCACCCTGGACTTTGCCCCGGGACAGCTGGGCACAGGGGTGAGGGCCAAGGAGGTCATCCGGTATTTCGACGAGCTGGTCGAGGCGCAGTACAATGACAAGGCTTCCCTTCGGGAGCGGTGGTCGGCCCTTGAAACCGAACTCGGGGACGTGGAGATGATCTTCAACGAGGCTGACGGCGGGAAGATCAATGAGATGCTCTCGCAGTTCTGGGCCCACTGGCAGGCGCTTTCCCTCAGGCCCAACGACATCACCGCCCGCTCCACCCTCGTGCAGAAGGCCACGGATCTTGCCGTGACCGTCAATGCCACCAAGCGCGACCTGGAAACGATTCAAAACGGCATGGATGCCCGCATCAATGACGATGTGAAGGCGATCAACGACCTGATCAAACGGATCACCGAACTCAACCGGGAAATCACCATCCACCAGGTCGACGGGCAGAACAACGCCAATTCGATGCTGGACGAACGGGCCAGACTGGTCCGCGACCTGTCTGCAAAGATCGATATCCAGACCATCGACAACGGCGCTGGCAACTTCACGGTTCTGACCAAGGCGGGCCACACCCTGGTGGACGGCATGGACCCGGACAATGTGTTCGAACTCAGGTTCAACGCGCCGCAGACCGTCAACGATCTCTCTGACGAATCGGTTTTCGATGGGCGGATCTACTATGAGGGAGAATCGGATTACGAATATCTCGTGGAAGTGGTCGATGAAGGTGATGTGGGAGCCGGGGCTACGTTTAAGGTCTCCATTGACGACGGGAAAACCTGGTTGAAGGATGAAGATGGTAAGGACAGAGAATTCCAGGCCGGTGAATACGACCAGCGGGTTCTCCTGCCCGAAGGCGGACTGAGCCTCTGGTTCGGGAGGGATAACGATGCCATAAACGGCCCGACAACGGAGCTGAGCGAGGGTGACCGGTTCACGGTCATGCCCAAGAGCGGGCTGTACTGGTACAAGAACTCCTCTTCGGAGATGAATGTCACCCCGCTTCTCGAAGCAGGGGGGATCGAGGACAGCTCCCGGGTCACCGGCGGGACCCTGGCCGGCTATTTTCAGGCCAGGGATCACCATATCGCCCATTACAGGGAAAAGCTGGACACCTTTGCCGAGGGGCTGGCCTGGGAAGTGAACAGGCTGCACAGTCAGGGGGCAGGGCTGTCCCGGTTCACGGAAGTGACCGGAACCAACGGGGTGACCGATACGTCAGCCGCATTGGGCGAGCCCTCCTCGGGATTGAATTTCGGGGACAAGCTGCAAAAGGGCGGAGTGACCATTCATGTGTTCGATTCCAATACCGGAAGCGTGGAATCCGAAATCTTGGATTTCGATCCGGAAAACGATTCCCTCGATGATCTGATCACGAACATCGATTATTTTGATGGGATCTCAGCATCCTTATCCGGTAATACGCTGAAAATCAGCGCCTCGGAATCTCGGTATGAATTCGCCTTTGGCTCGGATTCCACCGGGGTGCTCGCCGCCTTGGGCATCAATTCCTTTTTCGACGGAACCGATGCCTCCACCCTGGAGGTGGGCTCCAAGGTCCGCGACGATTTGGACTTTGTTGCGGCAGGCCACGTGAACGGGTCCGGGGAGATGAACCAGGGGGACAATACCACGGCCCGGGCCATTGCCGGGCTGGCCACAACGCGGGTGGACCTGTCCACGGCCTTTGAAGGAGCTACCAGCCAGACCCTGTCCGACTATTTCGGGTCGATTGTGGGCAATGTGGGCGGGGACAAGGCCATGGCCAAGTTCAACCACATGTACAACAAGTCCCTGGCCGACGATCTCAACGCCAAACAGGAGGAGGTCGCCGGCGTGAACCTGGACGAGGAAATGAGCAACCTGATCAAATTTCAACACTCCTACACCGCGGCGGCCAAGATGATCCTGGCAGCCGACCGGATGCTGGAGACGCTCATGAGCGTCAAGCAATAGCTCGATCCGTTCGCAACGCAAGGAGTCTCAATGCGGGTCTCACATCGAAACCTCTATGCGGGATTCATCGATTCCCTGAACCGGTCCACGGCACAGCTCCACGAACTGAACCTCCAGGGTTCGACCCAGAAGAAGGTGAACAGGCCTTCTGACGATCCCCAGGGCACCGCCCGCATTCTGCAGTACCGGGACTCCCTGAACCAGCTCGGCCGGTACCGGGAGAACGTGGATACGGCCAAGGGCTGGCTGAACCTGGCCGATTCCACCCTGCTCGAGGTGAACAACCTGATCATCCGGGCCAGGGAGCTGGCCGAGCAGGGTGCCACCGGCACGTACAGTGCGGACAACCGTGAGCAGATGTCCTACGAGGCCAGGCAGCTCTTTGAGCAGATGGTCAGCCTGGCCAACACCTCGTTTGAGGGCCAGTCCATCTTTGCCGGACACAAGACCGACGGAAACGCGTTTCAAGCCGGGCTTCACGTCACGACGAACGATGATGATTTCAAAGTCGAAGACAACATTGCCGCTGTAGAGGGAACTACAGACCGTTCGATCCTGGTGCAGTTCACCTCCACAGATCCGATCAATGATGCCTATTATCGCTATTCCAAGGATGGCGGAAAGACCTGGGTAGATCCGCCTGTGCAGGTTAGCAGCGAGGGCGTTCTCGACCTGGAAGGGGTGAAAGTCGAAATCAACGGCACAAGTGAAGTAACGAGCGACACCCGGCTCTGGGTTCGTCCCACCGCGTACTACCTGGGCGATGCCGAGGACAACAAAGATATCCCCGTGGAAGGATATGGGTCAAACACCACGGCCACGGCCACGGGAAACTTTCCCGGAAACG
>JBKHAV010000067.1:0-14488 GCA_046542715.1 Desulfovibrionales bacterium
ATAGCAGATCGCCCGTTGGTCTGTAAAACCGTTTCCGTGTGAAAGCAGTGCGGTGGTTGTCAGAAGAAGAGGGAACTGGCTCATATCATGCATAAAATCTCTGTGATATCTTTTCGGGTTTTCCTTGACGAATGGAGGAAACACTATAAAAGACACTAGCTTTGTTCTATAGTGGGGAGTACGAAACATAATCTGATTGGAGACGTCATGCGGAAACCATCCTTTGAAGTCAGCCCCGAAGGGGTGCACATCATCCTGGCCGGGGGGTTCGTGACGCTGATCGCCGCCCTGCTGGGGTGGACCCTCGTTGCCGTGGCTGGCTTGATCGTCACCCTGCTGTCACTGAACTTTTTTCTCGATCCGCAGCGGGTCGTGCCCCATGCAGCGGATCTGGCCGTGGCTCCGGCAGACGGAAAAATCGTTCGAGTGGGACCATCCAAGGATCCGTTTACCGGCGAAGAGCGGGAAGTGGTCTCCATTTTCATGAACGTCTTCAACGTGCATGTGAACAGGGTGCCGGTCGACGGGAAACTCTCAAACCTGCGCTACACCCCGGGCAAGTTTTTCAATGCCACCCTCGACAAGGCCTCCGAGGACAACGAGCGCAACGCCCTCCAGCTCACGGACGAAGAGGGCAGGACGTGGACGGTGGTGCAGATCGCCGGCCTGATCGCCCGCAGGATCGTCTGCCGGGCGGAAGTTGGGGACTCCCTGGCCCGGGGGGAACGGTTCGGCCTGATCAAGTTCGGGTCCAGGGTTGACGTTTATCTGCCCCATGACTATACCTCAACAGTACAGCCCGGAAAAAAAGTTCTTGCAGGACAATCGGTTATTGCTCAGAAAAAGTCCTGATCAGGAACCCGGCAGGAAGAGAACATGACCGACGCAAAGCCGAAACATAAAGGATTTTACATCCTTCCGAATATCTTTACCACGGCCAGCCTGTTTTGCGGGTTTCTCGGCATCATGTGGGCCATTTCCGGACGGTTCGAACACAGCGCCCTGGCCATTCTGGCCAGCGCCCTTCTGGACGGCCTCGACGGCAAAGTGGCCCGGCTGACCAATTCCCAGTCGGATTTCGGGGTTCAATTCGACTCCCTTTCCGACCTGGTGGCTTTCGGCGTCAGTCCGGCGATCACCATTTTTCTCTGGAACACCCACCACTTCGGGAGGCTGGGGTTTTTGGCCTCGTTCCTGCTCATGGCCTGTGCGGCTCTGCGTCTGGCCCGGTTCAACGTGCAGGTGCACTGCGTGTCCAAGAAATACTTCATCGGCATGCCCACGCCTGCCTCGGCCTGTACCCTCGCCCTGCTCATTCTGGTGGCACCCTACTTTCCTGAAGAACTGCTCGAGACGGTTCTTCCCGTTGTCACCCTGGTCATGGTCTATGCACTTTCCTTTCTGATGGTCAGCAGGGTGCGGTATCTTTCGTTCAAGGACATGGCCATGGTCCGGGCTCATCCCTTTACCTCCACCGTGACGATGATCCTGCTTTTCGTTCTCGTGGCCACGGAGCCCAAGATTTTAGGCTTTCTCTGTTTCTTAGGCTACATGATATCCGGCCTTGTCTACACCTTCGTCATTTTCCCCCTACGACGCTCGCAGCAGCTACGGAGTCCCTCCAGGGAGCTTTCGTAACCCGGTTTTTCCGTTTCCAATTGCCCTTTCGTTCCACGCTCCTGCAATTGACCGGAGCGCGGATTCCAATTTAGAAGAATCCTTTAGTCCTTGCAGGTATGGAGGAGACCATGTCCGAACGCGTCTATATTTTTGATACCACCTTGCGCGATGGGGAGCAGTCGCCCGGCGCCACCATGAACCAACAGGAAAAGATCACCCTGGCCAGGCAGCTCGAGCAGCTCGGGGTCGATATCATCGAGGCGGGTTTTCCCGCTGCCAGCCTGGGTGATTTCGAGGCGGTCCGGGCCATTGCCGGTTCTGTGTCGCATATTCAGGTGGCGGGGTTGTGCCGGGCCATGCAAAAGGACATCGATACCGCCTGGGAAGCGATCAAGGGGGCGCCGAATCCCCGGATCCACACCTTTCTGGCCACCTCAGACATTCACATGAAACACAAGCTGCGCAAGGAACCGGACCAGGTCCTGGAAATGGCCCGGACCGCAGTCGCCTATGCGGCCAAGTACACCTCCAATGTGGAATTTTCAGCAGAGGACGCATCGCGTTCCAACTGGGAGTTTCTGGCCAGAGTCGTGGACACGGCGATTAGAGCGGGCGCCACGACCATCAACATCCCCGATACGGTCGGCTATGCCCAGCCTTTCGAGTACGCCGAGCTGATCCGCTATCTGCTGGAACGAGTCCCGGACAGCGACAAGGTCGTGTTCAGCGTCCACTGTCACAATGATCTGGGGCTCGCCGTGGCCAATACCCTGGCCGCCCTGGGCGCCGGAGCCAGACAGGCCGAAGTGACGCTCTCCGGGATCGGCGAGCGGGCGGGAAACGCCTCCCTGGAAGAACTCGTCATGGCCCTGCGTACCCGGGAAGAACTCTACAAGCTCACCACCGGCATCAAAAGCGAACAGCTCTTTCCGTCCTGCAGAAGGCTGTCCCAGATCATCGGCCAGCCCATTCCCCCCTACAAACCGATCACCGGGGCCAACGCCTTTGCCCACGAGTCCGGCATCCATCAGGACGGCATGCTCAAAAACCGGCTGACGTACGAGATCATGACCCCGGAATCCATCGGCCGCAGGGGCACCGAGATCGTGATCGGCAAACACTCCGGCCGGGCCGCCCTCAAGTCCAAGCTCAAGGAAATGGGCTACGGCCTGGACGAGGAGCAGGTCTCAGCCGTGTTCAATGCCGTGAAGGAGCTTGCCGACAAGAAAGAGCATATCTACGACGAAGACGTGGAAGCCCTTGTTCTGGAGAAGGTCTACCGCAAGCATGACAAGTACCGTCTCAAGGATCTGAGCGTGTTCTGCGGGACCGGCGGGGTTCCGCCCACTGCCGCCGTGGTCATGGAGTTTCTGGAAGCCGACGGCGTGCAGGAGCGCAAGCTCTCCTCGTTTGGCGAGGGGCCGGTGGATGCCGTGTTCAAGACCATCACCAAGCTGGTGGGCAGAAATCCCAGGCTCGAACTCTACTCGGTGAACGCGGTCACCGGGGGCACGGATGCCCAGGGCGCGGTGACCGTGCGCATTGCCGAAGAGGGCGTCAAATCCGTGGGACGTTCTTCCCATGAGGACATCATCGTGGCCAGTGCCAATGCCTACATCAATGCCCTGAACAGATTGGAACGGATGAAGGAGGAGAAGCGAGAATGCCCCATACTTTAGCTGAAAAGATTTTGCAGGCCCACACCGACCAGGAGGTCACGGGGCCGGGACAAATCGTCCAGTGCCGGGTCTCCCTGGTGCTGGCCAACGACATTACCGCGCCTCTGGCCATCAACTCCTTCACCAACATGGGGGCGGACAGAGTCTTTGACAGGGACCGGGTGGCACTGGTCTGCGATCATTTCACCCCCAACAAGGACATCGATTCCGCCGAGCAGGTCCGGGTGGTGCGGGAATTTGCCCGGAAGATGAACATCACCCATTATTACGAGGGCGGGGATGTGGGGGTCGAGCATGCGCTCCTGCCCGAACTCGGCCTGGTCGGTCCCGGGGATATCGTGGTGGGCGCGGACAGCCATACCTGCACATACGGCGGGCTGGGGGCGTTTGCCACGGGCATGGGCTCCACAGACATCGCCGGAGCCATGGCCCTGGGGGAGACCTGGTTCAAGGTGCCCCCGACCATCAAGGTGACCTTCACCGGAACCCTGCCCCGCTTTGTCGGGGCCAAAGACCTGATCCTCAACCTCATCGGCAGGATCGGGGTTTCCGGAGCGCTGTACAAGGCTCTGGAGTTTGCCGGCCCGGTGGTGGAGGGGCTCTCTGTGGAAGGGCGGATGACCATTGCCAACATGGCCATCGAAGCCGGCGGAAAGGTCGGAGTGTTCCCGGCGGACGAAAAGACCGTGGCCTATTGCCTGGAGCATGGCCGCAAATCGTCCGGGCTCCAGCCTGATTCCGGCGCCTCCTACGAGCAGGAACTGACCATCGACGTCGATGAAATGGCGCCCCAGGTGGCGTGCCCCCACCTTCCGGACAATGTCAAACCTGTCGGGGAACTCAAGGGCATGCGCATCGACCAGTCCGTGATCGGTTCCTGCACCAACGGGCGCATTTCCGATCTTCGCGAAGCCGCAGCCGTGCTCAAGGGCGGAAAAGTAGACAAAAATGTCCGCCTCATCGTGCTCCCGGCAACCCCGACCATCTGGAAACAGGCTCTGAAGGAGGGGCTGCTCGAGGTATTCATGGATGCCGGCGCCATTATCGGCCCGCCCACCTGCGGTCCCTGCCTGGGAGGCCATATGGGCATCCTGGCCCAGGGCGAGCGGGCCATTGCCACGACGAATCGCAATTTCAAGGGGCGCATGGGCAGCCTGAAGAGCGAAGTCTTCCTGGCCAGCCCGGCGGTGGCCGCGGCCAGTGCGCTCGCCGGGGAAATTGTCCACCCTGAGTCAGTATAACCAGGCACAAGGAGTCGATTGCAATGAATGTTACTGGAAAGGCCCATAAGGTTGGGGACCACATCGATACCGACGCCATCATTCCGGCCCGGTTCCTGGTGACCACGGACCCGCAGGAACTCGGGGCCAATTGCATGGAAGGGCTCGAGCCCGGATGGATAGACCGGGTGGAGAAGAACGATATCCTGGTGGGCGGTGAAAACTTCGGGTGCGGTTCATCACGCGAGCACGCCCCGATCGCCATTTTGGGTGCCGGGATCCCGGTTGTCCTGGCAAAAAGCTTTGCCCGCATCTTCTATCGCAATGGGTTCAACATGGGGCTGGTGCTTCTGGAGATCGGGGACGGGGTGGACAGGATCAGCGACAATGACCGGCTGGAAGTGGACACGGAAAAAGGGGTCATCAAAAACCTGTCCACCGGCGAGACCATTCCCTGCGCGCCGGTGCCGGGCTTCATGCAGGAGATCCTGGATGTGGGGGGGCTCGTGCCCTACGTCAGGCAGCGGCTTTCGACTCGAGGGTGAGCCTGCCCTCGTTGAAACAGAGACCTCCCATGCCAATGGGAAAGCTGGAATATGGCGACTTTCGCGGACTGCCTGATTTTCGGAAACGATCGATCAACATTTGGAGCTGAGAAGAATGAAAATCTGCGTACTGCCCGGGGACGGGATCGGAACGGAAATAGTGGAACAGGCGGTCAAGGTCCTGCATGCTGTGGGTGAACGAAGCGGGACCGCGTTTGAGATCGACGACGCGCTCATCGGCGGGGCGGCCATCGACGCCACCGGCGTGCCCCTGCCCGAGGAGACCGTGACCAGGTGCCGGGAGTCCGATGCCGTGCTTCTCGGTGCCGTGGGCGGCCCCAAGTGGGACACCATCGATCCGGCCATACGGCCGGAAAAGGGTCTGTTAGGTATCCGCAAGGCATTGGGGCTGTTCTCGAACCTGCGGCCGGCCACCTTGTTTCCCCAGCTCAAGGCAGCCTGCTACCTGCGCCCGGATATCGTGGAAAAGGGCATCGACGTCATGGTGGTGCGCGAGCTCACCGGAGGAATCTACTTCGGCGAACCCAGGGGCGAGGACATCAGAGAGGGCGAACGGGTCGGGTTCAACACGATGATCTACCGGGAGCATGAGATCAGGCGCATCGCCAAAGTGGCGTTCGAGGCGGCCCGCAAGCGCAACCGCAGGGTCTGTTCCGTGGACAAGGCCAATGTCCTGGATGTTTCCCGGGTCTGGCGTTCCGTGGTGATCGAGGTCGCCCGGGACTATCCGGACGTCGAGCTTTCCCACATGTACGTGGACAATGCGGCGATGCAGCTCGTGCGCGACCCGTCCCAGTTCGACGTGATCGTCACCGGAAACCTCTTTGGCGACATCCTCTCGGACGAGGCCGCCGTGATCACCGGGTCCATCGGCATGCTGCCTTCGGCTTCACTCGGGGAACATAACCCCGGGCTGTACGAGCCGATCCACGGTTCAGCCCCGGACATCGCCGGACAGGACAAGGCCAATCCCCTGGCAACCATCCTTTCCGTGGCCATGATGCTCAGGTATTCGTTCTCCATGGAGGACGCTGCGGCAGCAATAGAAAAGAGTGTGGAAAAGACCCTGACCCAGGGGTATCGCACCGGCGACATCATGGAATCCGGCGCCACCGTTGTTGGCTGCCGGAAAATGGGCGAACTCGTCCTCAAGAACCTGCAATAACCCAAGG
The DNA here is from genome assembly GCA_046542715.1 of Desulfovibrionales bacterium. Lineage (GTDB taxonomy): Bacteria > Desulfobacterota > Desulfovibrionia > Desulfovibrionales > JBKHAV01 > JBKHAV01. Next base: position 6,258 of record JBKHAV010000067.1, read on the forward strand.
AGGCGCAAGCCTCCTCAGACTGTTGAAAAAGCCTCGCTGGCCGCGTTGCTTCAAAAAGACCAAACCCTCACGTATAAAAAATACGCTTCGGCCTTGGTCTTTTTTCGCTCAGCACTGCTCTCCATCTCCGTAAGGGCTCGTTCCTCGCCCAACGGCGAATGGGTTGCCAGCGAGTTTTTTGAACAGTCTGCAGAATACGACTTTGTCAGCATTCTGAAGGAGGCTTCGCCTCCTTTCTTTTGAACCACATCAACACGACTCCGTTCCCCCGGCATACCGGCCGGGTGGAAGGGGAACATCACGTATGAAGCTTATTTTGCAGTCCCTGACCAAATCCTATGGCGCGCGGGACCTCTTTCGCGATCTCAATGTGGAGGTCACCCCGGGCATGCGGCTGGCGATCATCGGCCCCAACGGGTGCGGGAAAAGCACCCTGCTCAAGGGGATCGCCGGTGAGTTCGATTTTGATGCCGGCAAGGTCATCCTGCCCGGTCAGGCCCGGCTCGGCGTCGTCTCCCAGGAAATATCCAGCCAGACGCTGGACCGCACGCTTTTGACCTATGTCCTGGAAGTCGTGCCCTCCTGGGGCGAACTCTGGAAGGAATGGGAAAGCGCGGGTGACGCACAGGCCATCGAAGAGCTGACCCGGAGGCAGGAGGAACTGGAACGGGCCTTTGGCTACAATCCCGAGCACCAGGCCGAAAGCATCCTCCAGGGGTTCGGCTTCAGCCCAAAGGACTTCCATCGCCCGATGCGCGTCCTGAGCGGAGGGTGGCGCGAACGGGCCAAGCTCGCCCGGGCGCTCCTCGCCGGTCCTGATGTTCTTCTTCTTGACGAGCCCACCAACCACCTGGACCTGGAAGCCATCCTCTGGCTGGAAGAGTACCTCAGGAACTACCAGGGCATTCTTCTTTTCGTGGCTCACGACCGCGCTTTGCTGGAGCGTGTCAGCACGCATATTCTCAGCCTGGGGGAAGGAAAAGCCGTGCTCAGGCCGGGGAACCTCGACGCGTTTCTTCTGTGGAAGAATGAACGGGAAGAGCAGCTCAAGAAACGGGCCGAACAGCTCAAGGACGAAATCAACCGCAAGCAGGCTTTCGTAGACCGGTTCAAGGCCAAAGCCACCAAGGCCGCCCAAGCCCGCAGCAGGGCCCTTTCCATCCGGAAACTCTCCTGGGAACTCGGCAGCCTGGATACCCCGGCAGGCCGCAAAACGCTGTCGTTTTCCTGGCCCAAGCCCAAAAATCAGAGCCGGGTGGTGGCCGGCGCCGTGGATGTGTCGTTTGCCTGGCCGGACGGCAAGACGCTTTTTTCCAAAGTGAATTTCAATCTCATCAAGGGACAGAAGATCGCGCTGGTCGGTCCCAACGGGGCAGGAAAATCCACCCTGCTCAAACTCCTCACCGGTGAACTGACGCCGACCTCCGGCCGGGTCAGTCTGGGGTCGCTGACCGAGATCGGCTATTTCAGTCAGCACCAGGCAGATACCCTGCGGGAGGGCTCCACCGTCATCAATGAGATCCGGCGATTTTCCCATCCCCACACCACTGAAGAGGAACTCCGATCCGTTTTGGGGCTCTTTCTCATCGGGGAGGGATATTGGGAGCGCAAGGTCGGTGAACTGAGCGGGGGGGAAAAGAACCGTCTGGTCCTGGCCTCCCTTTTCCTCAAACGGGCCAATTTTCTGGTTCTTGACGAACCCACGAACCATCTGGACCTGGAAAGTCGGGAAGCGCTGGTCGAAGCCCTGGAGGAGTATTCCGGGACGATCATGCTGGTGGCCCACGACAGATTTCTTCTCTCCTGTCTTGGGGCGGAGATATGGCGATTCACGGATGCAGGAATCGAGGAGATTCACGGGGGATTTGACGAGTATCTCCAGTCTCTTGGCCGGGAGCAGGCCGAACCGGCTGAAAAGTCAGGAGAAGTTCCTCTGGAAAACAAGTCGTCCCAGAAGGCGGTCCGCAAGAAACAGGCAGAGGTCAGAAACGATTTTTACAGAAAAATCAAACCGCTTCGGGAGGAATTCGACCGTTTTGAGGCCAAGTTTGATCACAATTTGGCAGAACAGGACGAAATTGAGCGGCGACTCGCCGACCCGGCCTGCCATTGCGACCCGGACCTTCTGGCGGAGTTGAGCCGAGAGTACCGGACGCGCAAGGAAGAGGGGGAGCACATCATGGAGCGATTGGCCATTCTGGAAAAAGAGATCCAGGACCTGGAGCGGGAACGCGATTTTCTGCTTGGGGATTGATGTGGCTGCTGACGTTCCTTGCATGAAGTGGACCCCGGTAGTGGCAGGAATCTTGCTTGATGGGGGCAGGTTCCTCGCTGTACAACGGCCGGAAGGAAAGCCTCTGGCAGGCTTTTGGGAGTTTCCCGGAGGAAAAATCGAAAACGGGGAAACCCCGGAACAGGCCTTGATCCGGGAACTTACAGAGGAAATTGGCGTCCGGCCGCTGGAATTTGCTCTCTGGAAAGAAAAACAAAAGGAATATCCCGAGGTCCGGGTGAAACTGCACTTTTATCTCGTGCATGCTTTTTCAGGTCACCCCCTGCCTCTGGAAGGACAAAAAATGGAATGGGTCACCCCGGACACGGCCATATCCATGCCCTTTCTGGAGGCGGATTTAGAAATCGTACACGCGTTGTCTCTCATCGGAACATAGTATGGCTCAAGCTCCGCTTCTGGAAGACCTTGCAGACTGGGCCGGTCTGACCAAGGATCAGGTGGACAAGGTTCAGCAGCTCCAGAGAAAGGAGCGGCTCAATGCCTTGCGTGCCGCCCTCCAGGGCGGAATCATCTCCCAAAGCGATTATGTCGAATATCTTTCCCGCCGGCTGAACCTGCCCTGTGCGGATCCGGCAAATCTCATCATTCCCTCGAAGGTGCTCGAACTCGTCAGTGCCGATCTGCTCAAGAAATACCAGGCAGTCCCGTTTTATCTCGTCGGCAGGAGGCTGTATCTGGCCATTGCCGATCCCGAAGATTTCCTGGCCATTGACGACATCCGTTTCCTGACCAGCCTCGAGCCCATCGTCCATGTTGCCTCACCCGGCTCCATCGCAAAATGTCTGGACTCCATCAAAGAGACCCAGGCGGACGATCTGGGAGACCTCGAGGACGCGTTGTCGGACATGGAAGATGACGAGGTGGAGTTCGCGTCCGACGATTTCAAGGCAGACGAGGAGACGTCCACCCTGGAGGCTGCGACCCAGGCTCCGGTGGTGAAGATGGTCAATCTGATCATCATGGATTCCATCCGCAAGAAAGCGTCAGACATCCACATCGAGCCCTATGAAAAGCAATTCCGGGTCCGGTTTCGCCTGGACGGCATGCTGCAGGAGGTCATGCGGCCGCCCATGCGGATGAAGAACGCCATCATTTCCCGTATCAAGATCATGTCCAGGCTGAACATCGCGGAGAAGCGGCTGCCCCAGGACGGCCGCATCAAAGTGCGTACCCCCGGAGGCAAGGAGGTGGAGTTTCGCGTCTCCATCCTGCCCACGCTCTTCGGCGAAAAGGTGGTCATGCGCCTTCTGGACAAATCCGCCCTGCAGGTGGACATGACTCAGCTCGGGTTTGACGAACCTTCTCTTGCAGCGTTCAAGGAGGGGATTGCAAAGCCCTACGGCATGGTGCTGGTCACCGGCCCCACCGGGTCCGGCAAGACCACCAGTCTTTACTCGGCACTGATGGAACTCAACAAGGACGACGTGAACATCTCCACGGCCGAAGATCCCGTGGAATTCAGTCTCAAAGGCGTCAATCAGGTCCATGTCCTGGAAGATCTGGGGCTGACCTTTGCCTCGGCGTTGCGCTCTTTTCTGCGTCAAGACCCGGACGTCATTCTGGTGGGTGAGATCCGTGATCTGGAAACAGCCGAAATCGCCATCAAGGCGGCCCTTACCGGGCACCTCGTCCTCTCGACGCTGCATACCAACGACGCCCCGAGCACTCTGACCAGGCTGCTCAACATGGGAGTGGACAATTTTCTGGTGGCCTCGTCCATCAACACCATTGTGGCCCAGCGGCTGGTCCGGAAACTCTGCGTCTTCTGTAAGCGCAAAGCAGCAGTCGACCCGGAAATCCTGAAGCGGCTTGGTCTGTCGGAACGCGAGATCACGGACGGGGAGTTTTTTGAACCGGTGGGATGCACGGAATGCAATTCCACCGGATACAAAGGCAGAAGCGGGATTTACGAAGTGTTGACCGTGACCCCGGAAATTCAGGAAATGGTGCTCGCCGGGGCCACAGTGCTCGATATCCGCAAGACAGCCATTGCCCAGGGCATGATTACCATGCGCATAAGCGCCTTGAATAAATTGATGTCTGGAGTTACCTCCGTTCAGGAAGTCCTCAGGACCTCGACGGATTAGCCCTTTCACAGCATCTTTCACTGCAGGAGATTGCCATGCCTTTTTTCGTTTACAAAGCCAAGGCCAAGAGCGGCAGGACCGTGAAGGGCGAAATTGAAGCCCCGAACCTGGAGATGGCGGAAAGTTCGCTTCGGAGGAAGGCCTATCAGAACATCAGGGTCAAGCCAAAGCCCAAGGACATTTTGGAGGGGACCTTTCTCGAGGGCAATGTCAAGTCCAGGGACATGGTGGTTTTCAGCCGGCAGTTTTCCACCATGATCAACTCCGGCGTGCCCATCCTGCAGGCCCTTCAGGTCATGTGCGAACAGACGGAAAACCCCAAGCTCAAGCGGGTGCTCTACGATATCCGCAACGAAATCGAAGGGGGTTCCTCGCTGTTCGAGGCCCTGAGCAAGCACAAGGACATTTTCGACGATCTGTACTCGAACATGGTCAATGCCGGTGAGACCGGCGGTATCCTGGACGTCATTTTGGACCGGCTGGCTACCTATATCGAGAAGGCGGCCCGGCTGAAGGCCAAGGTCAAGGGGGCCATGACCTATCCGACCGTGGTGCTGGTTGTGGCGATGCTGGTCATCGCGGTCATTCTCATCTTTGTCATTCCCACTTTCGAGCAGATGTTCATGGATTTCGGCGGGACCCTTCCCGGCCCGACGCAGCTGGTCATCAATATGAGCCGGTTCGCCCAGGGAAACTGGCTCTTGATGATCGGTGGATTGATCGTTTTCGGGGTGGCGTTCAAATACTTTTTGAAGTGGGAAAAGGGCAGGATCATGTTCGACAGGTGGATTCTCACGGTACCGGTATTCGGGCCCCTGCTGCGCAAGGTCGCCGTGGCCCGCTTTTCCCGGACCCTGAGCACCATGGTCTCCTCGGGTGTCCCCATCCTCAGCGCCCTGGACATTGTGGCAAAGACCTCGGGCAACAAGACTCTGGAACTCGGTGTGCTGGAAGCCAAAAAGTCCATTTCCGAAGGGCAGAGCCTGGCAGAGCCCCTGGATGAGACCGGAGTGTTTCCGCCCATGGTCATCCATATGATCTCCATCGGCGAGGCCACAGGTGCCCTGGACACCATGCTCTCCAAGATAGCGGACTTCTACGACAGCGAGGTGGATCAGGCCGTGGAGAACCTGACCGCGTTGATCGAGCCGATCATGATCGTTTTTCTCGGTGTGGTCGTGGGCGGCATGGTCGTGTCCATGTACCTGCCCATCTTCAAAATCGCCGGATCCATCGGCTGATGGAGCGCTTAGCAGCCTGTTGAAAAATTCCTTCTCCGTCACGCCCAGGCGTGATTCAAAAGTCCTGCGCGACGCGTGACAACGCCGGTCCCGGATTTCGCGGGAGGATTTTTCAACGGCCTGCCGGAGTGCTGGCGCAATCCCGCCTTGCACTCCGGAACCTCTCCATGTACTATTCCCGACTTTGAAAACCGGGGGTGCAGGGCATCTTTGCCCCACCTCATTGTCGGGAGGCATCCTTCGTGCGCATTCAACGACTCATCGAACACCATAGGGATTTTATTTCCCTGGAATTCTTTCCGCCGAAGGACCGGGCCGCATGGCCCGTTTTTTTTCAGGAGGTGAACCGGCTCCGGGCCATTGATCCGCTTTTCGTGTCCGTGACCTACGGCGCCGGGGGGAGCACCCAGGACGCCACACTGGAGATCGTCACGAAACTGAAACGAGAGTTCGGGTTCGAACCCATGGCCCACCTGACCTGCGTGGATGCGAGCCGGGAACGGATCCAGTCCTACATCGACAAACTCGCGGCTGCGGAGATTCACAACATCCTCGCGCTCAGGGGGGATCCTCCCAAGGGGGAGGAGGAGTTCAGACCCACGAGCACGCAGTTTCAGCATGCCTGCGACCTGGTCGAGCTGATCAGGTCCCGGTATCCCGACATGGGAGTCGGAGTGGCCGGCTACCCTGAGGGGCATGCCGAGGCTCCGGACCTGGGGACGGATCTGGAATATCTCAAGTACAAGTTGGACCGGGGCGGTGATTTCGTCATCACCCAGCTCTTCTTCGACAACGAGCTGTACTCCGGTTTTGTGGAGCGGGCCAGGGATATCGGCATCACCGCGCCGATCATCCCCGGGGTGCTCCCGGTGATGACGCTCTCCGGGATAAAGCGCTTTCTTACGCTCTCCGGAGCGAGTATGCCCGAGACGTATATGGCCGAGCTGGAGGATGCGGACGAAAGGGGTGGATCACCGCTGGTGAGCAGGGTCGGCATCGAATTTGCGAAAGAGCAGGTCCGTGATCTTTTCAGGCGGGGGGTGCCCGGAGTGCATCTCTACACCCTGAACAAGGCGGACGCCTGCCTGGAGATCGTCAATGCCGTCCGGGGATAACGGCCGAAACAGCAGGGAGATGTATTGAATATGGAGAAGGACATGAGCCGCAATTCCTTTGTAGTGGCAGTGGTCGGGGCGACCGGAGCGGTCGGCAGGGAGATGCTGAAGGTTCTGGAACAGCGAGATTTTCCCGCATCCCGGGTTGTTGCGCTGGCATCGGCCAGATCCGCGGGCACGACCGTCCCTTTCAAATCCGGCGACCTCACGGTGGAAGAACTGAGCGAGGAGTCGTTTCAGGGCATCGATCTGGCCCTGTTTTCCGCAGGCGGCTCGGTGTCGGAAAAATTCGCCCCCATTGCGGCGGAGTCAGGGTGCGTGGTCGTGGACAACTCCAGTGCGTGGCGCATGGATCCGCAGACCCCGCTGGTGGTTCCGGAGGTCAACCCCCAGGATCTGGAGGGACACAAGGGGATCATCGCCAATCCCAATTGCTCGACCATTCAGATGGTGGTCGTGCTCAAGCCGCTGCACGATGCCGGGACCATCAAAAGAGTGGTGGTCTCGACCTACCAGGCCGTCTCTGGAACCGGGCAGCAGGCCATTGACGAGCTGCAGCAGCAGGTCAGCCAGCTCTTCAACATGAAAGAGCCGGAGGCCAAGGTCTACCCCCACCAGATCGCCTTCAACTGCCTCCCTCACATCGATGTCTTCCTGGAGAACGACTACACCAAGGAAGAGATGAAGATGGTCCACGAGACCAAAAAGATCATGGGAGACGACTCCATTCGAGTGACGGCCACCACGGTGCGCGTGCCTGTGTTTTACGGCCACAGCGAGTCCGTGAACGTGGAAACGGCAAAGAAGATCACGGCCAAAGAGGCCCGGGCCATCCTGAGCCAGGCCCCTGGAGTCAAGGTCCTGGACAACCCTGCCGAGAAGATCTACCCCATGCCTGTTTTTGCCGCAGGCGAGGACGACACCTTTGTGGGCCGTATCCGGGAAGACGAGACCATTGACAACGGGCTGAACCTCTGGATCGTGTCCGACAACATCCGCAAAGGCGCGGCCCTGAACACGGTCCAGATCGCCGAGGAGCTGATCCAAAGGGATCTGGTAAGGGTACGTTAAGAAAATCCGAAATTCGAAATCCGAAATTCGAAACAAGAAGAAATCTGAAAATCCGAAGCACGAAATTCGAATTCTAAAACCTGAAAATCCGAAATCCGAAATTCGAAATTCGAAACAAGAAGAAATCTGAAAATCCGAAATTCGAAATTCGAAATTCGAAACAAGAAGAAGAGTCTGAAAACCGAAATTCGAAATCAGGAATTCAAAACAAGAAAAATGAAATCGAGCTTCGGGCTTCGAATTTCGGCAACGCAGTAACGAGTTTTGATTTTCCCGCGAAGCGGTTCTTTGTTTCGAATTTCGAATTTCGTGCTTCGAATTTCGAGCTTCCCGCGAAGCGGGTTTCGGATTTCCCGCGCAGCGGATTGTCTTTGTTTCGAATTTCGAATTTCGTGCTTCGAATTTCCCGCGCAGCGGGTTTCGG
>JBKHAV010000068.1:0-14483 GCA_046542715.1 Desulfovibrionales bacterium
AGCAGCGGACTCTTAATCCGGAGGTTCAAGGTTCGATTCCTTGGTGGCCCACCATGCCTATACAAGGCCCTGGAAAATTCCAGGGCCTTTTCTTTTTTCTTCACACCATCGACTTTTCTTGTGTGGGACCTCAGGGTGTTTGCTGAGGAATATTTTTTGCATGCCAAATGCTTTGAATTTACGAGCATTCTTCAATTTTCTTACTCCATGAATTACTGAACCGATACTTCTCTCTGTTTTTCAAGCAGCCACAAGGCGGAGCTCAACCCTGAAGCCGATCACGAGACCGAACACAATGAAAGAAGTAGAAAAGACATGGAACACGGTTCACCTACAGAATTTTTTTGATCGAACCGGTCTTTTGATTATCGGCTTTAGTGCCTCGTCATTATATTACTTTTCAGAGAAAATCCTTCATGCAAATAAGGAGATAACGGTATTTCTGACGGTTTTCGGGATTCTTCTGTTCAGCGCTTTTACGCAATTGCTCATCAATAAAATCAACAAAACCCAAAAGCGGATTTTGGAAAGCGAAAAGAAATACAGACTTCTGGCGGAAAATACCACCGATATCATCTGGACGATGGATGAAGAGCTGAACATCACCTATGCCAGCCCTTCCAGTCGGGAATTTCTCACTCCCTCTGCTTTGCCGAAACAACGGCCGGGAATTTTGGACCTTCTGTCTCCTACAGTCTTTCCCCTGTTTAAGGAAGAACTCAGCCGTCTCAAGGCTTCGAACTATGAGCCTCACCAGTGCTTTTGCCTAGAATACGAGCACAATACGTCCGGGCGCGGTCCCCTCTGGCTGGAAGTCAAAGTTCATGTGCTCTGTACACCCCTTGGGAAGATTGAATCCATTCAATGCGCAGCCCGGGATATTTCCGAACGGAAAAGGGCTGAAGAGATCATGCGCAAGACCAATGACACTCTGGAGCTCAGGGTTGCCGAACGCACAAAGGATCTCAGAAATGCGAACGAGAAGCTTCGTGACGAAATCCTCACGCGGAGAATGACGGAGGCAAAGCTCAGAGAATCCGAAAACACCTATCGAACGATTTTCGAAAACACAGGCGCGGCAACGGTCATTTTCGACCGGAACATCATCGTTCTGCTGGCCAACTCAAGGTTCGAGATCATTTCAGGAACAGTGAAGGATCGCATCGAACAGAAAATTTCCCTGATGGAGTTCATTCCGGAAGGGGATCAGGGTAAAGTGAAAAACTCAATTGAGCACTGCCGGGAGATGCCTGAGAACTCTTCCATCAACTGCGAGTGCAAGTTCGTGGGGGCGGACGGAAACGAGCGGTACATGCTTCTCACGGTTGCCGGCATCCCCGGATCACACCTCAGTGTGGCCTCCATGACGGACATTACCCAGCTCAAGGAGGCTGAACAGCAGATCTATCACCAGGCATTCCACGATTCCTTGACTAATCTGCCAAACAGGGTCCTCTTTCTGGAGCACCTGAACATGGCCATCAAGCGGTCCAAGCGCAAGGGAACGTCACCGTTTGCGGTTCTCTACCTCGACATCGACAGGTTCAAGCTCATCAATGACAGCCTCGGCCACACTCAAGGGGACAAGCTTCTGGTCGCCTTTGCGGAGCGGCTCAAGCAGCAGCTCCGGGAAACAGATGTCATCGGCCGGCTCGGAGGGGATGAGTTCTGCATCCTTTTGGAGGACATCGAGGACGAACACTATGCCTCCCATGTCGCGGAACGGCTTCAAGCCTCGCTCCGCAAGCCGTTTATCCTGGAGGGGCATGAGGTTTTTGCCCCGGCCAGCTTCGGAATTGTTCTCAATACCAAGGATTACAGTGCGTCAGGGGACATCATCCGCGATGCCGATGCGGCTATGTACCACGCGAAGTCAACGGGAAAGGCGCAGTTCAAGATTTTCGACAAAGGTCTCCACGAGAAGGCCATGCAGCTCCTCAAGGTCGAGACAGACCTTCGAAAGGCCCTGCAGAGGCAGGAGTTCCGGCTTTTCTATCAGCCGATCGTCTCGGTGGATTCTGGTAATCTCATGGGATTCGAGGCGCTGATCAGGTGGGACCACCCAGTACTTGGGATCATCTATCCGGACGGTTTCATCAAGATCGCCGAGGAGACGGGGCTTATTGTGCCCATAGGACAATGGGTGCTCATGGAGGCGTTTTCGGAAATGAAGCGGTGGGAAGCGCATCTAGGCGCACCACTTCCCTTCTACTTGAGCATCAATATATCCGGTAAGCAATTCTCCAGGGAGAACTTTCTTCGTGATATGGAAGAGCTCCTTTCTACCAGCGGCGTTGATCCGGATCGAATAAATCTGGAGATCACCGAGACCGTCCTCATGCAGGATACCGAGGAGACGGTCACCATAATTCGTCGCCTGAAGAAAATGGGGTTTCGGATCGCCATCGATGATTTCGGGACCGGATACTCGTCCCTCAGTTATTTGCAGAAACTCCCCATCGATACCTTGAAGGTCGATCGGAGCTTTGTCTCGCGTTTGAACGAAACCATGAGCGAGGACAGCAATATAGTGGAAATCATTATCACTTTGGCGCATAGATTGAAGTTGAATGTCATTGCGGAAGGCGTGGAAACCATTGAGCAGAGGTCGATGCTCACCGATTTGAAGTGCCAGCAGGCCCAAGGGTATCTCTTTTCCAGACCCATGAACAGGGTTACGGCGATTGGGTATCTCTACAAGGCGTTGAGTGAAGCATCCCTTTCTGAAGAGATTAAGGGACAGGAAAGAACGGATCAATCAAGAATTGTTGGAACTGCTCCAAATTTTGTTGACTTCAAGAACTAGCCTTTTTACTGAATGGATCCAAAGGCCTTGCTCGTGTTTCACAAAAAAATATAGGGGTTGTGCATACCCCTGTTCCCTCATAGCAGAACACATTTTTTCGCATCCGATTCCGACCATGGCATGCTGCCGGCCATGATCGCAATCTGCAGACATAGATTCTCTTTCACCCTCCAACGCTCTCTTTTGGAGCGCCTTGTGAACAAAAATGACCCGGTTTCTTCCTCTGAAAAGCTGCTTCAGCTCATAAAGAACGGCCCTGCATCCTCTTCCAAGACTCCGCCGGAGGCGCCTTCCGGGTGGAAGCCCCGCACCCAGGGGTTTTCGTTCCGCAAAGGGGTGGTCGTGGGCGTCGATTTCGACCATTCGGCTCTGCGGCTGGTCAAACGTGACAATGCTGAAAAAGGGCGGGTCGTTGACTGCTGTTCACTCTCCTATCCAAACGCCGCTCCTCTCGGCAGCCCCGAATTTTCAGCATTTCTCGGCAAGTGCCTGAAGGAGTTCTGCGGGCAATCCAATCAGGTCTCCCTGTGGGCTCTTTTACCCACCAGCAAGCTCGACATCTGGCACATCACCATCCCGAGGACCACGAAGGACAAGGTAGCTAACGTCGTGCACTGGGTGGCGAAGAAGGAAACCAGCTACAACGAGCATGAGGATATCCTGGACTTCGAGGTCCAGGGAGACGAGGTGGACAAGGGGATCCCCAAGACGAAGGTGATGGTCTATCTGGCCAGGCGCAAAAACGTCGAGATGATGAAGCAGATGTTCTCCTCCATCGGCTTTTCCCTTGAGGGGCTGACCATCGCTCCCTTTGCCATTCAAAACCTTTTCAGACGAGGATGGGTGGCAGGCGCACCGGAAGCCTGCGCCGGCCTTCATATTGGCCGGGAATGGTCCAGGATAGATGTGTATAAGGACGGCGACCTGGTCCTTACCCGGGGGATCAAGACGGGAACGAACAGCATGGTCGAGGCGTTGCAGGAGCGTTTCGAGAACGACCGCCGGCATGCAGCAAGCCCTCCTCCAGAAGAGGTTTCCGAAAAGTCCCTGCGCCTCGACGGGCTTACCTCGTCTTTGGATCAAGACGGGGAAAACGATTTCGATTTCGAAGAACCCGTTTCCCTGCAGCGTGAACGGGGTGGAGCCAACAAAGGGTGGGCCCGGGAGACGCTCTTTTCCGCTCTGGTCGATGGCGATGCCGGGACAGAAGAGGAATCGGAGCAGGATCGGGTCTTCAGCTCGGTATTGCCTGCGGTGGAACGGTTGGTCCGACAGATCGAGCGAACGTTCGAATACTACAGTATCACCCAGGGCAAAGAACGGGTGGAGCAGGTGTTCCTTTCCGGGTTGATTGGCAGCAGTGGAAAAATCCTCGGCTATATCGGATCTGAGCTGGGCATGGGTGTCAAGGTGCTGGATCCCCTGGAGGGGGAAGCCGGGATCGGCCCCATTCCCCGCAATGTCGGGAAGCGTGTCTCCCTGAACAGGGCCCTGGGATTGTCCCTCTCGCAAAAGGGGCGAACGCCGAACCTGCTGTTCACGTTCAAGGACAAGGAGCAGCAGAAAAGGGCCACAATGTACAATTCCGCGATCGTCGCCGTGTTCCTGTTCCTGGCCGTCGTGGCAAGCGGCGTGTTTCTCTGGCAGAAAGGGATCGAGCAGAGCAACCGTACACAACTCGCTCAGCTGCATGTGAACCTTTCCGCCTACGATCCGGTCGTCAATCAGGCTCTTCTCCTGCAGAGGGCCGCCAAAGTCCAGAATGCGCAACTTCTGGCCAAGTCTTTTTCCAAGCGATATCAGGGGGTAGCGGTCATCAGCGAGGTCGCTGCGCTGACCCCCTCGAACGTAAGCCTGCTCCAGCTCAATCTCGAACTGGGAAAAGACAGGGCGTCTGCAGGAAAGGCCCTGATTCTCGACGGCTTTATCCGTTCGGACCTGCAGGGCGCGGATGCCCAACTGGCCAGCTACATGGTGCGTCTGAAAAACTCGCCGCTCTTCAAAGTCCCCACCGTAAGAAAAAGCACGATCGAAGAAATTCCGGGTGAAGGCAGGGTTCTGCATTTCCTGGTCAATGTCGATCTGCAGGAGTGACATGAACAGATTGAAAATTCCGGCTCAAAGTCTTGTGGCGTTTGGGGTACTGGGGCTGATCCTGGTTCTGGGATGTGTTTTTCTGGTCCTTCCCAAATTCAGCGAGAATGCCGCCCTGGAGCGGCAGATCGAGCAGGCCAGAGCAGCGGTCGAGGAGCAGAAGGCTCTGTTTCCGGTGTATGCCGATCTGGCGGCTAGGGCCGAGAAGGCCAAAGGGATTTCTCTTCCCTCGCCTGAGCACACCGACCTGAACATCGAGGAGATCGAGTACATACCCGAGCTGGTGCGGAAAAAGGCCGAGCAGTCAGGGATCGAGTCCATCTCCATCACTCCCGATCCGAAATCGCTGGAGAGCTCCGGACTGCTCAAGGTCAATTGTGAGGTCAGAGGGCAATTCGTTGATTTTCGGGCGTTTCTTATCAGGCTCGGGGAGTTGTCCTCGCTGCGCCAGATCGAACAGATCTCAATACGGCCGGTTCGAGGGTCCCGTGAGATGCGGTTGACACTGTGGCTCGGGCTCAGCGGCGAAGCCGTCAAGGTGTCCAATGAAGAGGGGCGGCAGCAGGCCGAAGGCACAATTTGATCCCGTTAAAAGCGGAGAGATCCGGTTCTGAAGCCGGAGCAATGTATAGGATGAATGCAGGACGACCATGACAAAACGGGAAACGTTTCTTGTGATCCTGATGGTGGTGGCGGTGGGCATGGGGGCGTACACGCTCTTTTTCGACTCCTCGGAGCCGTCCGGGAGCTCGAAAGAGAATCAATCCGCTGTTCAGAACTTCGAGCAGACCGTGTCCACAATCAGACAAGGGCTGGAAAAGCACGATTTGAGCAGGGTGGAAGAATACGCGCTCAAGCGAGCCCAGGCCTCCTGGCAGCGTGACCCCTTCTACGACCGGTATGCCGGAAGGGAGCTCGAAACGGCCGGCGGAGGGTCAAAGACCAAGAAAATCGAGTTCTCCTATACCGGGTACATTCAGATGGACACCAGGAGACTGGCCATCATCAACGGCAGGGAATACCAGGCCGGCGAGCGGCTGGAGGCCGAGGGATACGCGGTCCAGTCCATCCACCCCGACAGAGTGACGCTTGTAAGGACAGGCAGTCAGGAGGAAGGCGGCAGGCTCACTGTCCCCATGGAAGAGAATATCTCCTTCCCATCCCTTCAGTAACAATCGGAAAGGAATTCGGATCTATGAACATGATCATGCGCCCTCTCGCTCTTTTCTTCGGCTGTGTTGCTGCATCGGCGTTTCTCTTCGGTTGCGCAAACAAGGAACCGGTTCAAGACCCGTTTTTCGAAAAATGGAAAATCATGGCCGACCAGGCCCAGGGTCACTCGCCTGCCCCGCGGGAGCGAAGCCTTGAGCTCGACGAGACGGCTGTAGACCAAAGGTTCGCAAGGCAACCGTTCCAGGAGGAAAAGCAGCTGCCCACCCGACGGATTTCGCTAAAGATGCACGAGGCAGACATAGTTGCTGTGCTGCAGGCCATGGCCAGGGCGGCCGACCAGTCGATCCTGATCAAGTCAGGGGTGCAGGGGCAGGTCAACATCAGTGTCGAGAACAAGCCCTGGAATCAGGTTTTTGAGGCCATCCTGAAGACCAACGGCCTGAGTTACGCCTGGGAGGGCGATCTCATCCGGGTCATGGGTCTTGAGGACATGAAGAACACGCTGGAGATACAGGACGTGCAGAAGCGTTTTCAAAACGTGGAACCAATGGTTTCCCACATCGTGAAGATCCACTACGCGGACGCCAGGAATCTGCGGGAGAACCTGGTGACGTTTCTCTCCAAGGGCCAGGACGGGGCGGCTAGAGGGTCTGTCGTGGTTGATGCCCACACCAATTCGCTGATCATCCAGGGCATAGAAAGCGACATCCAGAACATGATCCGGATGATCAACCGGCTGGACCACCCAAGGGCCCAGATCAAGCTCAAGGCCCACATCGTGGAGACCACAAGCGAGGTGGCCAGAAATCTCGGGGTCCAATGGGGCGGAATTCTGCAGGCCGACTCGGCAGGAAGCAACAGCCTTTGGGTCACCCCGGGGTCCAGTACACCCTTTGATGTTTCAGGCGGTAACTTTGGCGTCAATCTCCCTGCGGATACAATTCGAGGAACCGATCCTGCCAAACTTGGACTCCTGTTTGGCACCATCGGGGGAGATATCCTGGAACTTCAGCTCTCCGCATTGCAGGACAGAAACAAGCTGCGGATCCTGTCCAGCCCCTCCATCACCACCCTGGACAATCAAACGGCCTTCACGGAAAACGGCGAGCGGGTTCCGTTCGTAGCTACCGGGGAGGACGGAGAGATCGAAGTCAAGTTTGAAGACGCGGTGTTGCGGCTTGAGATCACCCCGCACATCATTGACGGCGAGAATCTGAAGATGCAGATATTGGTCAAAAAGGACGAGGTGGACACCACCCGCAATGTCCTGGGCAATCCTTTCATCATCAAAAAACAGACTCAGACCACCCTGATCACCAGAACGGGGGAGACCGTGGTCATTTCCGGTCTGACCAAACAGCGCAATAATGATGGGGAAAGCGGCGTCCCCGGGCTGATGGATGTCCCAGGCCTGGGGAGGCTTTTCAAGACCACAGGCAGGGCCAATGAGCTGGAGGATGTGCTTATCTTCATCACTCCGCACATCCTGCCCCAGTGGCAGCAGGGCGAGCGTCAGCTCTCCATGCAGGAAGTGGAGGATCAGATGGCCCGCCAGGAGGCGGAATCGAAGGACACGCCGGCCCAGTAGCGGAAAGGAAAGCATCGGACCATGGACTACTTCAAGCTGCTCGACCTGGGAAAGGAACCCTTTTCCAACTCGCCCGACCCCGGATTCTTCTTCCGGTCCAAGCAGCACGCCCAGTGTTTGCACGCCCTGGAGATCGCCATCCGGCTGAAAAGGGGCCTCAATGTCGTTGCCGGGGGGATCGGCACCGGCAAGACCACCCTGTGCAGGCAGCTTATCCAGACGCTGGGGGATGATCCGTCCATCTCGGCCCATCTCCTGCTCGAGCCGTCCTTTCACAGCTCCGGAGAAATGCTCGGGGCCCTGGTCGGGCTTTTCAGCGGCGAGGACGTGGACGCGGGGATGAGCGAATGGAAGATGAAGGAGAAGATCAAGTCCTTCCTGCTCCGCGAGGGCCTTGAAAAGAACAGGACCGTGGTCCTCATCGTGGACGAAGGCCAGACCATGACCCCGCAGGGGATCGAGATCCTGCGCGAACTCCTCAATTTCGAGACCAACGAGCACAAGCTCCTGCAGATCGTCATCTTCGCCCAGGAAGAGATCCGAAGTCTGTTCGCCCAGGTTCCCAATTTTGCCGACAGGATCAACGTGTTCCACACGCTGGGCCCTCTTGATTTCCAGGACACAAAAGCCATGATCGAGTTCAGGCTCGACGAGTCAAAGGCCGGACTGAAGCGACCGAAGCTCTTTCCCTTTGTTTCCCTCGTCGCGGTCTATCTGGCAACGGGCGGGTATCCCAGGAAAATGATCCATCTCTGTCACCGGGTCCTTCTGGCCATGATCATGCAGAACAGGTCCAGAGCATCGTGGCGCATCGTGTGGGCTTGCGCAGGAAGTGAAATTTCATTCAAACGGAAGGTGCTCAGGCGGATGCCGGCGGCAGGCGCCGCTCTGGCATTCCTCGTGTTCGCGCTGCTCTTCATCGGATTGGAGGACACTGCGATCCAGCCCATCGACACCGATGTCACTGCGCATGCCTCCTTGTCAGAGGTACACAGCCCATCCCGGCAGGCCGATTCAAACGCTTCAGCCGGGAGTTCTGCCATGCCGAGGGCTGCCGCGGTTCTTCAGGAAGGCGATGCCGTGTCTTTGCATGCAGACATGCCAGGGACCACAGCTGCCTCCAGACAAACCGATCATCCCGCCATCCTCGGCAGGGTTGTGCTTTTGGAAAACGAGTTCATATCCACGCTCATCAAGTCCGTGTGCGGAAGGTTCAGCCCAACCTTTCTTCCGGAGCTGAAACGGGCGAACCCGACGATCCAGGACCTCGACAGGGTTGAAGCCGGAACCGAGATCGCCATGCCCGCCATTCCGGTGAAGACCTCCCCGGATGTGTTCGAAACCTATTTCATCCAAGTCCGGAAGACGGCCTCCCTTCAGGATGGTATCGATCAGCTCAGGCAGTTGGGCAGGGAGGTCAGGCTGGTTGCGAGCTGGAACTCCATCGACGGACTCGAATTCGTCCTTGTCGACAGACAGGGCTTTGCCTCGCGCGAAATGGCCGAGGAATATCTGTCGGCGGCTTACGGATCGCAGGGCTTAGTCTCGCTGCGCAGGTGGAGCCCTGAAACCGTGTTTTTCACTTCCTTGACACCATCGGTCAACCAAGCCCTGAAAGGGGTAGTATATGAGTGAACTGCAAAAAATCTCTTCAGCCCCCGGGAAAGCGCCCCTGAAAACCACAAGAAAACGACTGGGCGAGATGCTCATCGAGGCCGGGCTGCTGGACGCGAAGGATCTGGAACAGGCCTTGAGGGATCAGAAGCGGTCCGGTCTGAAGCTCGGGGAGTACCTCATCCGCAAGGGCATTCTCCGCGAGGTTCAGATCGTCGACCTGATCAGCCGGCAGCTCAAGATCGACAAGTACAGCGCCGCCCGGTACCCCTACAACCCGGAGCTTCGCGAGCTTGTCCCAGTGGAGATGGCCCAGAAGTACCAGTTTGTGCCCCTCAGGCGGCGGGGCAACCTGCTCACGGTGGCCATGACCGATCCCATGGACATCACGGCTCTGGATGCAGTGGAGATCGAGACCAACCTCGAGGTGGAGCCCATCATCTGCTCGGAGCGGGATCTGCTGCAGCTCATCGGCTCCATTTACGGTATCACCTCGGGGCTCGGAAAGGTCATGGAGAGCGTGGAGGAGATGTCCATCGAATCGGACTCCGATGAGGAGGACAACGACTTTCAGGTCAGCTCGCTGCAGGACATGGCCGAGGAGGCTCCGGTCATCCGCCTGGTCAACTCCATTCTGGCCCAGGCCGTGCGTGAACGGGCCAGTGACATCCATATCAGCCCGGAGAACAAGTACGTCCAGCTGCGCTTCCGGGTCGACGGGGTGCTCCGGGAGGTCCCGGCCCCGCCCAAATCCCTGTTTCTGCCGATCGTGTCACGGATCAAGATCCTGGCCCAGATGGACATCGCTGTGTCCAGAATTCCCCAGGACGGACGGTTCACCTTTGTCATGGAAAACAGGGAGATC
This sequence comes from Desulfovibrionales bacterium, assembly GCA_046542715.1. Taxonomy (GTDB): domain Bacteria; phylum Desulfobacterota; class Desulfovibrionia; order Desulfovibrionales; family JBKHAV01; genus JBKHAV01. The sequence goes on from JBKHAV010000068.1 coordinate 10,141, forward strand.
AACGTCCGTGCTTCCACCATGCCCACCATCTACGGCGAGAACATGGTGCTCAGGCTTTTGGACATGAGCGCGGGGGGGTATTCGCTGCACGAGCTCGGCATGAGCAGCGAGGACATGGAGAAGATCGAGTCCGTCATCACCAAGCCTTATGGTATGATTCTGTCCACCGGCCCCACAGGCAGTGGAAAGAGCACGAGCCTGTACGCCATCCTCAAGAAGGTGAACAAGAGCGAGATCAACATCATCACCCTCGAAGATCCGGTGGAATACCGCATCGAGAAGATCCGTCAGATCCAGCTCAACCGCAAGGCCGGGATGACCTTTGCCAGCGGCCTGCGGTCGATCCTGCGCCAGGACCCGGACGTGGTCATGGTGGGCGAAATCCGGGATACAGAAACCGCCAAAATCTCTGTCCAGGCGGCGCTCACGGGTCACAAGCTGCTGAGCACCATGCATACCAATGACGCCGCAGGCGCGATCACCAGGCTTGTGGACATGGGCATAGAACCCTTTCTCGTCTCTTCGGTGCTGCTGGTCTCCTTTGCGCAGAGGCTGGTTCGGGCCAACTGCCAGCATTGCCTCGAAACCTATCAGCCTCCGAAGAAGGCGTTGGCGGCCATGGGCATGGACCGCATCGAAGGGGCCGAGTTCAAGCGGGGCAAAGGCTGCTATCAGTGCGGCAATACCGGATTCCAGGGCCGGACCGCGATCTTCGAGATCCTGGTCAACGACGAGATGATCCAGGACATGATCCTTCAGCGTTCCTCCGCCCAGGAGATCACCAGGGCTGCCGTTGCCAAGGGCAGGCTGCACACTCTCAAAGAGGATGCGGCCAGGAAGATCCTGCAGGGGGTCACCACACTGGAGGAGGCCGCTTCGGCGGTACTGGTGTAACCGGATTGGACATGTTTTTGCCCGTTACGCAAAGGGATTTGGAAACACTATCGCTTTTTCTCAATGCCGTGCACGTATGAAATTCGAGACGAACGCCCAGTCGGAGTGAGAGTTGATGCAAAGATTCTCCTATCAGGCAATCACTGAATCCGGATCGCAGATCACCGGGACCGTCCAGGCCGATTCCGAGGTCGCGGCGCAGGAGCTCATTGCCTCCAGAGGATACATCCCGGGGAAGATCTCCAAGCTCAGCAGTTCTGCAACCATGAGCGATGTGATCAAGCGGTTCACCCCGGTCAGTGCCCCGGATCTCATCCTGTTCACGAAACAGTTCAGGACCATGTTCAAGGCCGGCATTCCGGTGATCACGCTTCTCGAGGTCCTCGAGAACCAGACCGAGAACCCCAGGCTGAAGCGGGTCGCGATCGACATGGTCCAGGATATCCGGGGCGGATCAACGCTGCACCAGTCCTTTCAGAAACACCCGAAGGTCTTTTCGCCGCTGTACTGTTCCATGGTCAAGGCGGGGGAGACCAGCGGTTCGCTGCCCGACGTGCTGGACAGACTCATCTACATCATCACTCATGAGCACAAGGTCAAAAAGGACATCACCGCAGCGCTCTTCTACCCTCTGATCGTGCTTGGGGCCCTTTTCGGGGCGTTTATCATCCTCCTGACTTTCGTTGTCCCGAAATTCGTGGCCATTTTCGAGCGTTCCGGGGTGGATCTGCCCTTGCCGACGAAGATTTGCATGGTCCTGTACACGGGGCTTCAGGCCTACTGGCCACTGATCCTCATCTCTCTTTTCGCTGCGATCGCCCTTGTGGTCATGTTTTTCCGTACCGCAAAGGGCAAGGTGATCAAGGACATGATCAAGCTCGAGATCCCTATCGTGGGCACTGTTTTTCAGAAGGCGGCCATGTCCCGCTTCGCCAGCATCTTCTCCATCCTGCAGGCAAGCGGAATCACCGTCCTGGAATCGATTTCGATCCTGTCGGGGACCATGGGCAACAATTACATCTCAAAAGAGTTCGACAGATTGCGAGAGGAACTCGAGGAGGGCAGGGGGATCTCCGCGCCCCTGCGCCGATCCACGCTCTTTCCCCCTCTGGTCATCAACATGGTGGCCATCGGCGAGGAATCCGGAAAACTCGAGGAGATGCTCAGGGAAATCTCGGCGCATTACGACTATGAGGTCGAATATTCCATTTCCAGGATGTCCGATCTCCTGGGCCCGATCCTCATCGTCGCCCTTGCCGTTGTCGTTGGATTTTTTGCGCTGGCCATTTTCCTGCCCATGTGGGACCTGACCAAGACGATCAAGTGATGAAGCGTATGGCGCAGTCGAAATACCATCTCAGCATCACCATCCTTGTCCCCATCATTGTGGGCGGGGTGTCCTTTCTTGCCGTCATGACCGCCTCGTCCATCATGGCGCTGTTCGGAGCCGATTCCGAAGCAAGCACACTGCAGATGGCCCTGTTCTCCGGTACCGCTGCTTTTTTCTGCTCCATGGGACTCTTGCAACTCGTTTTGAAACCTGTTCGGAGCTTTTTGAAAAAGGCGCGTAAGGTCGAGATTCTGAGGTCGGGGGACTCCAAGGACACGAAGCAGGTCAGGAAGGGCGACCTGGAGATGTTCGACCAGGTCTTCGACCAGGTGGCCCAGGCCCTTGGAAAGCTCGATGCCAAAGCATTGTTCCCTGAAGTGGTCGGGCAGAGCCGGGCCATCAGGGCGGTCTTGAACCAGATCGTCAAGGTCGCGCCGACCGAGACCTCCGTCCTCATCAGGGGCGAGTCAGGAACAGGAAAAGAGCTCGTTGCCGCAAGCATCCACGGGCACAGTCTGCGAAAAGGCGGGCCGTTCATTGCGGTCAACTGCGCCGCCATCCCGGAAAATCTGTTGGAGAGCGAACTCTTTGGCCACGAAAAGGGTGCGTTTACCGGTGCCGTATCCACCAAGAAGGGCAAGTTCGAGGCCGCGGACCGCGGCAGCCTGTTTTTGGACGAGATAGGGGACATGCCCCTGGAAACCCAGGCCAAGATCCTTAGGGTACTGGAGACAGGGGTCTGCGAGCGGGTCGGCGGGAACAGGCCGATTCGCTTCAACGTACGGGTGATTGCGGCCACCAACAAGAATCTGGAGAAGATGATCGAAAAGGGAGAGTTTCGCGAGGATTTGTACCACCGGCTCAACGTCTTTCCCGTCTTGCTGCCCCCGCTTCGGGAGCGCAAGGAGGACATCCCTCTCCTGGCCGCCCATTTTCTGGAGCGGTTCAGAAAGGAAAAGGACCTGCAGCTTTCGGTGGAGTCGCTGCAGCTTTTGCTCTCCTCCCCGCTCACCGGAAACGTGCGGGAGCTTCGCAACATGCTGGAGCGGGCTGCGGTGCTCGCGGAAAACGGCGTCATCAACCCGGAGCACCTGATCGGGCGAGGCGGCAGGGAGAAAGTGCTGGTTCAGGAAACCGAGGACCAGCCCGGCGTGACCCTGGATGACAAGATCGCGGACATGGAAAAGAGCATGATCATGGCCGCGCTCTCCAAAACCGGAGGCGTTCAGGTCCAGGCGGCGAAGATGCTGGGTATCAAGGAGCGGAGCCTCTGGCACCGGATCCGAAAGTACGACATCGACGTGAGCAGGTTCAAGAACTGACGCCATGACCTGAGGTTCAGAAGAAAATGTGGCCCATTCTTCAAAATATGGAGGTTCTACTTCCATATATTTCGCCGGATTATCCCGAAAAAGAAGGTGAAAGGGGGGAAGTGAAAATTGTAACAAAGTGGCAAGGATTATGCATCAGAGGTTGCGTTTTTGTAAAAACGAAAGCTCTTGATGATCCAGGACAACGGGTGACGAACGGCCACATGCGCATGGAATTTCATTGAGAGCATAGTTTTGAACATATTAGAGGAAGGGAAATGACGATGGAAGCACAGAAGAAAAGAAAGGCCCAGCAGGGGTTCACCTTGATCGAAATCATCGCGGTCCTGGTGATCCTGGGTATTCTGGCAGCGGTGGCGATTCCCAAATATCAGGACCTGCAGGACGAAGCAGCTCAGAAAGCGGCTCAGGGTGTTGTTGCCTCTGTTCAGTCGGCTGCCTCAATGGCCTACTCGAGATTGTTGCTTGAGAGTAACGGGACTTCGGTGGATGCTACAGCTGTTAACACTGCGATCTCTAAAGATACTGATGCTGTAAGTTTGGAAGGTGACAATCTCGATTACGATACCGAAGTTGATGAGAATACGATCACAATAACAGGAGAGGCCAGCGGCCAAAAGGCAACTGGGAAATGGACATTACCTTAGGGCTCTTACACGATGTTTGAATCAAAAAGACCTGCAAATCGCAGATTTGCAGGTCTTTTTTCAGAAAGAAACAATAACGGCTTCACCCTCATTGAAGTGATCGCCGTCCTTATTATTTTGGGGGTATTGGCTGCTGTGGCC
>JBKHAV010000069.1:0-14444 GCA_046542715.1 Desulfovibrionales bacterium
CCCCCGGTGCATCGGCATCAAACGTGAAGGAGCTGCCTGCTGCGGAGATCTGATGGTCAGGACTCGGCTGAAAACGCATGCCAAGGGAGATGGCCTGATCCTGGTATGCCGAGTTGTCGAGAGTGGAACCATTGTTTCCGACGGAATAGTCATTTCTTGAAAACGATCTTCCAGCCACGGCCAGGCCGAAACGGTCATCCGGAGTCGATGCCGAGTATCCGCCTCGAAGCAAGGTGTGATCAAAACTTCCGTATTCCCCACCTATAACGGCCCGGGGTGGTCCTTCGCCTTTGCGGGTGATCACGTTGATTACGCCGCCGATGGCCGAGGCGCCGTATAGAACCGACCCGGGACCTCGCACCACTTCGATCCTTTCCACATTGTCCACTGGAATAAGGGAGATATTCCCAATTCCGGCCCGGTGACCGTCAATGAGAATCAGGGTGCGGTTTTTGATATCCGGTCCCGCTCCGAAACCCGAGGACCGGAACCCGCGGATGCCCACACTTGTGATTCCGGGGACATTGTAAAAGTAGCCGGGATGGTTGCGAATCAAAACATCATTCAGAGACTTGGCTCCAATACGGACGATCTCCTCCCTGGTGATGACCTGGACATGGACCGGGAGGTCCTTGGAGGGGACGGGCTCGGCTGTGGCCGTGACCACGAGTTCCGGGAGGGTGTCTTGGAGCTCAGGCTCGGTTTCAGCCTGGGCCGGGAAGGTGAACACAAGGGGGATACAGCACAAAAACAGAACGCGAACGAACGTCAGCATGAAAAAACCTCCGTCTTCATAGGTGGAAGAGGAGGCTTCGAGGGATAGCGGCCGGCAGCGGACACCATGTCCGCGCCGGAGTACCGTCGACTTGCCCCGAAGCCGGTAACTCCAGACCCATGGGCTGGTCTCCCGGCTCGGAGATCGTCCTACTTGCCGCGCCTTCCCACCCGGCACTCATCTCTCGGGAACTTCACCTGAAGCTCAGTCCAATCCTTCCTGGATCGACTGATCAAATGAGTTCTACAATCGGATGAGTGCTGGACAGTGGCATATTGCGGGGTTCGTCCCTCCTCACGGTTGCGGGCCAGCGCCGGAATTTCACCGGACTTCCCAATTCTCCCTCGCATGAGGGACCCATGAGCAATATCGGGAACCAATAGCCAGCCGGGGTGGAAAACGCAAATTCTTTTTGCCCCGGAAGACTAGTTGGGGGAAGGTTCAGAGGGCGTGGCGACGATGCCGAAGGAGGAGAACCCGGACTGCTGCACAGCGTCGACCACTGCGACCAGAAGACCGACGGGAATGTCCCGGTGGGTGCGGATGGTCACCACTGTTTCCGGCCTGTTGAATGGAAGTTTCTGCAATTCGTCACCCAAAGCGTCGAGTCGAACAGGGGTCCCGTTCAGATGGATCGTCTCTGAACGATCGATGGAGAGGACCAGACCATCAGAGTCGTGGGCAGCGGCCGAATCCGCTTCGGGCAGGGTTATCTCAAGCGCCCGGTCCGGTGAAAAATGAAACGTGAGCACGAAAAAGAGCAGGAGCAGGAAAATCACATCCACCAGGGGGGCGATATCCATGCGCAGGGAGGGTCGTCGCCTGCGTTCAAATTCCACGGGGAGTTTCCTTTTGAAGTTCAAAAGTGACTTCCTTCATGCGCTGGGTGATCTCGCCCAATCGTTCGTCCAGAAGGTGGTAGGCCACATGGGCCGGGATGGCGACCAGAAGGCCGGCAGCGGTGGTGATGAGCGCCTCCCAGATGCCGGAGGCCAGAAGTGCGGGGTCCACGGCGCTGCCCAGGGAGCTGATGGACTGAAAGGTCTGGATCATGCCGGTCACCGTCCCGGTCAAGCCCAAAATAGGGGTGATCACGGAAATGAGGGATAACAGTCCCAGCCCTCTTTCCAGTTCCCTGACCTGCCTGGTTCCGACAAGGGAGAGTTCACGCTCGTCAGCCCCCCGGCGAAGAGCCCGCACCAGCGCGATCATGGGGCCGGTTTCGGCCCGGGCGATATCTCCTGCAGGCGCGGAAAGCTTTCGGTCCACGGCGCGGTACGCGGCCCATTTTTTCAGGGCCAGGGTCAGGGCGGCCACGGAGCAGAACAGGATGGGCCACATGAGCGGGCCGCCCTTGAGAACAAATTCGAGCACGGGTTACTCCTTGAGTTGAAAACGGATCGGAAGCGAGGCCCGGCTGGCAACGGGTTTTCCGTCCAGCATGGCCGGGGCGAACCGGGACTTTTTCACGGCGAGGACCGCTTCCTCGTCGAATCCGTACCCTGCTCCGTCCAGCACCTCAACACCGACGAGTTCGCCCTGTTTGTCCAGGGTCAGTTCGAGCAGGACAACGGCTTCGCGCCCCAGCCGTTTAGCCCGGGCCGGGTACCTGGGCATGACCGTCTCCACAAAGCGGGGGCCGTGGGCCGATCCCCACCGGGTTGTGAGGATTTCGGCATCCTCTGGGGAATCATCCGGCCCGATGGCGACCGGCTGGAGAGGTGTTGCCCTGTCCATGGAGACGAAATCGCCTTCAGGGGGCGGAGTGTGCAGCAGCGGCAGGGAAGCCATGGAGACATCGGCCGGAGCGAAAAGGGATGGATCGATCTGCTCCGGCAGGGGAAGGGGATCGACCTGCCTGAAAGGGCGCATCCGGGTCAGCTCCGGCAATGAGGTCGGGGAGGACAATGGCTGTTCCCGGATGAACGCCAGCTGCACTTCGGCTTTCACGTGCTTCTCCTCCGGGACCATGGTCGCGGGAATGGCCAGCAGGGCCCCGTGGGCAAGCAGGGAAATGAGGAGATAGTGCCATGTTTTCATATCATGCAGCCGGTGCTGGTGTTTCGCCAGAAGGGTCTGTTGTGGCAGGAAGGGGCGGGAGCGGTCAATACGTGGAGAAAACGGCAGCAGGGCTTCAGTGGACGGAGAGCACGGCTGCGTAGAAGAACTCGCGCAACAGGGAGTCAAAGGAGGTCTGATATTCCCTCTCCAGGGAAACATTGGAAGCCCCGGCCAGAAGGGTGTGGATCTGCTGTTCGTTTTCCCGGGGGTTCATGGTGCAGGTCATGTAGACCAGCGTGCCTCCCCGGGGAAGAACGTGCAGGGCGGCCAGCAGCATGCGGGACTGCAGGGCCGTGAGCGTGTCCAGGTCTTTGGGGCGCCGTTTCCACTTGATGTCGGGCCGTCTGCTCAAAACGCCCAGGCCGGAACAGGGCACATCCAGAAGCACGGTCCCGGGATTTCTCTGAAGGGGTGCAGTGGTGTCCGCTTTGGCAGCAAACGCGGGAAGGGGCATTCCCAGGCGGACAGATTCCAGGTGCAATCCCTGCAACCGTTTCAAGCTGCTGTCGCTCGCCCACACGGACTTTCCGGTCTCGGCCAGAAAAAGGCTTTTGCCTCCCCGGCCGGAGCAGGCGTCCCACACAGGGTCTGGCCACGACCCCGGATCACAGGCCAGAAGCGTCTCCTGAACGCTTAGTGACTGACGCGAAGCCACGCCGTGCCGGACAAGGGTATCCAGATCTCGGGGAGGGTGCTTCAGAGCAACGCCGTATCCGGCAGAGGCGATGCAGTCGTCATCGTCTTCCAATGTCCGGAGCCGGGACAGTGCCTCGGTCTTCTGGCGGTTGAACCGGAGCCCCAGGGGAGGGATGGACAACGACGCCTTGAGCTGCAGGACGGTCTGTTCGAGCCCGTAGGCCTCGAGCCAGAGGGTTATGATCCATTCCGGGGCGGAATAATACCGGGAGAGGAACCGGGTTAGTTCGGGCTTGTCCCTCCGGTACAGGTCTTCGTCGTTTCGTGCCGGGGCAACTTCCCCCACCCGGCGCAGAATCGCATTGGCCATCCGGGACAGTCCCGTTCCAAAGCCGGCCTTGATCCCCTCCACCGCCCAGTTGACCGAGGCGTAAGCCGGGATGCGATCGCCAAACAGCAGTTCATACGCGGCCAGGCCCAGAATGCGCTGGACTGGTCCGGGGACCTTGCCGGGATCCTTGAGATAGCGCGAGAGGAGATATTCCAGTCTCCCCTTTTGGCGCAGATAGCCGTAGCTGAGTTCCGTGGCCAGCCGGCTGTCCTGGGGAGATAGACGGCTGGAGGTCAGCACCCGGTCGAGGCCGTCCTGCAGATCGAGCCCCTGGTCCAGAGTCAGACCGAGACAGTCCAGGGCCGCACGCCTGGCCGGCGGCAGCTCAGTTCGAGGTCTTTTCGGCATCGACGTCCTGGGGAATGTATTCGGGCAGGAGGAAACGTTTCAGCGCCAAATCGACATGATCGAGGGCGACAAAGGTGTCCAGGCAGGGGCCGAAAGGTCGTTCGTTGAGCACGCCATAGACCGGGATGGGATAGGTGTCCTGAATGCCGCTGGCCAGGTCCCGCTCGCAGGCCACGGCCAGGATGAGCCTGGGCCTGGTCTGGACCACGATGCGTCGGGCAATGGTCCCGCCCGTGGCAATGGCCAGGTGGACCCCGTAGCGGTCCCGGAGCTCCAGCAGCCCGGCAAGGGGGCATTCCCCGCAGCGGCGGCAATTGTCGATTTCGTATGTCAGCCGGTGCTTGCAGCGGCTGTTCTGCAGGCAGTGGGGCATGAGCAGGAGGATCTCCTCCGGCTTGTACTTCCTGCCTTCCGAGTCCACCAGTTCGTTGTTCACCTTGATAAAGGAGGAACGGACCCGCTCCTTGGACAGCCCCAGAAATCGGCCGAACAGGGTCATCAGGGGGAGGAAGAGCTTGATCGTCAACCCCCGCAACCGGTCCGAAAAAAGAATGCTGCGGCCCAGGACGATGTTGAGGACAAGCCCCAGGGAGGCCCAGACAATGGTGAGGATGAGGACGAGAATCGCTGCGCCGAGAACCCAGGGGGCCAGGGGATGAATGGTGCGCAGCCCGACAAAGGGGATGATCCACAGCAGGACCAGGATGCCGCAGACAAGGAACGAAGTGCCGATGATCAGGCCGATGAACAGCCGCTTGCGGGCGGAAAGCGTCTGCTCCAGCTCTCGCTGCAAAGGGGTGAGGTCTGGTTCCTGATGCGTGCGGTTGGGGGTCATTGAGTCTGACGTCCTTTTGGAATAGGTCTACCTCATTCCTCGCACCGACTCAAATATCCACACTCGAAATCTTTGGCGTTGAGCGGCTTTTTTCCAGCGGGTTGGAGTTGCTGCACAAGGTAGACCCGGTCCCTGCAGGCAATCGCGATATGGTCCCCCTCTCTGCCCAGGATGGTGCCCGGTGAAGGGCCGTTTTCGAGTCTTTCGCCCAAGGTCCCGGGGAACACGGTCAGGCGGACAGGGTTTTTTCCCGGCCCCTGCCAGAGAAAATATGCTCCGGGCCAGGGATAGAGCCCCCTGATCTGATTGTGTACGGAAAGCGCGGGCCGGTTCCAGTCGATCAGCCCTTCCTCCTTGGTGAGCTTGGGGGCGTAGGTTGCTCTTTCCTCTTCCTGGTCCATGGGGACGAGGGTCCTGTTTCTGAGATCGTCCAGGGTTTCGAGAAGGAGCGCAGCGCCAAGCTCGGCCAGTTCGTCGTGAATGATCTGGGCGGTATCGTCAAGAGCGATGCCCAGGGCCCGCTGCTTGAGAATGGGTCCGGCGTCCATCCGGGCCACCATCTGCATGATGGTCACCCCGGTGACGGCCTCTCCATTGACGATGCAGCGTTGAATCGGGGCGGCGCCCCGGTATTTCGGCAAGAGGGATGCGTGGACATTGATGGCGCCAAAGGGGGCGAGGTCCAAAACCCGCTGGGGGAGAATCAACCCGTACGCCGCCACAACGAGCAGGTCGGGGCGACACGTTTCAAGCAGACGGATATTTTCTTCAGACCTGAAATGTTCGGGCTGGAACACGGGGAGGCCGAGTTCCTCGGCTGTCGTTTTGGTGGGAGGAGGCGTACAGGCCTGCCCCCGGCCGCAGGGCCGGTCGGGCTGGGTGAAGACCCCGGTGATCTCACCACCCTCCCAGGCGTAAAGTTTCCGGAGGATGGTGGCGGCGAACTCCGGGGTGCCTAGGAAGACGACGCTGAGAGGTTCTTTTTCTTGTTCCATTTGGCGAGCCTTTTCTCGTAGAGCGTGCGCTTGAGCCTGCTGATGCGGTCGATGAAGAGGACGCCTTCGAGGTGGTCGATCTCATGTTGCAGACAGATGGCCAGGAGATCTTCGGCCTCCAGGGAGAGTTCGTTTCCTTCCAGATCCATGCCGCTGACCCGGACCCGGGCGGCGCGTTTCACCACGGAGCGGAAGTTGGACACGCTCAAACACCCTTCATCGCTCTCCACTTCGCCGTCAGTGGAGATGATTTTCGGATTGACGATGGTGATGAGGCCCTCGCGGTTTTCCGGGCCAGTGACGTCCACGGTGATGAGTCGAACGCATTCCCCCACCTGAGGGGCGGCCAAACCGATGCCCTGGTTTTCATACATGGTCTCGACCATGTCCCGGGCCAGCTCGAGGATCTGCGGAGTGATCTTCTCGATCTCACAGGACTTCTTGACCAGAACCGGATCGGGATGGGTGAGTATTCTTTTGACCATAGTGCATCACGCTTTGGTTTCTCTGAGACGGACGCCCAGATCCCGCAGCTGCCGATTGCTCACAGGTGTCGGGGCCTCGGTCATCAGACAAGTTCCTTTCTGGGTCTTGGGGAAGGCGATGACATCGCGGATCGAGCCCGCCCCGCACAAGATCATGATAAGCCTGTCAAATCCGAATGCAATACCCCCGTGGGGCGGCGCGCCGTATTCCAGGGCCTCCAGGAGAAAGCCGAACTTTTCCTGCGCCTCCTCCTGGCCGATGCCCAGCGCCCTGAACATGGCGTCCTGCAGCTCCAAGGTATGGTTGCGGATGGACCCGCCGCCGATCTCACTGCCGTTGAGAACAAGATCATAAGCCCGGGCCAGCATTTTTTCCGGCTGGTCCGCAAACCGCTCCAGGGCGTCCCCCTGGGGTGCGGTAAAGGGGTGGTGGCGGGCCATGAACCGTTTTTCCTCCTCATCCCATTCCAGCAGGGGAAAGTCCGTGATCCAGACGAAATTGAACTGGTCTTGGGCGATGAGGTCGAACCGTTCCCCGAGCTTGATCCGGAGATTGCCCAGGGAGTTGTTGACCACATCGGGCGCTGCCGCCTGGAAAAAGACGATATCCCCTGGTTCCAGTCCCAGGCGCTGGGTGAGCCCTTCCCGTTCTCCGGCGCTCAGAAACTTGGCAATGGGCGACTGCCAATCGTCCTCTTTGATCTTGATCCAGGCCAGTCCCTGGGCGCCGTAGATTTTGACGAACTCGGTCAAGTCGTCGATCTCCTTGCGCGAGAGCACGCCCCCGCCGGGAACCCGGAGGGCCTTGACCAGGGGTGCCTTGGCAAAGAGCTTGAACTGGGACCTGCGGACGATCTCGGTCACGTCCTCGAGAAGGAGGTCGAACCGGGTATCAGGACGGTCCAGGCCGTATTTGTCCAGGGCGTGGTCGTAGGTCATCCGGGGAAAGGGGAGGGCAAGGTCGATGCCCAGTGTCTCGCGAAACACCGCGGACACGAGCCCTTCGGCCATGGTCATGACATCTTCTTCCCGGACAAAGGACATTTCAATGTCGATCTGGGTGAACTCCGGTTGCCGGTCGGCCCGCAGGTCCTCGTCCCGGAAACAGCGCACCACTTGAAAATAGCGGTCCATCCCCCCGACCATGAGCAACTGCTTGAAGAGCTGGGGCGACTGGGGCAGGGCAAAGAACTTGCCCTGATTGAGCCGGCTCGGGACCAGAAAGTCGCGCGCCCCTTCCGGGGTGGACTTGGTCAGCATCGGGGTTTCCACCTCGAGAAAGCCGAGGTCACTTAAATAGTTCCGGGTGGCCTGGGCGGCCTGGTGGCGGACCACCACATTGCGGGCGAGGCGGTTGCGCCGCAGGTCGAGGTAGCGGTACTTGAGGCGCAGATTTTCAGACACGTCCACCCGGTCTTCGATGAGAAAGGGAGTGGTCTTGGCCGTGTTCAAGAGCTTCCAGTCGGAGACGACCACCTCGATGGCCCCGGTCTTGAGCTTGGAATTGACCATCCCTTCCGGCCGGTTGCGGACACGGCCCTGGACGGCCAGGACGAACTCGGTCCTGAGCACGTGGGCCCGCTCGTGGGCCTGGGGGTTTTCCTCAGGGGAGAAGACGACCTGGGTCAGGCCGAAGCGGTCGCGCAGGTCGATGAAGATCAGCCCGCCATGGTCGCGGCGGAACTGCGCCCAGCCCATGAGGCAGACCTCCTGGTCCAGACTGGACAGGTCGAGGTCGTTGCAGGTGTGGGTCCGTTTCCAGTCGCCCAGGGGCTGTATGGGTATGGAGGTCTCTCGCTCATCCATGGTTTTTTTCTCCAGTCCAAACGGTTGTCGCTAAAAAAAACGAGCGATGCGGAAATACCGCGGCTAGGAGATGAACCCCAGGGCCTGCTCGATGTCGTCCTGATTGACTTTTTTCTGCACCCCTGTGGTCATGTCCTTGACCAGAACCTGGTTCCCGGCAAGCTCTTCCGGCCCCAGGATCAGGGTGGACTTGACCCCCAGCTTGTTGGCCTGCCGGAGCTGGCTCTTGATGGATCGGGGTTCGAAGCTCATCTCCCCGGAATATCCCCGGCCCCGGAGCCTGTGAGCCAGGAGCAGGCCCTGGTGCAGGGCGGATGCGTCGAGAACGGCAAGGTAAAAATCCATGCGCCGGTCGTTGACATCGGACATGAGCATGCTCAGCCGCTCCATGCCGCAGGCAAAGCCGATCCCGGGGATGTCCGGTCCGCCAAGGGCCTGAACCAGGCCGTCGTATCGGCCGCCGCCCGCAACTGCGGACTGGGAGCCGATCTCCCCGGAGACGATCTCAAACGTGGTGCGGACATAATAGTCGAGCCCGCGGACCAGGCGGGGATTGAGATGAAAGGGGACCCCGGCGGCGGTTAGCAGGGCCGTGACTTCCTCGAAATGGTCGCGGCATTCTCCGCAGAGATGGTCGGCAATCGTGGGAGCGTTTCTGGTGAGCCGAATGCAGCCCTCGACCTTGCAGTCCAGAACCCGAAGGGGATTGGTCACGGCTCTGCGCCGGCAGTCTTCGCACAGATTCTGGGAATCGAGCCCCGAGAGATAGCCGGTCAGGGTGCTGTGATACCCGGGGCGGCAGGCGTGACAGCCCAAGGAGTTGAGTTCCAGGGTGATCTGCGGCAGATTGAGCGTCGACAAAAAGCTCCAGAGCATGAGCAGGAGTTCACCGTCCGCCTGGGGGGCCGTGGTGCCGAGGACCTCGACATTGATCTGGTGGAACTGGCGCTGTCTCCCCTTCTGGGGCCGCTCATACCGGAACATGGGCCCGATGGTGAAGAACTTGACCATGGAGTCGCGGGCGGCCAGGCCGTTTTCGATACATGCCCGGAGCACACCGGCGGTGGCTTCCGGCCGCAGGGTCATGGAGCGGCCCTTGCGGTCCGAAAAGGTGAACATTTCCTTTTGGACGATATCGGTCTCGCTGCCGATGGAGCGGGCAAAAAGCTCGGTCTTTTCCAGGATCGGAGTCCGGAGTTCCCGGCATCCGTATCTGGTAAAGACCTCCCTGGCCTTCTGCTCCATGAAGCTGTAAGTAGTGCTCTCCGAAGGGAAGAGGTCGGAGAACCCTTTGATCTTCTGAATTTTTGTCATGTGAAAGGGCCTCGAAAGCGAGTTCATGTGCCGCTTATGCGGCAAGAGTGATGCCCGCAAGCGGGCCAGAGAAACGGATACCGATACTGTATAGCCCAGCCATTGTCAAAAAAGGGAGAACGCTGTGATCAGGGGCGCAACCATTGTTGGTTACAAGAATTCAGGCAAGACCACATTATGCGTGCAGGTGGCTGAAATCTTACGAGACCGGGGAGTTAGGGTGGGCGTGGTCAAGTTCGCGCACCACAGCTTTGATCTGGAAGGTCGGGACACCAGGAAGTTTTCCGAAGTCGCCCACGTGGTCGGCGGCATCGGGGAGGCGGAGTCCATGCTCATCTGGCCCAGGCATGTGGAATTTTCAGAGCTGGTATCCATGATGGATGTGGACGTGTTGCTGGTGGAAGGGGGCAAGTCCCTGAACTGCCTGCCCCGGATCGTGCTGCCCCGAAACCGCGACGAAGCAGAGAGCCTGGACAACGGCCTCGTGTTGGGGACTTTCCCCAGGGAAGGATATACGCAACACGGCGGGTTTACCTCGGCCGAAGAGGTGGCGGATGAAATTCTTCAGAACGGGTTCGTGCTCCCCGGGCTGGACTGCGGCCGGTGCGGCCATGACGCGTGCCGGGATCTCGCCCGGGCCATTGTTTCCGGGCAGGCCGTCCCGGCTGAGTGCCGCGCAGGGGGCGGGCACCTCACTGTCACCGTGAACGGGCGGGAGGTCGCCATGAACGATTTCGTGCGCAAGGTCATTGCCGGGTCCATCTCCGGCATGCTCGCCCAGCTCAAGGGCGTGGAACCCGGGCCTGTGCGCATCGAGCTGGACATGAGAGAGCACGCCGCAATTCCGGGTGCCGGCAGTCAACACCAGACCAAGGCCAGGGACTGATCCATGCAGGAAAAGGATTTTTTCAGGGTGGTGAGTGTCCGTGAGTTTCTGGACCTCGTGCTGTTGTTTCCTCCGATCGAGCGGACCGAGACTGTGCACCCGGCACAGGCGGCCGGGCGGATCCTGGCGCAGGAAGTCGTGGCCCCTGAAGACCTTCCCCCGGCGAGCCGCTCTTCCATGGACGGGTATGCGGTCCGGGCCGCGGATACCTTCGGGGCCGGTGAGGGGAGTCCGGCCTATCTCGAAACGGTCGGGGAGATCGAGGTGGATACGGTCCCGGGCTTTGCCCTGCGAAGCGGCGAGTGCGCTTCCATTGTCACCGGAGGGACTCTGCCCGAGGGAGCGGACAGCGTGGTCATGGTGGAGTACACCCTGGAGATGGGCGGCGGAACCGTGGAGGTTCGCAAAGGGGTGGCCCCGGGAGAGAACATGATGCTCCAGGGAGAAGACTGTGTTCAGGGCAGCACGATGTTTCCGGCGGGGAAACGGCTGGGCATCGGGGACATCGGCCTTCTGGCCGCCCTCGGCATGGACCGGGTCACCGTCTATGAACAGCCGAAGGTCTTTATCGTGTCCACCGGAAACGAACTCGTTCCGGCACACGTCACTCCCAGGCCCGGACAGATCCGGGACGTCAACTCCACCGCCCTGGCCGCCCAGGTCGCTCTGTTCGGCGGAATTCCCATTCAGGGGGCACTGATTCCGGACGATCTGGACCGGATCTCGGATGAATTGCACAAGGGGGTGGAACAGGCGGATCTCGTGCTCGTGTCCGGCGGCAGTTCCGTGGGAACCAGGGATCTGACCCTGGCGGCCATCGAGCAACTGCCCGAGGCGTCGGTTTTGGCGCACGGGGTGGCCATCAAGCCCGGAAAGCCGGCCATTCTGGCCAGGGTGGGAACCACTCCGGTCTGGGGGTTGCCCGGTCAGGTGACCTCAGCCCAGGTTTCCATGCTGGTGTTCGGATTGCCGCTGATCCGCCGGCTGGGGGGGGAGAGGGTCTCACCGGACACCGGGCTTTTGCAGCAGAGCGCAGCGGTTCTGGCCCGAAACATATCCTCCCCCCAGGGAAAGACCGAGTATGTGCGGGTGAAGCTGGAGTCCGGCCCGGACCCGCTGCCCCGGGCGGTTCCGATCCTGGGAAAATCCGGCCTGCTCAAGACCATGGTCCAGGCAGACGGCATGGTGGAAGTCGGAGCAAACCGGGAAGGGCTGGAAGCCGGAGAAACGGTCAGGGTGCTTGTGTTTCCAAAGTAAGAACTGGGGGATCTGAGTTAGGAAGTCGGATTTACGATTTATGATTTACGATTTAGGATTTACAACTCACGTTTCCGTTTCCCGATGCAACGAGTCAACGAATCTAACGAATCCACCGAATCTAACGAATTAAACGAGTAAACGAATTAACGGCTTGCGAAGGCTTGCCTAAAGCCGTTCGACAGCCCTGCGGGCGAGTTCGGAGACCGTGACCGGAACAAAGGTCCTGTCCCGGTAGATGACGATGGATGAATCGTCCTGAAAAAGGTTGTGCAAAGCTGGGCCTGCCCCTTGGATTTGCAGAAGGCCTGCTGCCCAGGCGCCGAGTCCGCGGATGGACGGGTCGTCATCCTCCAGGGTGCGCAGGAGGTCTTCATGGCTTTCCGGGCGTTGCAAAAGTTTTGGTCGGACCTGGGCCAGCCGGGCAACGCCCCACACCGCCCCCCGGCGCAGCGGGGCGAGTTCCAGGTAGTTGTCCTCCCCGCTCTCCTCTTCGTGGAGATAGGACAGGAGGATGGGGTGAAACTCACGGGCCAGGGGTTCGGAGCAGGCCATGATTTCTCCCATGGCCTCCGGGGCGCCCCAGCCGATCCCCCCGGATTCGTCGTTCAGGCTCCACATGAGCCGGCGCATGACCACCCTGGCATCCTCCCGGGAGTGCTCAGCCATCCGCGAGACCGCTTGACCGAACATGGTGATGCCGTGCCAGCGGACCTTTTGGTCTGCATTGCACAGTGCCGCAAAAAGTCCGTGCAGGAGCCCCTTGGCAGGGCAGTTCAGCATCTCTTCCATCCTGTCCTCCCAGTCCGGAGAGGCTAGAAGGGCAAGGATCTCCTGTTTCCGCAGCCTGCAGGTGGTCATGTGTTCACTGTGGAGGCCGGGATCAGGACCCGGTCCGTTCCTTGAGTTTCTGGCCCACGGTCCGGCCGAGTTCGACCCCTTTGGCCAGATGGTCGTGATCAGGGGCGTACTGGAACCTGACCCCTTCCATGACATCCATTTTCATCTGCTCCAGATAGCCGGTGATATCCTTGACCGATTCCCCGCTCCATCCATAGGAGCCGAACGCCGCCCCGATCTTGTTCTGCGGCCGAAGCCCCTTCATGTAGGTGAGCAGATCGGCCACCAGCGGGAGTACGGAATTGTTGTGGGTGGGAGAGCCCACAAACACCGCCCCGGCATCCAACAGCTCGCCCATGACATCGCTGTGATGGCAGGCTTTAAGGTGCATGAGCCTGGTTTCGATGCCCTGGCTGACCAGCCCCTCGGTAATGGCCTTGGCCATCTTCTCGGTGCTGTGCCACATGGTGTCGTAGACCACCACGGCCTTGTCCCGGGGCTTCTGTTCGGCCCAGGTCCGGTACGCGCTCAAAATTTCCGCCGCATGGGAACGCCAGACCATGCCGTGGTCCGGCGCGATCATGTCGATCTCGATCCCGGCCTCTCCGATCTTGTCCAGAACCTTGATCACCAGGGGGGAGAAGGGCAGGATGATATTGGCAAAATAGTGGCCGGCCTCGTTGAACAGGATGGTGTGGTCCACCTGGTCGTCGAACCGCTTGCTCGAGGCCAGGTTCTGGCCGAAGGCGTCGCTGGAGATGAGCAGTTTTTCTTCCGGAAGATAGGAGACCATGGAGTCGGGCCAGTGCAGCATTCTGGTTTCCAGAAACGTGACGCTCCGCTTCCCGATGCTGATGGTCTGGCCATCTTTCACCGGCTCCAAAGGCCATCCTTCGGTCCGATAATATCCGGGAATGGACTTCATCCCCATTTGGGAACAGAAGATCTTCTCCGGCTGGATGATGTCCACGATTTCCTGGAGCGATCCAGAGTGGTCGGGTTCGGCGTGATTGACCACGAGGTAGTCGATCTTTTGGGGATCGATCACCTTTCGGATCTGATGCAGAAAATCGTCGAGGTAGGGCTTGCTCACCGTGTCGAACAGGGTGACCTTCTCGTCCATGGCCAAAAACGCGTTGTAGGTCGTTCCCCGCCGGGCCACGGAATAGCCGTGGAAATTGCGCAGGTTCCAGTCGACCACACCCACCCAGTGGATGTCTTTTTTTATCTGCTCAGCGGGCATTTCCCCTCCCTCAAAATTGAAATTTTTCAAAACAGGTCATCTTTAGGATCCAAACCCCGAGTTTCGGAGTTGATAATCAAAGAATACATTATCATCGCAGATCGGCCCAACTCTTTGTCATTTCCCGACGTGATCGGGTAATCCAGGTTTTCCTACGAGGCATGAACCTGGATGCCCCGGTCCCGTCTTCGCCCTATGGGCTACGCCGTGGCAAGCAAACGTGGCATGACAGGAGGGGTCGTAATCCAAACTCAGTCCTGCACCTTTTCAAACTGGCTCTTGTCCGCTCCGCAGTCCGGGCAGGTCCAGTCGTCGGGAAGGTCCTCGAACCGTGTCCCTGCGTCGATTCCGTTCTCCGGGTCCCCTTGTTCGGGGTCGTAGACATAGCCGCATTGAAAGCACCGGTACCGGTCCATACTTCTCTCCTTCTCCGCGTTCAGGAAGCCGGACCAGGCCTGTATAAGAGGTTTTTGGCGAACCGGCCCGGTTTCCTGCAAAGCGACTCGAATTTTTAACTTTCCTTTTCGAACTGGCTCTTGGAGGCTCCGCAGACCGGACAGCTCCAATCGTCA
>JBKHAV010000009.1:0-49534 GCA_046542715.1 Desulfovibrionales bacterium
CTTCCATGCCGCCCATGTATATCCTGAGAGGCTCGGGGATGACAAGCCCTCCATCGGCCTTCTGATAATTTTCCAGGATGGCCACCAGAGTCCGGCCCACGGCCAGTCCGGAACCGTTCAAGGTGTGCACGAGACGGTTCTTCTTTGCACCCTTGGGCTTGAACCGGATGTTGGCGCGCCGGGCCTGAAAATCCTCGAAATTGGAACAGGAGGAGATTTCCCGGTAGGCGTTCTGCCCGGGGAGCCAGACCTCGATGTCGTAGGTCTTGGCCGAGGAAAACCCCAAGTCGCCGGTGCACAGGGTGACCACCCGGTAATGCAGGCCGAGCTTCTGCAAAATGATTTCAGCATGGCCCAGGAGCAGCTCCAGTTCCTCATAGGACGACCCGGGATGGACGAACCTGACCAGCTCCACCTTATGGAACTGGTGCTGTCTGATCAGCCCTTTGGTGTCCTTGCCGTAGGAGCCGGCTTCGGAGCGGAAACATGGGGTAAAGGCGGCATAGGCCCTGGGCAGCTCCGATTCCTCCAGAACTTCGTCCCGATGGATGTTGGTCACCGGAACCTCGGCCGTGGGGATGAGGTAGTAATCAGTTCCCTGAAGCTTGAAGAGATCCTCCTCGAACTTGGGCAGCTGTCCCGTCCCATAGAGGCTTGCGCTGTTGACCATGAAGGGCGGGATCACTTCCAGGTAGCCGTTCTCGCCGGTCTGGACATCGAGCATGAAGGAGATCAGCGCCCGTTCCAGCCGGGCAGCCCATCCCCGGTACAGGGCAAAACGCGCTCCAGTGATCTTGGCGGACCGCTCAAAATCCAGACCCCCCAGGGCTGTTCCAATTTCCCAGTGCTCCCTGGGGGTAAAATCAAAGAAGGGTTTTTCTCCCCAGAGTTTCACTTCCTGATTGTCTGCCTCGCTTGTTCCCTCGGGCACGGATTCATGCGGGATGTTGGGAACGGAAATGACCCAGTCCTGCACGGTCTGGTCGATTTCCTTGAGTTCGACGTCCAGTGCCTTGATGGTTTCCGAAAGCTGGGAGAGCCGGGCAATGAGCCCTTCGGCGTCCTTGCCTTCCCGTTTGAGCCGGGCCACCTCGCCGGACGCCTTGTTCCGCTCGGCCTTGAGGTCCTCGACCTTTTGAATGGCATTGCGCCGGCGCTCGTCCAGATCGAGAAAATCGTCCACGCTCAAGGTGGAATGGCGTTTTTCCAGGGCGCGGCGAACCAGATCCGGATTATTGCGCAGAAATTTCAAATCCAGCATTGATTGCTCCTTTGAGCGGAAAGAGACAATACCACGGCGAGTCCATCGGGACACCGGTCACTGCCAAAAAAAGCCGGGAGTTGTCAAAACGTTAGTGCGCCCGTTCGCGTGCCCCGTGATTCAGTAGCAGGTGGAGGGAGCAAAGGCAAAGTCTGCCCGTGATTGTCCAGAGACTTTCAAAGACCAGGGCGGAGTCGGATGTCGCCGAGGACGTGACGGAAGCGGGGTTTTTCACTAGGCTTGAAGCATGGAAACAGGTGGTTTGCCCGGCGCGTGGGAACATTTTCACCACCAGGCCGATATCGGCATCAGGGGAATCGGACCCACAAGGGAAGAGGCCTTTGCCCAGGGAGGAGTGGCGTTGACCGCGGTCATCACCGCACCGGAAAACGTTCACCCGAAAAAGGGTGTGGAACTGTCCCTGTCCGCTCCCGAGGACGCGTTTCTCTTTTTGGATTTCATCAATGAACTCATCTTTTTGGTGGCCACTGAAGGGATGCTGTTTTCCAGGTTCGAACTCCGCTTGGAACAAGGGCGGCTTCAGGGACATGCCTGGGGCGAGCCCATCGACCTGCAGCGGCACGAGCCGGCCGTGGAGGTCAAAGCCGCGACCTTGAACGCGCTTGAAGTGTTTCAGCGGGAAGACAAGATGTGGGTGGCGCAGTGCGTCGTGGATGTATGAGAAGAAACCAGGGAACGGTGAGCGACTCTGGTGGGAAGCTCATAGCTGAATGCTCGATACGTGTATTGCAAGCGTGTTTTGTCGGGTTAAGAGGCTGTTGAAAAAGATTGATTCACGACCAGTATACGAGTTTTGCCGGCCCCTAGCCGCTAGCCAGGAGTTACCATGGATACCAGTGGATTGAAACGGATGGATGCGTACCAATGGAAGATTCCGAAACGAGGAGCCATGAAGGTGCCCGGGGTCCTGTTTGCCGATGCCACGCTGTTGCATGGTATGGATGACAAGGTCCTGGAGCAGATGACGAACGTGGCCAGGCTCCCGGGGATCGTGAAGGCGAGCATGGCTATGCCGGATGCGCACTGGGGCTACGGGTTCCCCATCGGAGGAGTTGCAGCCTTTGATTCCGAACAGGGCGGCGTTGTCTCTGCCGGAGGGGTGGGATTCGATATTTCCTGCGGGGTGCGGACACTTCTCACCCCCCTTCACGAGGACGAGGTGCGCAAACGGCAGAAAGAGCTTGCAGATGCGCTGTTCGCCGCGGTTCCCGCGGGGCTCGGGTCCCGGGGGAAAATTCGGCTGGGTGCCCGGGATATGGATGCCATGCTCCGCAAAGGCGCCAGGTGGGCTGTTTCCCAGGGATACGGGTCTGAAGATGATCTCGTCTTTACCGAAGAAAATGGGAGCATGCCCGGAGCCATGCCGGAAAAGGTTTCAGACAAGGCCAAAAAGCGACAGCAGGAGGAGATGGGCACGCTGGGATCGGGAAACCATTACCTCGAGGTGCAGGCAATCAGAGAAATCTATGATGCCGAGGCTGCGGAGGCATTTGGTCTCAAAAAAGGCAATTGCGTGATCAGCATCCACTGCGGGTCACGGGGGCTGGGGCACCAGATCGGGACGGATTACAGCCGGGAAATGGCCATTGCCGCATCCCGTCACGGAATCGAGCTGGGGGATCGGGAACTGGCCTGCGCCCCGATTTTTTCCCAGACCGGACAGGACTATCTCGGGGCGATGCGGGCCGGAATCAACTGCGCCCTGGCCAACCGGCAGATCATCATGCATCTGGTCAGGGAAGGGTTTGAACGGGTCTTTCCGGGCAGCAGGCTGCCGCTGCTCTATGACGTCTCCCACAACACCTGCAAGGAAGAGTTCCATGAGGTTCAGGGCACAAAAAAACGGCTCTTCGTGCACCGCAAAGGCGCAACCCGGGCCCTGGGCCCGGGCCACCCCCATCTCCCGGACCGGTACCGCCGTGTGGGCCAGCCGGTGATCATCGGCGGGAGCATGGGGACCGCCTCTTACATCCTGGCTGGGACGAGTGCAGGCATGGAACTCTGCTTCGGCTCGGCCTGCCATGGTGCCGGAAGGGTGATGAGCCGCAAGCAGGCTTCCAAGCGGTGGCAAGGGGGCGAACTCGTGAGCGAACTCAAAACCCAGGGCATTCTTCTTCGGGGCCATTCCTACCGGGGACTGGCCGAGGAGGCCCCGGGGGCATACAAGGACGTGAGTCTGGTGGTGGACGTTTCGGAACGGGCCGGACTGGCGCGCAAGGTGGTCCGCCTCGCCCCTGTGATATCAGTAAAAGGATAACCGAACGGATCGACTCGGGATCTGCGCAATGAGTGTTCCCCGATCCCTGTATCAGGTTCCCAAAATTTCAAAATTGATCTTGTCAGTCTTTGGCAGGTGGTTAGATTTTGAATTTTCACCTGTGAAGGAAGGTGTGCATGGATGCATTGCATTGGATAGCCGAGCAGTTGATCGAGGAGGCCATCAAGCGGGGGGAGTTCGACAATCTTCCCGGGAAGGGCCGGCCTCTGAAGCTTAAGGATGATTCGCATATTCCTCCGGAACTGCGTATGGCTTATAAAATTCTCAAAAATTCAGGGCATGCCCCGCCGGAACTCGAGGAGCAGAAGGAGATCTCCAGGATCGAGGATCTGCTGGAGAACTGCAAGGACGAGCAGGAGCGATTGAGGCAGATCAAGAAGCTGAATTATCTGGTCATGAAACTCAATGCCCGCAGGCGCAAGCATGTCGATCTGGAGAGGAAGCAGCGGTACTACGGGAAAATCGTGCAGCGGGTCGATGTGCCGGACAAAGGCTAAGGGTAGGGGGCAAGCAGGAAAAATAGCAAGCAGCAAACAGTAAGCAGCAAGCAGGAAAGGCGAAAGGCCGGACCATGCTTCCCATGGTCCGGCCTTCCTCCCAGCCACCGCCCCACTCCATGTCATTACACGGTTTATCCGGGTAATCCATCTTCATGCCTTTCGACACGGTGGGTCGGAAAAGAAGAAGAAGAACGAAGATGGATGCCCCGAATAAATCGGGGCATGACAAGAAAAGACCAGAGGAATTCTAGGGGGTATGCGTGAGCATGGCAGGAAAAGGAAGCAGCAAGCAAGAAGCATGAAGATCAAAGGCGTCGGGAGAATTCCGGAAAGAAGGGTCATCAGGAGAAGAATCTGATAGCTTAGAATTTGTGCGTGGTCCTGGAAAGCAACGGAGGGCGGCATGGAAGTGATCTTTTGCGGGGTGGGGGAGGCGTTTGACGAGGATCTGGCCAATACGTCGATTCTGGTCACCGCCGGGGACGGCGATGAGGGACAGCGGCAGGTTCTGCTTGACTGCGGGTTTTCCGCGGCCCATTCCTTCTGGCGATATGCCCCGGACCCTCTCGAGCTGGACGCGGTCTGGATTTCACACCACCACGGCGATCATTTTTTCGGTCTGCCCCTGATCCTGCTCAGGTCCTGGGAAGAAGGGCGGGAAAAGCCGCTGCACCTTGTGGGTCATCACGGTATCGAGGATCTGGTCACCTCGAGCATGGACCTGGCTTATCCCGGTTTTCGTCAGAAGCTGCGCTTCCCCCTGCAGTATGTCGATGTCGCCCCGGGGACCAGTGAAGCCGTTGCCGGGTTTACCTGGTCCTTTGCCCGCAACGATCACTCCACCCCGTGTCTTTCAGTGAGACTCGACCATGTCGAGGGGTCGGTCTTTTACAGCGGAGACGGCAAGCCCACCTCGGAAACGCTGGTTCTGGCCATGGGCTGTGATCTTATCATTCATGAGGCTTTCAGGGTGCAGGGGGAAACCGCCGGCCACGGCAGTGTGGAAGGGTGCATCAGGTTTGCCCTCAATGCGGGCGCCAGAGGGTTGGCCCTGGTGCATGTGAACCGCGAGGAGCGCAGCAGGCATGCCAAAGCAGTGCGCGACCGTCTTGCGCATCTGGAAATTCGCGCTCTGCTCCCTGAGCCCGGGGAGACCTACGAACTCTGATTTTGGTCTTTCATCTTCTTGAAATACCCACGATGACCGCACGACAGCATTTGCCGGAGTGCCTTCGGCATCTGCTACCGCGCCGGGGAAACGGATTCCTCGGCCCCTTCCAAAATCGCATCGGCCAACACGGCAAAAAGGCCCGCTACAGCGGCGCCCTCCAGCACAAAGGCCGGGTTCTGGCCGATGAGTCCTGCAATGATGGGCGCCCCGAGCCCCCCTGCCCCGATTGTGGCTCCAAGGGTGGCCGTGCCGATATTGATGATTACCGAAGTGCGGATTCCGGCCATGATCACGGGAAGAGCCATGCGAAGCTCCACTTTGGTCAGAATCTGCGTTCCGGTCATGCCCATGCCCTGTGCGGCTTCCGTGATGTGGCCGGGGATGGATTCGATTCCGGCGATGGTGTTGCGGACAACGGGCAGCAGTCCGTAGAGAAACAGGGCGATGATGGTCGGGGCAGCACCAAAGCCCACGGCAGGAACCGCCAGGGCCAGCACTGCCACCGGAGGAAAAGTCTGCCCCACGGAAACCATGGAGTTGACCACAGGGAGAAAGTCGCGGCCGAAGGCCCGGGTGACGAAGATCCCCAGACCGATCCCGATGAGCACGGACATGCCGCTGGAAACCAGGACCAGAGAGCCGTGTTCCAGAACCAGGTCGAGAAAACTCGTCCTTTGATACAGGTGTTGTGAGAGGTCGGGAAAAAGCGGAGGCAGAATCCGGTTCCATATTTCCGGGTACAGGACGAGGACGGCAAAAATGGCGGCAGTCAGGCCGATCCTGATCAGGGTGGATGCGGAGATGGGGATGGGGCGCCCGGGCATGGCTATTCTGCCAGAAGATCTTTGATGTGCAGTTCGCCGATCAGTCGAAGCGTATCGTCCACCACGGGCAAACATTCCACTCCGTGACGCAGAAAGTGCGTCAGGGCCTGCTTCAGGGAGAGATTCTTCCTGAGGGGGAAATCAGCGGGATCCACCGGGTTCATGCTGTCTTGCAACGGAGAGGTGGAATCGGTGCCGTCCACCCATCCAATGACGATTCCCTCCCTGGTGACGACCCAGAGGAAAGGATGGGGACACAAGGCAGCCTGCTTGCGCATTTCCTCCTCGATGATCTCCGGGGGAGTGTCGGAGGAAATGCTGCGTGCCGGCTGCACCACACTGCTCACGTACTGCCGGGAGAGCTTTTTCAGGGCCCGGTCAGATCCGATGAACTGTCGGACGAAACGGTTTTTGGGGTGGGATAGAAGCGTTTCCGGGGTGTCGAACTGGACGAGCCGACCCTCATGCATGAGGGCGATTTGTGAGGCGAGGTGTACCGCCTCGTCAATGTCGTGGGTGACGAACAAGATAGTTTTTCCGAGTTCCCGCTGAATCTTTGCAAATTCGCTCTGCAGCCGCGTTCTGGTCAGGGGATCGAGGGCGCCGAAGGGCTCATCCATGAGCAGGACATCAGGGTCTGCGGCCAGGGCGCGGGCCACCCCGACCCGTTGCGCCTCGCCGCCGGAAAGCTCATCCGGGTATTTGCCGCCGTACCCGTCCGGGTTCAATCCAAAGAGTTCCAGAAGTTCTCGTCCCCTGGTCCGGGATTTGTCCCTGCTCCAGCCGAGAAGCCCCGGAACCACTCCGATATTTTCCTGCACGGTCATGTGGGGGAACAACCCGACATTTTGAATGACATACCCGATCTGCCGCCGAAGCAGTTCAGGCCTCACGGTTTTTATGTCTTTCTCCTGAAAGGTAATTGTGCCCGAAGTAGGCTCCACAAGCCGGTTGATCATCTTCAACGTGGTGGATTTGCCGCATCCGCTCGGGCCGAGCAAACAGCAGAACTCTCCCTTTTCGACCTCGAAGCTCACCTCCTGGACCGCATAAACTTTGCCGTACTTCTTGGAGACCGTGTCGAACCGGATCATGCCTGCCCCCGTGGAGTGAGCGCGGTGATCAGAGCCTGCATGAACCTGTCCAGGATCAAGGCCAGGAGCACGGTGGGAACCGCTCCCAGAAGGATCAGGTCCGTGGCCCCCTGGCCCAACCCCTGGAAGATGAAGACCCCGAATCCTCCCGCACCGATGAGTGCGGCAACAGCCGTATTGCCCACGGTCTGCACGCTGGTGATCCTGATCCCGTTCAGGACCACCGGGGCGGCCAGCGGCAGCTCGATTTTCAGGAGGCGCTGCAGGGGGGTCATGCCCATGCCCTGTCCGGCCTGCAAAATGTCCGGGTCCAGGCTTTTGAAGCCCACAAAGGTGTTTCGAACCACAGGAAGCAGAGCGTAGAGACTCAGGGCGATCACTGCGGGAGCCCAGCCGATGCCGGTGATGCCCATTGCTCTGAGGATTTCGAAACGGGCGGAGAGAAAAGCCAGGGGGGCGATGAGCAGACCGAAGAGGGCCAGGCTGGGAACCGTCTGCACAGTGTTGAGGAGCGAGAACACCGGACCTTGCAGGCGTTCGGTCTTGAGAAGAACCAGGGCCAGAGGAAAGCCGACGATAACGCTTATGGAAACGGCCATGGTGGTAATTTTCATGTGCTCGAGAAGTTCGCGCACCACCCTGTCCTGTTTGGCCAGGAGTTCCTGCACCAGGGAGAGGGAGTCAAATGTGCCGAGCAGGGACAGGATGAGGACAGCCAGGAGGAGCAGGAAGGGGACAAGCCGTCGAAAGAGCTTGTCTTCAAGGGTTGCAGAAACGTGGGCCAGAACCATGAACAATCCGAGCAGACCGCCCCAGAACCCGCTGCCCAGGGAAACCCGGGCAAATGGGGGCTGGTCTGCAAGAATGCTGGAAGAGAGTTCTCCGGCGGCGAACAGCAAAAACACCGTCATCAGGACCGTGGCCCAGGCGGACATGCGTTTGACGGCAATTCCACGGGTCCAGGCACCGGCAAAAAGGATCATCCAGAGAAAAAGCCCGAGCAGGACGAAAATCTGACCGCCGGAAGCAAGGGATACCGGCTCACCGGCCACCAAACGGTTTGGGCGGTACAGGAGGAAGTCGCCGGCCGCAAGAAAGATCCCGGCCAGCAGACTCCCTGTTGCCCAGACTTTGTCGATCCCCTGGGGGAAACGGCTCATCAGGACCTCTAGAGGAACTTTTTGGAGACGAGATACTCCCGTGCGACTTCCGCGGCATCGCGGCCTTCAATGGCAATCATGGCATTGAGGGTCTGCAGAGTGACCAGATCCAGGCTGCGGAAGACCGGATCCAGGATTCCTTGGATTTCAGGATTGGCGGCAAGGATCTCCTGTCGAACAATGGGCGCGGGCTCGTACACCGGCTGTACCCCTTTGGAGTCCTCGAGAACGACCAGACCCAAAGCGGCCAGTGCGCCGTCCGTGCCGTAGGCCATGGCGGCATTGACTCCGCTGATGTTCTGGGCGGCGGCCTTTTCGGTTTGGGCGGTATTTCCTCCGGAGAGGATGAGCATCTGGTCGGGGGAGAGTTCAAACCCGTAGGCCTGCTGGAAGGCGGGGAGAGCATCAGGACGGGTGACGAATTCCTCGGAGCAGGCGATCTTGAACTCGCCACCCCGGGTGATGTACTGGCCGAGGTCGGTCAGGGTGCGGAGATTTTCGTTTTCCGACATGTCCTGACGCACGGCAATGGCCCAGGTGTTGTTGGCCGGAGCCGGGGTGAGCCAGACGATCCCGTTTTGCTCCATATCCAGTTGTTTCACGGTTTCAAAAGCCTTTTGCCGATCCTTCCATACGGCCGGATCTGTGTTCTCGAAGAAAAACCCTCCATTGCCCGTATACTCGGGATAGATGTCGATCTGATCGCTGATGATGGCCTGGCGGACGATGTTGGTCGGCCCGAACTCGGTTCTGTCCTCCACCTCGAAGCCGTTTTTCTGGAGCATGAGGATGATCATCTGTCCCAGGAGCGCGCCCTCGGTATCGATCTTCGAGCCGACAACGATGTTGTCCCGGGCCTGCACCGGTGAAGCCAAAAACACGGCCGCGGAAAATATGACGGCCGCAAGGGCCGCGAACAGTACTGAGCGCATGAATTCCTCCTTTTGTCCTGAATGCTGCTGCACAGTGAACCCGATTCGTTACTATAATCAGTTTTCAGGAGCAAATGAAAGAAGGAAATCCGCACCTTGTATCAAAAAGAGGTTCGAATCACCCTAGGGGCACTGGCAGGAAGAGCAGCAGGGCAGCCCTCGGGCTTTTTGAAAGGCTTCCCGTCCTTCCCTGAGGGAGAGCAGGGCGATGGCAATCCCGCCCAGGGCGTCGAAACCGCCGACCCCGGTCAATTCATAGAGAAGGCTTGCGGCCAGAAGGACCACGGAAAGTGACAGGCACGCCCTGGTGCAGTGGGCGTCCGCAATGATGGCCTGAGAATCCAGCGCCCTGCCCACCTTCATCTTGAAAAGGATCAGGAGCCACATGGTCAGAATGGAGATCGAGGCGATGACGATTCCCCAGAAGGTGGTTTCCGGCTGGTGGCCCTGGAGCAGGTTGACCGCGGAGGTGGCGGCGATGCTCAGGAAAAGAAGGTAAAAGGCGCCCCCGGTGATCCGAAGGGCCAAGCGCTCGAATCGGTCGGGGGACTCTGTCGGAGCCTTCCGGATCCTGAGAATCATATGAAAAATTCCTGCGCCGGAGATGACCTCGACAAAGGAGTCCAAGCCGAACCCGAAGAGCGAGATGGTCTCATCTTCAAGACCGAAAAACACCGACACCACCCCTTCCACCAGGTTGTAGCCGATGGTGATCAGAGCCAGGATCATGGCGAGCCGCAGCAGGCGCTCGCGTTCACGTGATTGTTCCATACGGTCCTCGGGTTTACAGGCTATCCTGAGTGGAATCGTGCCGCGGAATTGCTGTTGGGTAAAAAAAGTTAGTCGCCGTGAATTTTCTTTCCGGGGTCCTGTTTTCGGAGATCTTTGAACTCCACCTTGCCTTGATGAGAGGCTCCCGAGCACCCGCAACATCCGGTGCAATCCCCCCTGCTCTTAGACAGGTACGATTTTTGAAACCTTCGGACCACATACCATCCTGCAATCAGGACAATGCAAAGCACAATGAACGTCTGCACAATCCACCTCGATAGTTAGGTGTACCTAATTCAAGGAGAGATATAACCAGTCCTTCTGCCCAGGTCAAGGATTGTGATCATGATTCAGGGGAAAGTCCGCTGAGGAAATAGTCTGAAATATTCCCCTTGAAACGGGTTCTGCCGCAGTCCAGTGCGAGCACGTGGGAGATGCATTCGGGAAGATCGGCCTGGTGATGCGAACTCATCACCAGGGTCGTGCGGGGGGCGATGCGGTTCAACAGGGTGCGCCAGGTGGTGCGGGACTCGGGATCGAGCCCGCTCAGGGGTTCGTCAAGAAGGAGGAGTTCCGGGTCGTTGACAATTGCCCTGGCCAGAAGGATTTTGCGCAACTGCCCATAGGAGAGTTCGTGGAGCCGTTTTCCGGCAAGCAGGGTGAGCCCCAGCTCTTCCAAAACAGAGTCTGTCTTGTGCCGGTGCCTGCGGGTCGGAGCAAAGGGGGTGGTCCTCGCGGCGGCAAAAAAACCGGTGGTCACAACTTCCCTGACCGAAAGCGAACCATCCATGCCGGCCTGGTACTCGGGGGAGACGAAGCCTATGGATCGCCGAATCTCCCGGAGGTCGGTGCTCGTGGTGTCGAGCAGGCGCAGGACAGCGTGTTCAGATGTGGCCTGAACCATTCCCATGAGGAGCTTGAGCAGCGTGGTTTTGCCGCTGCCGTTGGGACCGAGCAGGGCCCAGTGTTCCCCTTTGCGCAGGGTCCAGGTGATCTCATCCAGCACGACCGTTCCCTGAAAGGACACGGTAGCCCTTTGCAAGCGGATGAGCTCCTTGCCCGAACGGACAGGGGGGGGCAGGGGAGTGTTGCGGTTTTTTGGGGCCGGGGGGCGGCTCTCGAAGGGTCCGGAATGAAGGATGCTGCCCTGCTTGAGCGTGACTATGCGGTTGACTGTCCGGGGAACCTCGTCAAAGCGGTGGGTGGCCATGACAAATCCCCGGCCTGACGCGGCCATTTGGTCCACAAGCTGAAGAACTTCGGTCCGGGACTCCCGGTCCAACCCGGCAAGGGGTTCGTCCAGGAAGAGGAGGGCCGGATTGGTGACGAGAGCCCGCGCCAGGAGAATTTTTCGGCCCTCTCCCCGGGAAAGGGAGAGCATGGTCCGGTCACGAAGATGGGTCAGCCCGAGGGTCTGCAGGGTTTTGAGAACCCTGCTCGTCTCTTGGGTCCCTGCCGGTGCAAGGGGGCGGACTGTTCCGTAGAATCCGCTGCGGACCACTTCGAGAACAGGGAGGTCGATCTCCATCCGGACATACGCGTCCTGGAATTCGGCCGAAACCAGCGCCGTGTGCTCCCTGAACCCGAGAGGGCTCGGCCCGGGCCGGTCATGATGATAATACCGCCGCTGCCCGATCCCGTCCTGATCGGGCCAGAGATCACCCCGAACCAGTCTGAGAAAGGAGCTCTTGCCGGCACCATTGGGGCCGACGATTACCCAGTTTTCACCGGGTTTGCCTTCCCAGGTGATGTTTCGCAGAATCGGCGTGCCGCCTCGGGAGACGCTGACGCGGTCCAGACGGACGTACGGTGTTTCGAGTACACGCATCGGCTGGACTCAGCGTTTTCGCTTAAAGAGCCGTTCCAGTTCTCCGGTGGACCAGGTGATCTGAACAGGGCGGCCGTGGGGGCAATGCTCCCGCTCGGGACATTTTAACCAGGATGTCAGCAGCGACAGGGCCTCGTCCGGGGCGAGCGCTTCTCCGGCCTTGACTGCTCCCCTGCAGGCCAGCATGGCCCAGAGATCCTGAAGAGTTCGGGCCCGCTGGTTCAAGGCGGCTTCAAGATACTCCCGGGCCTGCCCTGGTGTGAGCAGTGCCGGGACCGAGTGAATGAGCAGGGTTTCCGGGACGGGCTGTTCCAGGTCAAATCCCAGGGATTGCAGTTCCTGCCACATTTCCTGAAGGGGATTGAGCTGGGACGGGTGTACGGTCATTTCCAGGGGCAGGGCGAGGATCTGCTTGTGGCCCCTGGTTCCGCTTTGCTGAAACTTTTGGAAGAGCACCCGTTCGTGGGCGGCATGCTGATCCACGAGGACCAGGGCCTTGTCCCGGGAGAGGACGAGGTAGGTCTTGTCCACCTGCCCTAGATAGGTGAACCCGCCGGTACGAAGCGGCTGCTGCGGAACTTCCCGGGAAGGGAAGGGGGATTCGGGCGGGGCCTGGATTTCTACGGGAGCGACCTGTTGTATCTCCCACTTCCCGTCCGCAGGCTCACTGACAATCCTTTTCGGAAACAGGGGGACCTGATCGTAGCGGGCCGTACTTTTTTCAGGGCAGAGGTCCTCACAAGCGTCAGGTAAGCCGGGGGAGTGGGAGATCACAGAGGATATCGCCCGAAGGACCAGGGAAAATACCGCGCGTTCATCCCGGAACCGGACTTCGTTCTTGGCCGGGTGGACGTTCACATCCACCATGTCGGACGGGATCTGGAGAAACACGATCGCCTGAGGATATTCCCGGGACAACAGTAACCCTTTGTAGGCCTGACGAACGGCTGTGAGCAGGAGCCTGTCCTGGACCGGCCTCTGGTTGACGTAGAACAGGATACGGTCCGGTCTGGTCTGCGCCGTCTGCGGCGTGCCGACCAGGCCGGAGACCGAGAAATCGCCCCGAACGTGGGAGAAGGGGAGGAGGTTTTCCGTGATCGACTGGGGCCAGACCTGCTTGAGCCGCAGCTGCAGGTCCTGATCCTTGGGAAAACGGAGCGCGGACCGGTCTTCGACGAAAAGCTCGAACCCGACCTTTGGGTGGGCCAGGGCCATGCGCTGGAAAATATCCTGGCAGCGCCGGACCTCCGTGGCCGGGGTTTTCAGGAACTTGAGCCTGGCCGGAACATTGGCAAAGAGGTCCTTGACCTCCACTCTGGTTCCGGACGGCAGGGCGGCCGGAGCAATGTCCTGGACACGGCCGTGCAGAACCGTGACCGCGGCCCCTTCGCCGGTTCCCTGGAGCGAGGCGAGTTCGAACCGGGAGACCGAGGCGATGCTGGGCAGGGCTTCGCCCCGGAAGCCGAAGCTGGCAACAGCGCTCAAATCATCAAAGGACGTGATTTTGCTCGTGGCGTGCCGGGTTACGGCCAGCTCGAGCTGGCCCTCAGGAATGCCGGCGCCGTCATCGACCACGCGGATCAGGGAGCGCCCTCCCCCGCTGAGGGCGACCTGCACGGAAGAGGCCCCCGCATCGAGGGAGTTTTCCATGAGTTCCTTGACCACGCTTGCCGGTCGTTCCACCACCTCGCCGGCCGCGATCTGGTTCTGCAGTTCCGGCGGGAGAATTCTGATCGATCCGGGCAGGTGCTTCATCCCCATTACAATCCCAGAAGTTCGATTTCAAACTCCACCCGGTCCTCAAAGGGCGTGTGGATATACTGCAGTTCAAGGAAATAGCACTGGTGGTTGAACCCCAGGGTGAGGACCGTTTCCAGTTCCTCCCCGGCCTCCAGATCGTAGCGGTGGTCCACCCCGAAACGCCAGCGGGGTCCCAGGAGCGCATTGCCGCCGAGACGGAGGATATGCAGTTCTTCCTGGCCCTGGCGGCGGAAATCGTCATCCACATCCTCGAGAAAATCCAGCCCGAAGTATACCGCCCCCCTGCCCGGGGAAAAGAGCCGGGCCATGTGCTCGTGTTCGGTGATCCGTCCGGAATAGAGGGAAAAAAACGTTCTGCTGTCCAAAAACAGGAACTTGCCGGGAGTATAGACGACCTCGGTCATGAGATCGGAAAAAGGCCTTTGGGAGAACGGGTCCTGATCCCGGTCGCGGGAAGCTTCCCGAAAATCATACGACTGCTCGAGTCTGATGCGCAGAAATTCCAGATAGGCGGTCTGAAGCTCCGGTGCAGGGGTGTCGTCTACGGCCGGGGGGATGAAATCCTTGCGGCCGGTGAAAATGTTGACCAGGGAGTATGTCAGTTCGTTTCTGGGGCTGATCCTGTCCGCAGACGTGAACAGAGGATACTCGGACTGGTCTTGATCTGGGATGTAGTCCCACCCGACCCGGGTCTGCAGGTTGTGACGGAACTTGGTCCATTTTTCCTCGCCCGGAACTCCGTTGTCGAGGCGGGGTGGCTCCTGAAGGGTGAAGATGCGGAAGAGCTGGGTAAACCCGTCGAGGTGTGCGTCGGGAATGCCCCGGAACTGGACGCGATCATCGGTGTTGACCCCGGCAGGGTCGTTTTCAAATCTGTCCACAAGATACACGGTTTCCCGCCATCCCAGGGAGGGGGTCAACGAGAACGGCCCGATGTCCACGGGCAAAAGCATGGTGGGGTGGATATCCAGGCGGGTTCCGGTGGTTCCAAAGCGGCGCCAGAAATTGACGCCCTCGGTCTGGGCCTTCACTTCCAGCGGGGTGTTCAAGAGTTTGGTCCGGTACAGCGCAAGATCCACCTCGGGGAGACGCTGCAGGGTGGGATCCTGGCTCAGGGGGGTGTTCCCGTTCATGTACCGGAGGTTTTCGTTGTATTCGGTCAGCACATTGAGTTCCGAGATGTTCCACACGCGTCTGACCAGCCAGGAATTGGTCCGGATGAGATCGTCGGCGTCGTCGATGTCCCTGCCGAAGTAATCGAGGAAATCTTCCCGGCTTTCTTCAAAACCGGAGTAGCCCTCGTTGAACTCCCGCAGATAGTTCTGGTCGGAGACCCAGTCGATGTCCAGCTCGGTTTTCCACGCCGGAGACCCGATGTATCCGGAATATTTTCCCCGCAGCCAGTACCGTTCATGATCGGGCCGGACCAGGCCATCCCCCTGGAACTGGTCGCCCTCATCCGCCTCGGTTGCCGCGGTCTGGGTGTCATAGAGAAAAGAGGCCCGCCAGAGCCCTTTGGTCTCCAGGTTCGGGGTGTGGCGGTACTCGATGCCCTGCATGTACCCGCGCTCGGACATAAAATTCTGGTACAACGTTACGTCGGTTTCCTCGTTGACGGCCCAATAATACGGGATGTTCACCCCATAGCCGTTTCTGGAGCTCGTGGTGAGTTCCGGAGCGAGAAAGCCGCTTTGGCGTTCGGTCTTGACCGGGACGATCATGTAAGGGGTGTACAGCACCGGGGTGCCCTTGATCTGGAAGCGGGAGCTGCGCAGCGTGGCATACTCGTCAACGGTCACATCCCCCTGCCGGGAGAAGAAGGACCAGGATGCGGGCTGATCCTCGCAGGAGGTGATGGTGGCGTCGCTGAACCGGTAGTGTTTCGGTCCGGTGCGCTCCAGATCGCCGCTGATGTAAATATTTGCCTCGGAGAAAAAGAGCCGGCCGTCATCGATCCAGCCGACCTGGTTTTCCAGATCGAATTCCGCCTGCTGCGCCTGGAGATCGTCTCCCTGCCAGCCGGCCCGCACGTCCCCCTGCAGGTAGGCCCATTGAGTGTCCCAGTAGTAACGGGCATACTCGGCCCGGAGGGTGTCTGCCCCCCGGGTCATGACCACATCGCCCCAGGCCTCCACCACCTTGGCATCCTGAAAGACCCGGAGCCTGTCGGCTTCCAGATTCCAGGGCTGGTCGCCGGGCATCTGCTCCTGCGCGTGAACCGTCACCGGAGCGATCAGCCCCGAAAGGAACATGCAAAGCGTGGCACTGCAGAGGAGAAGAAATTTGTGCATGGATATTGTCGGTGACGTGGAATTTTCTCGTTCCAAAACCGGTGAGGACCCCTAGCACATGTCAGGGGAAAATCATAGATGCAAGGACACGTTTTTCCAGGTAGGAAGCGGGCGACGCAGGAGAATTCCGGAGATTTTCCGGTCACCTGAGCGGGAGGATGGACAAAAATAGGGGCGTATGCATGAGTATCAGCTACAATAAAGTCATGACACGGATTCATCTCGCAACGCTTTGCGCCAATTATCAGTTTTTGCAAAAACAGGCGGCGCAGCCCATTGCAGTGATCAAGGCGGATGCTTACGGACACGGCCTGAAGGAGGTTGCGGCCGCACTCGTCGAAACAGGGGCCCGGGAGTTTGCCGTGGGCACGGCCGGCGAGGGAGCGCTTTTGCGGGAGGAATTTCAGGGACCGATCGTTGCGCTGCTCGGGACAATGGACAAGGAGGACTGCAGGCAGGTCTGGGAACATGATCTCATTCCACTGATCCACCGGCCCGGGCAATGCAGGGAGATCGCAGAAGCCGGGCCCAGGGAGGGAACGCTTCGGGTGGCCCTGAAGTTCGACACTGGAATGTCCCGGCTGGGATTTTCTCCTGAAGAATCCGCTCAGGTGGTGCAGGAATTGGAAAAGTGTCCGAATTTGAAGGTGGACATGGTCTGTTCCCATCTGGCCTGTGCGGACGAGCCTGAATCCGAGGAATTCGTCAGAGTCCAGGCCTCCCGCTTCAGGGACTTGTGCCGCATGATCGGTTCCCAGGGGCACCGCTTTCGGGAGTGTCTGGTCAATTCGGCCGGGATCCTCGCCTATCCCGATCTGCACCTGGATGCGCAGCGGCCCGGGATCGCGCTTTACGGCAGCAACCCTTTTGCCGGCACCGCCTGGGAAGCCAAGGGAAAGGGATTGATCCCGGCCATGGAGACGGTGACCACGGTAGTGGCGGTGCACGAGTTACAAAAAGGGCGTTCCATAAGTTACGGCAGAACCTTTACGGCTGACCGGGACATGCGGGTGGCCATTGTGGCTGCCGGGTATGCGGACAATTACAGCCGCGGTCTTTCGAATGTGGGGCAGGTTTTGGTCCGTGGGCGCAGAGCCTCCATTCTGGGCAGAGTCTGCATGCAGCTCACAGCCGTGGACGTCACAGCGCATCCCGGTGTCGCTCCGGCTGACCCGGTGCACCTGCTGGGCGGAGAGGGTCCGGAGGCGATTTCCCCTGAGGAACTGGCCTCCTGGTGGGGAACGATCACCTATGAGGTTTTCTGCCTGCTGGGCCAGAACAGACGAGTGTACCTTCGTGGGGACGAATCGGAGGGACAGCAATGATTCCCGATTGAAATCACGCCGACTCAGACTCGACCCTGGCGATCACCTCGGATTGTTTGCGCTTGAGTTCGGGACTGATGCGCACTTCATAGGGCGGCTCAGCAGGTGCAATGGCCCGGATTCGCTCAGGCATGGCCTCGAGTTCTTTCCGGCACAGGTCACGGGATTCATCCAGGCCGACCCTCCCGTCAGGGAGCCGCTTTCCGCGTTCCATGACCTTGCGCAACAAGGGGCGGCCGGGGTGGGATTCCTCCTCCCCGGCCAGGATGTCGTATGCTGCTCTGCCGTGTTCCTCCACACGGAAGACCTGCTTTTTGCCCGGTAGAATGCGTTTCCCGCTGGAGGTCTTGAGCCGCCCCTTGCCTGCGTAGGCGGTCAATTTATAGGCCATGTCCAGGGACGGATTGTCTTCGGAAACCCCCATCTTCGTGCCGACGCCGAATCCGCTGACAGGGACGTCCTTCGCCACGATCTCGGCGATGGCGAACTCGTCCAGGCTTCCGCTGACAAAGATGGAAACTTCGGTCAGTCCGGCGGCATCCAATATCTCCCGGGACTGAACCGCGAGTTCGGCCAGATCTCCGGAATCCAGGCGTATTCCCCTGACAGTGAACCCCTCGCCCAATTCCTCGGCCAGCCTGACCACCTTTCTGACACCTTCGAGGGTGTCATAGGTGTCCACCAGAAGAACGGTGGAGGGATAGAGCCGGGCAAATGCCCGAAAGGCGTCCATTTCCGTGTCATGGGCCTGTATGTAGCTGTGGGCCATGGTTCCGGTGATGGCGGCGCCGTATACATATCCGGCCAGCACATTGCTCGTGGCGTTCACCCCGGCGATGTGGAAGGCCCGGGCTGATTTCAGTCCCGCATCAGTGCCGGACATCCGCCTGAGCCCGAAGTCCACCACATTCCCGCCCCTGGCGGCAAAAGCCACCCGGGAGGCCTTGGAGGCGAGCACAGACTGGAAGTGGATCTGATTCATGGCAAATGTCTCAACCAGCTGGGCCTGAAAGATTGGGGCCACGACTTCAAGAACCGGTTCGTCTGCAAAAAAGGGGGTCCCCTCAGGCATGGCATACACGTCGCCTTCAAACCTGAACCGGCTCAACCGGTCGAGGAAGTCCTCTGAAAACAGCCCCTGGGTATTCAGGTAGTCCAGGTAATCCTGGGGAAAGGTGCAGTTCTCGAGGAAGTGGAGCACATCGTCCAGTCCAGCGGTGATCAGATAGTTCCGATTCGAGGGCAGTTTCCGGGTAAAGAGGCTGAACACCGCCTCTTCGGTCATTTTTTCCTTCCAGTACGCCTGAAGCATGGTCAATTCGTAGAGATCGGTCAGCAGCGCGGCATTGGCATCATCAACCCAGCGGGACGGGGTCATCCTTCCTCCTCGAATGCAAAGTGTTCTTCAGTCACAAAGACGCCGGCCTGCTGCATCGCCTGAAGCGCTTGTCGTCCCCCCTCGGGGGTCACCGGTCTTGAGCCTCCGGGAATCAGCCTGGTCACGATCTGTGCATGTCTGGCATCCAAAGCCGAGGCCTTCACGCAGACGTCAAGGGCGAGTCCGCCGATCCACAGCCTGATCACATTGTCCAAATGAAGCCGATGCTCGAGTCCGGTGCGGTCAAAAGCGGAGTTCTGGTCCCCATCGAACCGGACCCCTTTGGTCACGATGACGGCGTTTTCCGGGACGTGCAGGTCCGGGTGGAACTGCGCCTCCGGCGTATCCTGAACGCAATGGGGCGGCCATTTTCCGCCTTGCTCCTCGAAGCTCGGGTGTTCTCTGGGGTGCCAGTCCCGGGAGAAATACAAGGGGATGGCCATCCGGTGGGCGGCATCGATCCACTGGTTGAGCACGGGGATGATGGTGTCTCCATGGGGCACGGGCAAGGTTCCACCCGGAAGGAAGCATCGCTGCATATCCACGATCAAGACGCCGTCGCCTTCCTTCAGGAGATCGCTTGGAGATGTCATGGGTTATCCTCCGGTTCAGTGAACTGGTCATGAGTCCACAGACTACAGCAAAAAAATGGCTCAGTCCAAGGAGCTGATGGGGAAAGACATTACAGGGGAGGACGGCTCTTCACGGACAATGATGCAAATATTTCTTGAGATATCCAGGAATAAATTCAGCATGTAGTAACCGGAAAAAAATATTATAAATTGTTAAAAGTTTGTGCATCATAGGGAATAAAAGAAAAAATGCATCGCATAATTGAAGTTAATAAAGGATAGGGTCTTGATTATGTTTTCAAAGATGCGGTCATGCAATTTTCTGCAGTGATTTGACAACAGGATTAAAATTTATATACAAGAACGAGGATACGCATTTCAGCGATAAAATACCCTAAAAAAATGAGGGAGCGAGGAAAACGATGCAGATATTTTCTGAACATCAGCAAGAGATTGCCAGCAGAATCCACGAGGATACCCGAAAGTCGAACTGGACCGACTGGAAATGGCACCTGACCCACTCCATCCAGGACATTGAGACTTTTGAACGGCTGACCGGGATCCAGTTCGATGAGAAGGAGAGGCGGCAATACGCGATGACCATGAGGAAATTTCCCCTCTCCATCACCCCCTATTACCTCTCGTTGATCGATGTCGACGATTACCGCAACAGCCCGATCATGCGGCAGTCCTTCCCTTCGCCGCAGGAGTTGGACATCGGTCCGTATGATATGTCCGACCCGCTGCACGAGGACGAGGACAGTCCGGCACCGGGAATTACGCACCGGTATCCGGATCGGGTCCTCTTTCATGTGTCCAATACCTGCTCCATGTACTGCCGGCACTGCACCCGCAAGCGCAAAGTAGGGGACCGGGACCATATCCCCGACAAAAAGCAGCTCCTCAAAGGGATCGATTATATTCGCAACACCCCCGGGGTTCGGGATGTGCTCCTTTCCGGCGGGGACCCCTTCATGCTTCCGGACGAACGGATCGACTGGCTGCTGGGCGAGCTGAGCCGGATCGATCATGTGGAAATTGTCCGCATAGGAAGCCGGATGCCCGTGGTTCTGCCCTACAGGATAACGGACGACCTGGTTACCATCCTGCGGAAGCATCACCCCGTATGGTTGAACACCCATTTCAATCACCCCCGGGAGATTACCGCTTCCTCCAGAAAGGCTCTGGCAAGACTGGCAGACGGCGGCATTCCCCTTGGCAATCAAACCGTGCTTTTGGCCGGAGTGAACGACTGCCCGAGGCTGATGAAAAAGCTCGTCCAAAAACTGGTTCAAAACCGGGTCCGGCCGTACTATCTCTATCAGTGCGATCTGTCCGAGGGGTTGACGCATCTGCGCACCCCTGTAGGCAAAGGCATCGAGATCATCGAGAGCCTTATCGGCCATACCAGCGGATTTGCCGTGCCTACCTACGTGATCGACGCCCCGGGTGGCGGCGGGAAGATCCCGGTTATGCCCAATTATCTGATTTCCTGGGGTACCAACAAGGTGGTGCTCAGAAACTACGAAGGCGTGATCACCACCTACACCGAGCCGGACTGCTACAAGGCGACCTACTGCGACAGGGACTGCGAGAGCTGCAACCTGGAGCTCAAGTTCGACGATGCCGAGGAGCATACCGCCATCGGCATCGAGAAGCTGCTGTCAGACTGGGACGATACCCAGAGCCTGACGCCCTCGGACAACGAACGGCTGGAAAGGAGACTCAACGGCAATGGCTCCTGATCTGATCGAGCATCTCGGAGATTCCTTGATCCAGCACGGCAAGGGCAGTGACCGCATCTATCTGATGAAGCTCAAGGATCCGGATCCTTCAGGGATTATCGAAGATCTGGAGGAACTTGCCGAAGAACATGACTACTCCAAGATCTTCGCCAAAATCCCGGCCCGGGCACAAGAGGATT
Organism: Desulfovibrionales bacterium; assembly: GCA_046542715.1. Lineage (GTDB taxonomy): Bacteria > Desulfobacterota > Desulfovibrionia > Desulfovibrionales > JBKHAV01 > JBKHAV01. The sequence continues at coordinate 21,092 of JBKHAV010000009.1, forward strand.
TTCTGGAAGCGGGATATGAGATCGAGGCCCGGGTGCCGAAGTTCTTTGCCGGAAGGGAGGACGGGCTTTTTCTGGGCAAATTCCTGTCCGAGTGGCGTCGAGAGGACGAGGCCGAAGAGGTCATTGACAAGGTCCTTCAGACATCCTTTGAAAAAGCGGAAGGCACCGGCTTGAAGCAGCTTTCCGGTGACGCCCGCGTGCGTGAAATGACCCCCGCTGACGCGCCGGACATGGCTGCGTTGTACCGGAAAGTTTTCAGCACCTACCCCTTTCCCATTTTCGATCCCGGCTATCTGGAAGAAACCATGCACTCCCATATCCGGTATTTCGGTGTCGTGCGAAGCGGAGCCATCCAGGCTCTGGCCTCCTCGGAAACCGACCCGGCACAGAAAAACGTGGAGATGACCGACTTTGCCACGCACACTTCGGAGCAAGGCAAAGGGCTTGCCTGCATCCTCTTGCGGCACATGGAAGACGCCATGTGCAAGGACGGTTTCGCCACTGCGTACACCATTGCCCGGGCAGAGTCCTTTGGCATGAACATCGCCTTTGCCCGGTGCGGGTACGACTTCGGGGGCACGCTCACCAACAATACGAATATTGGAGGCAGCCTGGAAAGCATGAACGTCTGGTTCAAGCCCCTGGATGCAGGCCGTTGAAAAATCCACGCTGGCCGCGTTGCTTCAGAAATTTCAAACCCTCACGTATTGAAATACAGCTCTGCTCTCAGTATCTGTAAGGCTCATTCTTCGCCTAACAGCTACAGGTCTTCGGCCTTGAACTTTCTTCGCGCAGCGCTGCTCTCCATATCCGTAAGGCTCATTCTTCGCTTAACGGCTAATGGGTTGCCAGCGTGGTTTTTGAACGGCCTGCTTGTTAACGTACTGTTAGAAATTTGAATTCATCTGTCAGCCTGCTGTTTAGCGGTGTGGGAGTCTGCTTTTTTCCCGCCATTCTTGACAGGGTGAGGGATTCTCTCTAAACACACTCTTTTGCCTTGCTCCTCCATGTGGGGGGGCCAAAGACCATAAGGAGGCTCACATGAAAAGAAGGTACGAGACGCTGCTCTTGTTCAGCCCGGAGCTGAACAGCGAGGAGCGTCAGGGATTGCTGGAGAACTTCAGCAATGTCATTACCGGGCAGGGCGGCGAAGTTGCCCTGGTCGACGACTGGGGCATGAAGCAGCTTGCCTATCCTGTGAAGAAGCAGACCCGGGGGTCCTATGTCCGTCTGGAGTATGTCCTTCCGGGCGAGTCCGTGGCCGAACTGGAGCGTATCATCCGGATCGCAGACGGTGTTTTCCGTTATGTAACCGTAAAACTCGACGACAACGTTGCCGTTGAAACGGCGGAGGCATAGGCATATGGCATTCAAGAAAAAATTTACCCCTCGAAAGAAGTTCTGCCGGTTCTGCGCCAATGCCGACCTGAAACTCGATTACAAGAACGCTGAACTCCTGAGCGATTTCGTGAACGAGCGAGGCAAGATCCTGGCTCGCAGGATTACCGGAACCTGTGCCAAGCACCAGCGTGTCCTGACTACGGAAATCAAGCGTTCCCGGCAGATGGCCCTTCTGTTCTACACTGCTGTTCACAGCACTCAAGTGAAAAAGCGTACCGTGTAGGAGTATCGATCATGAAGGTAATTCTGCGTGCAGACATAGACAACTTGGGAAGTCTCGGGGAAATCGTCAACGTCAAGCCGGGGTACGGACGCAACTATCTCTTGCCCAAAGGGCTGGCCATGACAGCGACGAAGGCCAATCAGAAAGTCTTCGAGGCGGAGCGCAAAAAGCTTCAGGAGAAGATGGATGCAATCCGCTTTCAGGCCCAGGAAAAGGCCGATGCGCTGAACCAGGCCGAAGTGGTCATTCCCGTCCGGGTTGGTGAAGGTGACAAGCTCTACGGTTCGGTGACCACGACCACCATCGGCGACGCCCTCGCGGCAATGGGAATCGAGGTCGATCGCAAACGGCTCCTGCTCGACGAGCCGATCAGAGAACTCGGCGAATACACCGTGCAAGTACGGCTTCATCCCGAAGTTCGTGCGGACCTCAAGGTTTCCGTGGTGAGGCATGACCAAGAGCAGGGAAGCGAAGAAACTCAATCCGAATAGTCGTCAGGGGCGGTCGACCTTACAGGGGGAACCCTTGAAAATGGTCACCGCCGACCTGGTGCATAAAACTCCCCCCCAGAACCTGGAAGCGGAACAGGCGGTTCTCGGGGGGGTTTTTTTGAACAACTCCGTGTTCCATTCCATTGTGGACGTGCTGGGGGAAGACGACTTTTACTCCCCGGTCCACAGGTCCATCTATCAAGCCTTTCTCGATCTCTACCGGCAGAACATCCCCATCGATCTGGTGACCGTCTCCGAACTTCTGCAAAAAAGCGGCAAGCTGGACGAGGTCGGCGGGGCGGCATACCTGGCCTCCCTGGTCGAATCCGTGGCCAGTGCCTCCAATGCGGTCCATCACGCCCAGATCGTCAGGGAAAAAGCCGTCCGCAGGGGGCTGATTGCCGTGGCCACGGAAATCATCTCCGACAGCTTCAGCCAGGAGCAGGAGATCGATGCCCTCATGGACGAGTCCGAGCAGCGGATTTTTGCCATCTCCGAGTCCAAATCCAAGCCGATGTTCGCCAGCAGCAAGCAGCTGGTGGAGACCGCCTTCGAGCAGCTGCAAAAAAGGGTCGAGCGCAAGGAGCTGGTCACAGGCGTGCCCACCGGGTACAGCAGGTTCGACGAACTCACCGCCGGGCTGCAGCCAACCGACCTTATCATCGTGGCCGGCCGCCCCTCCATGGGCAAGACCGCCTTTGCCCTGAACATGGGTATGCGCTCCGCCATTCTCTATCAGGTGCCCACAGCCGTGTTTTCCCTGGAAATGTCTCAGGAACAGCTGATCATGCGCATGCTCTGCTCCTGGGGCAAAGTGGATCTGGGAAGTATGCGCCGCGGGTTCCTGGACGACGAGGACTGGAGCCGGCTCTACCAGGCCGCCGACGCGCTGTCCCAGGCCCCCATCTACATCGACGACACCGCAGCCCTGGGGACCATGGAGTTTCGGGCCAGGTGCCGCCGGCTCAAGGCTGAGAAGAATATCGGCCTGGTTATCGTGGATTATCTCCAGCTCATGCGGGCCAGCCGGCGCATCGATTCCCGGGAGCAGGAAATTTCGGATATTTCCCGGACCCTCAAGGCGGTGGCCAAGGAGATGCACGTGCCTGTCGTGGCGCTCTCGCAGCTCAACCGCAAGGTGGAGGAGCGGACCAACAAGCGGCCTCAGTTGGCTGATCTGCGCGAATCCGGAGCCATCGAGCAGGACGCGGACCTGATCGTATTCCTCTACCGGGACGATGCCTACAATAAAAACGAAGACAACCCCAGGAAAGGGATCGCTGAGATCATCATCGGCAAACAGCGCAACGGGCCGACCGGGATGGTCGAACTGGCCTACATGGACCGGTTTACCGCCTTTGAGAACCTGACCGATGCGGCTATCCCTTCGGAACGCCTGGGGGCCCCGGACCAGCCGCTGAGCTGAAACCTTTTCTTGTTCTTCACCAAACCTTCAGGATTGACCACCCATGAACCAGCGTTATTTCCACAACGAGGAATTCCTGACCAGGCAGGAGCTGGACAGCCTTCAGCTCGCCCGTCTGCAGAACACGGTCTACCAGGCCAGCAGCTCTCCGTTTTATCGGGACCAGTTTGCCAAATCCGGTCTCAAGGTTCGGGATATCCAAAGCCTCGACGACATCAGGAAGCTTCCCCTGACCAGCAAAGAGGACCTGCGCAGTCAATACCCCTATGGGATGTTGACCCAGCCCCTGGAGAAGATGGTCCGGCTGCATGCCTCCTCTGGAACCACAGGGGACCCCACCGTGATCATGCATACCCAAAACGACCTGAACATCTGGGCGGACCTCATGGCCCGGTGCATGCACATGGTCGGGGTCAGGCCCGGGGACGTGTTTCAGAACATGAGCGGGTACGGACTGTTTACCGGTGGCCTCGGCATCCATTATGGTGCCGAACGGCTGGGCTGTCTGACCATCCCTTCCGGGGCCGGGAACAGCAAGCGCCAGATCAAGCTGCTCAAGGACTTCAACGTTTCTGTCATCCACATTATCCCCTCCTATGCCCTGCACCTGTACACGGTTTTCGAAAAGATGGGGCTGGACCCCAAAGAGGAGCTGTCGTTGAAAATCGCTCTGATCGGGGCGGAGCCGCATTCGGAGCAGACCCGGCAGCGCATCGAGGACCTTTACGGCATCAAGGCGTACAATTCGTTCGGTCTTTCCGAGATGAACGGTCCGGGCGTGGCCTTTGAGTGCCCCTTTCAAAACGGGATGCATATCTGGGAGGATGCCTATTTCATTGAAATCCTGGATCCAAAAACCCAGGAACCGGTGGAGGAAGGCGAGGTGGGCGAGCTGGTCCTGACCACCCTGGCCCGTGAAGGGATGCCCATCATTCGCTACCGCACCCGGGACCTGACCAGGTATATCCCTGGAGAATGCGAGTGCGGGCGGGTGCACAAGCGATTCGACCGCATCCTCGGCCGGGCCGACGACATGATCATCCTGAAGGGAGTGAACATCTACCCCATGCAGATCGAACGCGTGCTCATGGCCGTTCCCGAGGTGGGGCAGAATTATCTGATCGTTCTTGAGCGCGAGGGTCATCTCGATCAGATGCGCATCAAGGTGGAGATCAAGGAAGAATTTTTTGTCGAGGACATGCGGGTCCTCAAAGGACTGCAGCAGAAAATCGCCCGATTTCTGCGCGACGAAATCCTGATCACCCCCCGGGTGGAACTCGTGGAACACAATTCCCTGCCCAAAAGCGAAGGCAAGGCTCAGCGGGTGCTGGATGAACGGACGAATGGGATGTAATGGGAATTAGCGAATTTGCGAATTGTGAATTTATGAATTGCGAATTGGCGAATTGGCGAATGAAAGAGCAAACAGCAAGCAGCAAGCAGCAAGCAGGCGGATGCGAGCGTTCCCCTAGCCATTGACACTTCACGAACCATGGAATTCGTCCTCGCCTCCCTTTTCATCCTCCTTCTCGTCGCCCTCCTGGCGCTGCATGTGTTCGGGCTGCCTGCGAATTGGGTTATACTCGGGTTGATCGCCATCTGGCGTTTCCTTCAGCCGGAGGCGAACTGGGGCTGGGGATTCGTGGCCGTGCTGCTCGGTTTGGCCCTGATCGGCGAAATCCTGGAGTTCTTCAGCCAGTATTTCGGTGCCAGGCGGTACGGGGGGTCCTCCAAGGGAGGATGGGGCGCCCTTGTTGGGGCAATCGCCGGGGGCATTCTTGGCATGCCGTTTTTCTTCGGGATCGGTGCGCTGCTGGGCGCAATGGCTGGCGCGTACGCCGGAGCACTTGTTGTCGAACGATGCTGTGAGCGGACCTGGGCCGAGGCCCGCCAGGCTGCCTGGGGCGCCATGTGGGGCAAGTTTTTCGGCCTCGTGGCCAAACTGGGGATCGGCATATTCATGCTGGCCCTCAGCATTCCGAGGATATGGCCGGGGTAAGAGAAGAAGTTTTAGGTTTTAGGTGTGAGGTGTTAGGGAAAGGCAGGGATAGTGATATGGCCGTATGCAGAGGCAATTTTGTGTCCATTTACTTTTTTCTTCACCTAAAACATAAAACTTAACACCTAAAACGTAAAACTTAACACCTAAAACATAACACTTAAAACTCTTTTCCCATTTTCCACCATCTACGCCGCGAACGGCAAGAAGGTTGAAGTTACGCATGAAAAACGATTTCCCCACCCACCGCGGCCGCATGGAATATGTTTGTCTCGGATGCGGCAGGCGGTATCCTGCTGACGAGCTGTACTATACATGCCCTGACTGTAGCGGCGTCTTCCTGCTCGAGAACCTGGATTTCGACGACCTGAAGAAAGTCCCGGGAAAGACCTGGAGAGCGATTTTCGACGACCGGGCCGCAACCAAGAGGACCGCGCTGCGAGGGATCTTCCGGTTTTACGAACTCATGGCCCCGATGCTCGAGGAGCAGGACATCGTCTTCCTCGGGGAGGGCAACACTCCCATCATTCACTCCAGTCCGGGGCTTGCCGCTGCATCGCATCTGAACACGGCCTACAAGAACGACGGACAAAACCCCAGCGCTTCGTTCAAGGACCGGGGCATGGCCTGCGCCTTTTCCTATCTGAACTCTCTGATTCGGGAAAAGGGATGGGACGAGATTCTCACGGTCTGCGCTTCCACCGGGGACACTTCCGCGGCTGCAGCCCTCTACGGCGCCTACGTGGGCCGGGGCATCAAATCAGTGGTCATTCTGCCCCACGGCAAGGTCACCCCTCAGCAGCTTTCCCAGCCCCTGGGATCCGGCGCCACTGTGCTGGAGGTGCCTGGTGTGTTTGACGACTGCATGCGGGTGGTGGAGTATCTGGCCGACAATTTCCGGGTGGCCCTGCTCAATTCCAAGAACGCCTGGCGCATTCTGGGCCAGGAATCTTACGCCTTTGAAGTGGCCCAGTGGTTCGATTGGGATTTGCGCGACAAGTGCGTGTTCGTGCCCATCGGCAATGCGGGAAACATCACCGCAATCATGTCTGGATTTCTCAAGCTTCACCGGCTGGAGATTATCGATGCACTGCCCCGGATGTTCGGGGTCCAGTCCCATCATGCCGATCCCGTGTACCGCTATTATGCGGTGGACGAACCCGGGGCGCGAAAGTACCGGCCGGTTAGGGTCCGGCCCAGCGTGGCCCAGGCGGCCATGATCGGCAACCCAGTCTCCTTTCCCCGGGTCAGGCATTTTGCACAGCAGTACGAAGATTTGGGCGGCAAAGGGTCCTTCCAGGTCATCCAGGTCACGGAGCAGCAGATCATGGACTCCATGATCCTGGCCAACCGGTTCGGGCATATCGCCTGCACCCAGGGGGGCGAGAGCTTTGCCGGGGCCAGGAGGGCCCGGGAGCTGGGACTGGTCGAACGCGACGAACTCTGCATTCTGGATTCCACGGCGCATCACTTGAAATTCGTGGATTTTCAAACCATGTACTTCCAAAATACCCTTCCCCCGGAATTCGAGGTCACCCCGGACCCCGACCTGTCCAACCATCCCCAGCTCGTCATCACCCCAGAGGAGAGGGACCGTTTGTCTCCAGAGGAATATTCCCGCAAGGCAGCGGAAAATGTGGTTCGCAAGCTCGGGCTTGCCAAAAAATAAGGTGACCTTGTCAAAGAAAAAGCGCGCCGACCAGGTTCTCTATGAGGCGGGACTTGCCGAAAGCCGGGAAAAGGCCAAACGGCTGATCATGGCCGGGAAGGTCTCTATCCGCCGGGATACGACTCTTACCCGGGTGGAAAAGCCGGGTCAGCAACTCGCCCCGGACACAGCCCTGCACCTCGAAGACCCGGAACGGTTCGTCAGCCGGGGCGGTGAAAAATTGCTCACCGCCATCGAACACTTTGGTCTCCATTTGCAGGGGGTGGTGTGCCTGGATGCAGGAGCGTCCACCGGCGGGTTCACGGACTGCCTGCTTCAATCCGGGGCCACCCGGGTCTATGCCGTGGACGTGGGCCGCAATCAGCTGCATGAAAAGCTGAAGGCGGACTGCCGGGTGGTCAGCATGGAGGGGGTGAACCTGCGCCATGCAGGATCGGAGCTCCTGCCGGAACTGGTGGATCTGATCACTGTCGACTGCTCCTTTATCTCGCTGAAGCTGATCCTACCGGCCTGCGCCCAGTTTCTCAAGCCGGGGGGGCAGGTGGTCGCACTGGTCAAGCCGCAGTTCGAACTCGGTCCCGAAGCCGTGGGCAAGGGCGGGGTTGTCACGAGTCCGGAGCTGCGGCAGAGGGCTGTTGAAAAGATCGTCAGTTACGGCGAGCAGGAACTCGGATTCACCTGTTGCGGTGTGATCCCGTCCCGGATTACCGGTCCCAAGGGGAACCAGGAATATCTGGTCCTCTTTGAAACGGAAGGGGACCGAAAGTGACCAGGAAGACCTCCGGTATCCAGGCCGTTATTTTTGATTTCGACGGCACCCTTGCCGAGCTGAACCTCGATTTCGGCCTGATGCAGCGCAGGTTAGGCGCCCTGGCCGGCGCCTTTCTGGAGGAAGTGCCGGAAAGCGACGGACTTCCCGTTCTCGAATGGCTGGATGTTCTTGCACAGCGGATCGGCAGCAGGGACACAGCCACCGGCCTCGAGTTCCACTCCCGGGGACGTTTGCTGATCACGGCCATGGAACTTGAAGCGGCCAGGACCGGCCGGCTGTTTCCGGACACCAGGGAAATTCTGGCCCTGCTCCTTGCCGCGAAGCTCAAGGTCGGAATCATCACCCGCAACTCAACGGCTGCGGTCAAGAACGTCTTTCCGGATATCGAACGTTGCTGCGATACCTTTCTGGCCCGGGACAGTGTCCCGCGGCCAAAGCCCGATCCGGCTCACGTCAAGGCCGCCCTGGATCGGCTCGGCGTCGAAGCGGCAAAGGCCCTGGTTGTGGGCGACCACCCCATCGACGTTCAGACCGCCCGACGGGCCGGGTGCCTGAGCGGTGCCGTGGCCAGCGGCAATATGTCCCTGGAGGAACTCGCCGGACACAGCCCGGATTTTCTGGCCCGGGATTGCAAGGAACTCGTTGCCGGGCTGCAGTCCAAAAAGCTTCTTCCCTGAAGCGGCTGAAGCCACAGCGCCATAAAAAAACGCGGATCATTGCTGATCCGCGATTTTTTTGTATGTGTGCAGGGAATCGTCTTTACGGGGCTTCGGACGTACCGGCTTCCTCTTCCTGGACCAGGGGCCAGACCTCGTCGATGTTGTGCACCGTGGTGACCTTGAGCTTGCGCCTGAGTTCTGCAGGAACCTCTTGAAAATCCTTTTCATTCTGGGCCGGGATGACCACCCGGGTCATACCGGCGGAAACTGCGGCCAGGATTTTTTCTTTGATGCCGCCCACAGGCATGATCCGCCCGCGCAGCGTGATCTCTCCGGTCATGGCCAGATCGGAGCGCAGTTTTTTGTTGGTCAGGGCGGACAAGAGGGCCATGACCAGGGTGATACCGGCGGACGGACCGTCCTTGGGGGTAGCGCCGGAAGGGACATGGATATGGATGTCCTTTGTGTCGCTGAAATCCCCGTCCAGCCCCAGCTTGTCGGCCCGGGCCCTGGCATAGGACAGCGCGGCCTGGGCCGACTCCTTCATGACATCACCCAGCTGTCCGGTGAGAATCAGCTTGCCCTTACCGGGCATGACGCTCACCTCGACATGCAGAATTTCACCTCCTACAGGGGTCCAGGCCAGTCCCACGGCAACCCCGGGAGGCAGCTCCTGCTCCTTTTGATCCTCGAGATAGGTGGGGACGCCGAGATAGTTCGAAACCTGGGCCGGGTTGATCCGAAACGGTCCTTTCTTGCCTTCGGCCACAGCTCTGGCGACCTTGCGGCAGACAGAGCCGATCTCCCGCTCGAGATTGCGCATGCCGGCTTCCCGGGTATATTCGCGGATGATCTTGGCCAGGGTCTTGTCGCCCATTTCGAGCTTGATGTCCTCGATCCCGTTCTCCTTGATCTGCCGGGGCAGGAGATAGCGTCGGGCGATCTTGACCTTTTCCTGTTCCGTGTATCCGGGGATGCGGATGATCTCCATCCGGTCCCGCAGCGCCGAGGGGATGGTGTCCAGGACGTTGGCGGTGCAGACGAACATGACTTTGGACAGGTCAAAGGGAACATTCAGGTAGTGGTCCGTGAAAGAGTAGTTCTGTTCCGGGTCCAGGACCTCCAGAAGCGCGGAGGAGGGATCCCCGCGAAAATCCGTGCCCACCTTGTCGATTTCGTCGAGCATGAACACGGGATTGCGGGTTCCGGCGTCCTTGATGGACTGGATGATCCGACCGGGCATGGACCCGATATATGTCCTGCGGTGCCCCCGGATTTCGGCTTCGTCGCGCATGCCGCCAAGGGACATGCGCTGGAACTTGCGGTTCATGGCCCGGGCGATGGACCTTCCCAGGGAGGTTTTGCCCACGCCGGGAGGACCCACAAAACAGAGAATGGGACCCTTCATCTTCGGATTGAGCTTGCGCACCGAGAGGTATTCGAGGATACGCTCCTTGACCTTTTCCAGGTTGTAATGGTCCTCGTCGAGGATGGTCTTGGCCTGCTTGATGTCCAGCTGATCCCTGGAAACTTTTTTCCAGGGCAGTTCGACGATCCAGTCCAGATAGCTGCGGATGACCGTTGCCTCGGAGGAGTCCGGGTGCATGTTCTCCAGTCGTGAGAGCTGCTTTTCCGCCTCCTTTTTGACTTCCTTGGGCAGCCCGGCCTTGTCGATGGCCTCGCGCAGTTCCTCGAACTCGTCCATCTCCTCGCCGGTCTCCCCAAGTTCCTTGCGAATGGCCTTCATCTGCTCTCTGAGGAAGAAATCCTTCTGAGCCTTGTCCATCCCTTCCTTGGCCATGGACTGGATCTTGGCCTGCATGGACGCCACTTCGACCTCTTTGCCCAACTGGGTGTTGACCAGCGTCAGCCGTTCGATGGGATTCTGGCATTCCAGGATCTCCTGGGCTTCTTCCGGCTTCATGCGCAGGTTGGAGGCAACGAGGTCGGCCAGGCGGCCCGGTTCGTCAACGCTTTGCAGCACGGCCACGATTTCGGAGGCATCCATGCCGCGCAACGAGAGAATCTTTTCGCTTTGCTCCTTCACAGCCCGCATCAGGGCCTCTTCCTCGGGTTTGAACTCGCCCACCTCCGGTTCCAGGAGGGGTTCGATCTCCACCTTGTGAAAAGGATCCTCCTGGATGAACCGCTTGATCCGGGCCCGGGAGAGTCCCTGCACCAGGACCTTGAGGCGGCCGTCCGGCATCTTGAGCATACGCATGATCATGGCCACGGTCCCGACCTGGTAGAGATCGTCCTTGCCGGGCTCCTCCACGGTTTCGTCCTTTTGGGTGGAGATGAGGATATACCGATTGTTGTTCAGCGCATCGTCTACCGCCTGAACCGATTTTTCCCGGCCCACAAAGAGGGGCAGGATCATGTAGTTGAAAATCACGATGTCGCGAACCGCGAGCAGAGGAAGGACATCCGGGATGTCCATGATCTTTTCCTGCTGGTCCCCGCCGGGCTCTTCGACCACCATCAGATTTTCCTCTTCACTGTATGTCTCCTCGGATTCGAGGAGGTCTTTGCCTGGTTTTTTGTTGTCGCTCATAGTGTACTCCTACCAGAGAAACGGCATTGATAAAAAGCAAAAAAAAAAACCTTGAGGGGCAGCGGAAAGTGTTCCGTCCCCTGATAAGGAAAGGGCTGATGACAAGAAGGTAAAAACTACCTGATTTCGAAGGTGCTGTATGCCTTGTCGTAGTCGATCTGCTCGCATTCCACCTTTTCGATTCTGCTCAGGGGAGAGCCGCGGAGAAGGAATTTCTTGAGTTCATCGAACTTTTCCGTATCGCCCTGGGCGAGGACTTCGACTTTGCCTTCGCTGATATTTCTCACCCATCCGGTGATCCCGAAACTGCTGGCGTAGCTTTGGGTGTCGGCTCGGAAGTTGACGCCTTGAACTTTGCCGGAAATGACACAATGCAGGCTTTTGACCATCGAAGAACTCCTTCGTGTCTCGCTATCCGTTTGAATTGAGCAGTCCCATTTCCTGAAAACTGTAATACTTGTTTTCCGCGACAATGATATGATCCAGCACCCTGAGCCCCATTTCCCTGGCCACAGTGCTGATACGCTCGGTCATGCCGGTGTCCTCTCGGGAAGGACCGGGATCGCCCCCGGGATGATTGTGGACAAGGATCATCCCGCTGGCCTTGTGCCGGATGGCCGCGGTGAGGATCTCCCGCGGGTAGACAGGGGCCTGGTCCACCGTTCCCAGGCTGATCCGCTCAAAGGCGATCAGCCGGTTTTTATTGTCCACCAGCGCCAGCCAGAACTCCTCTGTTTCGGAAAACCCGATCCTGGCTCTGGCCAGAAGGGCCACCTTGTCGGGGCTGTCCACCACTTCCCTGGAGCGCAAAGGGCCGTCATGAAACCTGGCCCAGAACTCGCGCATGAGAACCCAGAACGTTTCCAGCCCGGGTCCGAATCCGCTCACGGAGCGAAGCTCCTCACCCCGGGCCGTCAAGACCGCGGCCAGGCTCCCGAAACGGTTCAGGAGTTCCTTGGCCAGCGGCTTGGTGTCCCTTCGGGGAAGTGCATACCCGAGGAGCATTTCAAGGATCTCATAGTCCTCCAGCAGGGAAGGGCTCTGGACCAGCCGCCGCTTCAACCGCTTTCTGTGGCCGAGATAATGCGGATGATTGCTCATAATAGGCACGTTTTCCTGGAGGGGCAACCCCCGTCCGCTAAAAATTCCTTATTTTCCGGGGGAATCCGGGTGCACTGTCCAATTCTCGTGAATACCCTGCAAAGGCGGGCCGAACAGCGCCACGTCAGGAGAATGGATAACCGATTCTCCTGACTGCATTTTCACCTAATACAGTCTCGATGTGAGAACAAGGTAGGGCAAGAGCTAGGGGGTGCGCAGGAGAAGACTCAGGCTGCTGACCAGGTATTCCAGGGCCTGGTCCGGAGAAAAACGCCCGCTCTTGATGCCGGATTCGCTTTCCAGCCCCAGGTCCCAGATGCGGGAGAGCTTTTCCAGCCCCAGGTTGCGGGCCAGCTCCCGCTTGGAACTTTTGATCGAGGGTGGCAGCCGGACATGGTCTTCGTCGCCAACGGCCAGTTGCCAGAGGATACGGGACTCACGCATGAGCAGGCTGAGGAAGGGGAAGATGAGATTGGAGTCCGATCCCACCTGGCTGGCCAGGACTTTCTGCCAGACATCAAAGGGGGCTTTTGCGCGGACCATGGCGTCCAGAAAAGCAAAGATGTCCACTTCCTGATGGAAGGTCACGTGCTGGAGATCTTTGGGATCAAGGGTTGTGCGGCCCTGGAGCGAGAGACGGATCTTTTCCAGTTCAGCAGAGAGGGCGGACCCGTCCAGGGGAAGAGTCCGGGCAAAAATATCCAGCACTCCCGGTGGAAAGGTGAGGCCGTGGCCGGCGGCCCATTGTTTCAATATCCCGGGTATGTCCCGGGGGGTGAGTCCCGGTGAGGTCCAGGTCCAGGACTTTTCCTGGGCCACCTTCCAGAACTTCTGTTTGGACAGGGCAGCAGGTATTGCCGGCTGATTTCTGTTCCACTCGCCTTCGAGGCAAAAAATCGGCCAGATATGTGTGGAAAAGCGGTTGAGAATCGGCACGAACTTGGCCCAATCTTCGGTCTTGAGATGTTCGGCCTTTCGAAGAATCACGACTCGGCTGTCACCAAACAGCCCGGGGAGGGTCAAGGCTTCCCAATAGGCGGACGGCAGGATTTCGTCGGCCCAGAAGACCTGGTTGTGCCAGACAGTGCCTGTGCGCTCGATGTCCTGCTGAATACGTTTTTTCAGGATTCGGGAATCCGGACAGACATAAAAGGAAAATCCTGGTCTCATGCCGGCCATGGTCTAAAAGGACCGGTCCAGCCGGTCGACGATCCGGCGGGCGACCTTTTGCACCGCCAGTTCCGCAGCCTCCCGCTCCTGGCCCTCGGAAACGAACGTTTCATTTACGGTCACCGGTCCGGAGGACCAGACCACGCCCCCGCCCCTGCGAACGAGCCGGCCATCCACGACCAGGACCACCTGTGACTTGACCGTCTGCTCGCTGCGGCCTTCGAGCAGGGTGGAGGCCGAATACCGGACGATATCCATTTCCAGGGTAGCTTCAGCCCCACCAGAGTCCTTAAGGACTGCTTCGGACCTGCGGGAGATTTCGTCCCAGACCGAGTTTCGCAGTTCCGGACCGATCCAGGGCAGGATGGTCGGGTTGTTGACCCTGCTGATGGTAAGGGTTCTGACCCCCTCCGGAAGGATAAGCGGGGTGGTGCCGGCAAAATGGTAGCCGCATCCTGCGGTCAGCAGGACGAAAAGCAGGAGAACGGCCGCTCTACCTGGCAACCACATTGACCAGCTTCCCCGGGACCACGATCACTTTCTTGATGGAGAGCCCCTCAAGATGCCTGGTGACGTTCGGGTCCTGCAGCGCCTGTTCCTGAACGCTTTGAACGTCCGCATCCGAGGGGACCTCGATGCGTCCCCTGAGTTTGCCGTTGACCTGAACCACCACCAGTTCGGTTTCTTTTTCCAGGGCGCCCGGATCGTACTCGGGCCAGAGCTGTCCGGCCAAAGTGGTCTGGTGGCCTGTCAGGGCCCAAAGCTCTTCACAAATGTGCGGGGCCACCGGGGAGAGCACTGCCAGGGTGCTGGAGAGGGCGGACGAGAAGACTTTTCGTCCTTCCGGGGTCTTCACCAGGTCGTCCTTGGCTCCGTAGAGAACGTTGATCAGCTCCATGATCGCGGCAATAGCCGTGTTGAACTGGAAGCGATTGGTGATGTCGTCCCCGACCTTCTTCACGGTCTCATGCTCCTTGCGGCGCACTTCCCTGGCCGTTTCGGGAAGTTCGATCCCGGAAAAATCGGCGCAGGGTGCAATCGGAGCGAGATCGCTCATGTGGTCCTGGACAAGTCGCCAGAGCCGGTTGAGAAAACGGTGCGCGCCTTCGATTCCAGACTCGCTCCATTCCAAATCCCGTTCAGGAGGAGCGGCAAAAAGGCAGAACAACCGAACCGTGTCAGCCCCGTATTTTCTGATCATGGCATCGGGATCGACCACATTGCCCTTGGATTTGGACATCTTGGCCCCGTGCATGAGCACCATGCCCTGGGTGAGCAGGTTGGCAAAGGGCTCGTCCAGCTCCAGATACCCCAGGTCCCGCAGAGCCTTTACAAAAAATCGGGAGTAGAGCAGGTGCAAAATCGCATGCTCGATGCCCCCGATATACTGGTCTACAGGCAACCAGTAGCGCACGGACTCCGGATCAAAGGGGGCGCTGTCCAGTCGGGGGGAGGTGTACCGGGCGAAATACCAGGAGGATTCCACAAAGGTATCCATGGTGTCTGTTTCCCGGCGGGCCGGGCTGCCGCATTTGGGGCAGTCCACCCGGAAGAATTCCTCGAAGTCGGGCAATGGTGAGCGGCCGTCGGCCCGGGTGCGCACATCCAGGGGCAGTACCACCGGAAGGTCATGTTCAGGAACAGGGACAATGCCGCAGGTGTCGCAGTAGATGACCGGAATGGGAGTTCCCCAGTAACGCTGCCGGGACATGTTCCAATCCCGGAGCTTGTACTGGACGGAGCGCTTGCCGAGTGCGTGCTCCTCGAGAAAGTCGGCGATTGTGGCCTTGGCCTCTTCATTGGGAAGCTCGGAAAACTGCCCGGAATTGCCCAGAATGCCGCTGCCGGTGAACGCCTCGGTCATTTCGGCTGCATCCAGGGTCTGTCCGGGGGGGTGGATGACCGGCTCCACAGGCAGGTCATATTTTCGGGCGAATTCAAAGTCGCGGTGGTCGTGGGCCGGTACTGCCATGACAGCACCGGTCCCGTACTCCATGAGCACGAAGTTGGCAACATAAACGGGCATGCGCCGTCCGTTCATGGGGTTGATGCAAAAGCGGCCGGTGAACACCCCTTCCTTTTCCATGTCATCGGCGGCGCGGACCCTCCGGTCCATGGTGCGCACCCGTTTGACAAAGTCCAGCACGGCCCCGGCCTGCTCCTGCCCCTGGATCAGCATATCGATCATGGGGTGTTCCGGAGCCAGGCTCATGAAGGTGGCGCCGAACAGGGTGTCCTGGCGGGTGGTGAAGACCGTGATGCCCAGGTCCTCACCCTCAACGGGAAAGGTGATTTCGGCGCCGATGGATTTTCCGATCCAGTTCTCCTGCATGGTCAGGACCCGCTCCGGCCATCCTGCGGAAAGCTTGGGCAGAAACTCCAGGAGTTCTTCGGCATAGGCAGTGATGCGCACGAACCACTGGGAGAGTTCCATCTGCTCGATGGTCGCATCGCAGCGCCAGCAGAGCCCCTCTTCCACCTGCTCGTTGGCCAGGACCGTCTGACAGGTCGGACACCAGTTTACCGGAGCTTTTTTTCGATAGACCAGCCCCTTTTCCAGGAACTTGAGAAAAAAGAGCTGCTCCCAGCGATAGTACTCCGGATGGCAGGTGGCAATCTCCAGATCCCAGTCGTAGGAGTACCCCAGACGTTTGAGCTGGGTACGCATGGTGGCGATGTTCTCATAGGTCCATTTGGCCGGGTGAGTATCGTTTTTGATGGCTGCATTTTCCGCGGGCAGGCCAAACGCGTCCCAGCCCATGGGGTGGATGACATTGAACCCCTGCATTCGCTTGAAGCGCGCCACCACGTCGCCGATGGAGTAGTTGCGCACGTGTCCCATGTGAATCCTCCCTGAGGGGTAGGGGAACATCTCCAGGACATAGTAGGGATCCTTTTTTGCATCCACTGCAGCGGTGAAGAACCGGTTTTGTGTCCAGTGCTTCTGCCATCGTGTTTCGATAAACTCGGGATCGTATCGTTCCATCTGAAGTCCTTGTCTGCCGGAATGATTCGTTGAATGCCTGTGCAGTCGAATTCTCGGAATGAAATCTCAGCCCTGGACCGACCTGGCCACTGCGTCCAGAATGCCGTTGATAAAGCTTCTGGAGTTCTCGTCCCCAAAGGATTTGGAGAGTTCCACCGCCTCGTTGATGGAGACCTTGGGCGGTATGTCCGGTCGGTAGACCATCTCATAAACGGCGATCCTGAGGATTGCGAGTTCCACCTTGGCGATGCGCTCCAGCCGCCAGTGCCGGGAGTGGGTCGTGATCACCGAATCGATTTCTTCGCGCTGGTCCATGACGCCGGTGACCAGTTCCAGGGCAAAGGTGCGTTCAAGCTCGGTCACGGATTCGTCGGATTCGACAAAATGGCGGAAGCTGCGCATGAGGTCTCCCCGCCTGCCGCCGGATGCGAAATCAAACCCATAGAGACATTGAAACGCCTTTTGGCGCCCCTTTCTGCGGGATCCTTTTTTTGATTCCGACATCATCTACAGCTGGTTGAGAACCCGAATGACTTCAAGGGTCGCTGCTGCCGCTTCCACGCCCTTGTTGCCCGCTTTGCTCCCGGCCCGCTCGATAGCCTGTTCCAGGGAGTCGGTGGTCAACACGCCGAACCCAACGGGAACGCCGGTTTCAAGGGATGTACTGGCCAGCCCCTTGGACACTTCGGAGGCCACATAGTCAAAGTGGGGAGTGGCTCCCCGAATGACCGCTCCCAGGCAGATGATGCCGTCGTAGGTGCCGCTTTCTGCCAGCTTTTTGGCCACCAGGGGCATTTCAAAGGCACCCGGTATTCTGATCAGGGTCAGATCGTCCTCCTTGGCGCCGTGGCGCAGGAGATAGTCCACGGCTCCGCCCACGAGCTTGTCCACGATGAAATCATTGAACCGGCTGGCCACGATGGCGAACTTGAGTCCCTCTGCCTGAAGTTTCCCCTCTATCGTCTTCACTCCCAGCATTTACTTCCCCTCCGAGGATTTGAGTTCGTTTTTGAGTTCCAGCAGGTGTCCCATCTTTTCTTTCTTTGTGCGCAGGTAGCACTCGTTCTCAACGCATGACGGGGGTTCAATGGAGACCCGCTCGACGACTTCGAGGCCGTAGCCTTCGAGCCCGACGATCTTTTTGGGGTTGTTCGTCATGAGCCGCATCTTGGACACTCCGAGATTGACCAGGATCTGGGCCCCTATGCCGTATTCGCGAAGGTCAGGGGCGAACCCGAGTTCCAGGTTGGCCTCGACCGTGTCCTTTCCCTGGTCCTGGAGACTGTACGCCTTGATCTTATTGGCCAGACCAATGCCCCGTCCTTCCTGACGCATGTACAGGATGACCCCCTTGCCTTCCTCCTGAACCATCTGCATGGCTGCCTGGAGCTGCAGCCCGCAGTCGCAGCGCAGGGATCCAAACACATCTCCGGTCAGGCACTGGCTGTGGACGCGGACCATGACCGGATCATCCTCGGTGATCTCTCCCTTGACCAGGGCGATATGGGTGTACTCCTCGATGTCGCTTTGAAACGCCACAGCATTGAAATCCCCGAAAGGAGTGGGAATCTTGGCCGTGGCCACGGCGTGAACCAGGGAATCGAATTTGGAACGGTACCGGATCAGGCTCTCGATGGTGGCGATTTTCAGGCCGTGTTCTTTGGCAAAGATTTCCAGATCAGGCATCCGGGCCATGTTGCCGTCATCTCGCATGATCTCGCAGATCACGGCGGCCGGCTTCAACCCGGCGAGGCGGGCCAGGTCGACGCTTCCTTCGGTCTGGCCCGCGCGGACGAGAACCCCGCCGGGGCGGGCCCGCAGAGGGAAGACATGTCCCGGCGTGGCGATATCGTCCGGTGTGACGTCGTCTGCCACGGCCTGCAAAATGGTCGTTGCCCGATCAAAGGCGGAAATCCCGGTGGTGACACCGGTGCTGGCTTCGATGGAGACGGTGAACGCGGTTCCGAACTTGGACTGGTTCTTGGTGGTCATCATGGGCAGCTGGAGCTTGTCGATCCAGTCCGGGGCCATGGCCAGACAGATGAGGCCTCGGCCGTATTTGGCCATGAAATTGATGACTTCCGGGGTGACTCGTTCCGCGGCAATGGTCAGATCGCCTTCATTCTCCCGGTCTTCGTCGTCCACCAAAATAAGAATCCGACCCTCGCGGATCTCCTTGATTGCCTCTTCAGGCGTGCAGATAGGCATTTTTTTTCTCCACAGCGTTCAAAAAAAAACAAACTCGAAATTCGAATATCGAAACTCGAAACAAGAAATCGTCCCGCAGGACCGATGTATCGTGTTCGTCAGTCTTCGATTTTGGATCTTCGTTTGTAAGTTTTTTCTTCTTCCCTGTTTTCGTTTCGAATTTCGAATCTCGATATTCGAACTTCGGATTTTTATTGGATTCCTGCTTTTGTTTCGGATTTCGAATTTCGAATTTTTCTTTGTATTCCCTGTTTTCGTTTCGAATTTCGAATTTCGAATTTATCTTCTGAATTTCCTGTTTTGTTTCGGATTTCGAATTTCGAATTTCGAATTTTTCTTTGTATTCCCTGCTTTTGTTTCGAATTTCGAATTTCGGATTTCGATATTCGAATTTCGAATTTCTTCTTCTCTCCATTTAGAATTTCGAATTTCGGTTTTTTTCTTAAAAACCGTGCCTGCGCAAAAAATCCATGTCGATGTTCGAACCGGACTGCGTTCCAACAGATCCGGCCCAGGCAGAGAGCATGCGCTGCACGTATTTTCCGATGATGTCGGTCTCCATGTTCACAGCTGTGCCTGCCTGCCACAGGGAAAGCGTAGTCTCCTGCCATGTGGCGGGAATAATGTTTACTTCCAGATGCGTGGCCGTGCAAGTGTTCACTGTCAAACTGATGCCGTCCAGGGCCACAGACCCTTTGGGCACGACCAGCAGGCCGAATTCCTCTGGGAAGCTGAGACGAAAAAGCCTGGATTGACCAATGGGACGGACCGTCTCCACGGTGGCCAGGCAGTCGATGTGCCCGGTCACCAAATGCCCTCCGAAACGGTCTCCGGCGGCCATGGCCCGCTCCAGGTTGACTCTGGAGCCGGTGGAGAGCGCACCGAGATTGGTCCTGCTCATGGTTTCAGCGGATGCGTATGCTTCGAAGGAGGTTCTGTCAAAGGCTTCAACCGTGAGACAGACGCCGTTTACGGCAATGCTCTCCCCCAACTGAATATCCTCGAGGGCATATTGCGGGGTAATGGTGAAGCGGGTCTCCTGACCCGTTGTCCGTTTCTGGAGGACTTTCCCCGTGCCCTGCACCAGTCCGGTGAACATGCTTACGCCTCCCTGGGCCGCAGGATGATCTGAAGATCCTCCCCGACCGGGTTCGATTCCACGATGCGAAGTCCGAGCGCCTGCTGCATGGAGAGAACCTCCCGGCCGGAGAAGGAAGACGCCGCGTGGTCGTCTCCAAGTATCTTCGGGGCAAGAAAGAGCTGAATCTCGTCCACACAGGCCTGCTCCGCCATGGACATGGCCAGTTTCCCGCCACCCTCGCACAGGACAAAGAGACATCCAAGCTCTTTTCGCAAACGCTCCAATCCTTGTCTCAGGTCGATGGATCCAGTGGAGGCCGAGGGAATCGGCCAGACCCGGCACCCGGCCCGTTCGAGTTCGAAACGCCGCGTGGCGTCGAGTCCGGATTCCGGGACCAGGAAAACGGTGCGATTCGGTCGATCCCGCAGCAAATGCCGGTCATCATCCGGCCGGGGCAGACGGGAAGTGACGATCACGGCCAGGGGATCGTTCGCGCCCGGGAGATCCGGGATGCGGCAGGTCAGTCTGGGGTTGTCCAGGGAAAACGTTCTCCCGCCCACCATGACGGCCTGAGCCATGGAGCGGAGCCGGTGCACCTCGGCCCTGGCAGCCTCCCCCGTCACCCAGCAGGAATCCCCGGTCCGGGTGGCAATTTTGCCGTCCAGGGTGGAGGCCAGCTTGAGGATGACAAAGGGGCGGGCCGTGGTCTTCCAGACCAGAAAATCCGCAATCAGGTCCCGGCATTCTTCCAGGGCCACCCCGGATTCGACGTGCACTCCGTGCTCTCGAAGCATGTCCATTCCTTTACCGTCCACATCCGGGTTGGGGTCCGGATGTCCGACAACCACATGGTTGATGCCCGCCTGGAGAATCGCCCGGGTGCAGGGCGGGGTCCTGCCCTGGTGGTTGCAGGGCTCCAGCGTAACGAAGAGGATGCACTGGGCTGGGTCCACCCCCCGGCTGCGGGCGTCGGCAAGGGCTTCGATCTCGGCATGGGGGTTCCCGCAGGCGGTGTGATACCCCTCGGCCAGCACCTGCCCGTCAAAAGAGACGAGCAGGGCGCCGACGCACGGGTTGGGGGCGGCAGCCCCTTTCCCCTGCCTGGCCAGGGACACGGCCTGGAGCATGAGCTTACGCTTCGTCGGTTCCGGGAGGGACAAGCCGCTCAAAATGGACTCCTGCTTCCTCGAGCATGGTCCGGGCCAGCTCGTCGGGATAGCCTTCTGCAAAGAATATGGATTGGATGCCACAGTTGATAAGCATCTTCGTGCAGATGAGGCAGGGCTGCGTGGTGCAGTAGATGTCCGCCCCCTGGATGCGCACGCCGTGCAGGGCGGCCTGGATGATCACGTTCTGCTCGGCGTGCAGCGCCCGGCAGAGTTCGTGCCGCTGGCCCGAAGGGATGTTCAGCTCGTCTCTGAGGCAGCCTACCTCCCTGCAGTGGTCAAGCCCCTTGGGAGCGCCGTTGTACCCGGTGGCCAGGATGCGCCTGTCCTTGACGGCAACAGCACCCACACGGCGCCGCAGGCAGGTGGATCGCTCGGCCACGATGTGGGTGATGCGCATGAAGTATTCCGGCCAGGAAAGGCGTTCTTGCATCGTCTCTCTCCGGTAAAATGAAAAGGGCAGGTAGCCCTGCCCCGAATCCCTGGCGTGCGGATTCCCGGGGTAAACCGGGGATCCGCCCTTTAGTAAGCAAACAGCGGGAATGTCCTGGCGAAGTCCTCGACCTCGCGGCGGATCTGATCCAGCTTCGTGTCGTTTGCTCTGGACTCGATGGCGGCGACGATCCACGCCACGATTTTGTCCATGTCTCCCTCCTTCATGCCCCGGGTCGTGACGGCAGGGCTGCCCAGGCGGATACCTGAGGTGACAAAGGGAGACCGGGTTTCAAAAGGAACAGTGTTCTTGTTCACGGTGATGCCGGCCTTGTCCAGGGCGATTTCCGCATCCTTGCCGGTGACGTCCTTGTTGGTCAGGTCAAGGAGCATGAGATGATTGTCAGTGCCGCCGGAAACCAGATCAAACCCGGCTTCGGTCAGAGCGGCGGCCATGGCTCTGGCATTTTTGATCACCTGTTCCTGGTATGTCTTGAATTCCGGCTTGAGGGCCTCGCCAAAGGCAACCGCCTTGGCCGCGATCACATGCATCAGGGGACCGCCCTGAATTCCGGGAAAGATCTGGGAATTGAGCATCTTCCCATGCTCTTCAGAGGAGAGAATCATGCCGCCCCGGGGACCGCGCAGCGTCTTGTGGGTGGTTGTGGTGGTGAAATCGGCCACCCCGATGGGCGATGGGTGCAGTCCGACCGCGATGAGGCCGGCAATGTGGGCCATGTCCACCATGAGTTTGGCCCCGACCTCGTCGGCCACCGCCTTGAACCGGTGGAAATCGATGGTTCGGGGATAGGCGCTCGCCCCGGCGATGATCATTTGGGGCTTGGTTTCGCGGGCCACCTGCTCGAGCTGTTCGTAATCGATGGTGCCCGTCTCTTTGTTCACCCCGTAAAAAGCGGTCTTGAACAGCTTGCCCGAAAAATTGACCGGACTTCCATGGGTCAGGTGCCCGCCGTGGGAAAGATCCATGCCGAGCACGGTATCGCCGGGCTGGAGCACACCGAAGTAGACGGCCATGTTGGCCTGGGAGCCGGAATGGGGCTGCACATTGGCGTACTCGCACCCGAAGAGTTGCAGGGCCCTGTCCCGGGCCAGGTCTTCGGCCAGGTCCACGTACTCGCATCCGCCGTAATACCGTTTTCCAGGATACCCTTCGGCGTACTTGTGGGTCATGACGCTGCCCATGGCCTGCCGTACGGCCAGGGAGGTGAAATTCTCAGAGGCGATGAGTTCCAGCTTGCTGTTTTGCCGGTCCTCCTCCAGGGCAATGGCCTTGGCGACCTGGGGATCGATTTGCTTTAGTTGGTCCATGATCAGCTCGGATGTTTTGCAGGCTCGGGGGAGCCGGGTTCGTGGTCAGGGAACGAGTCTCGCCGTTTTCTTGGCAAAGGTCTAGCGTTCAAACCGCTTGAAGAGCAGTGAGGCGTTGGTTCCGCCGAAACCGAAGGAATTGCAGAGAACATACTCCACCGGGATGTCTCTGGAACCCTCTGCCACATAGTCCAGATCACACTCGGGATCGGGGTTTTCGAGGTTTATGGTGCCGGGAATCACGCCCCTGTCGATGGTCAGAACGCTGAACACGGATTCCACCCCGCCGGCACCGCCCAGGAGGTGGCCGATCATGGATTTGTTTGCCGAGATCGGAATAGACCGGGCTTTTTTCCCGAAAATTTGCTTGATGGCCCGGGTTTCGCAAACATCATTCAGGGCTGTCGATGTGCCGTGGGCATTGATGTGGTCCACGGCTTCTGCGGCGACTCCGGCTTCACGGAGCGCTTTCTGCATCGCTAAGGCCATGCCGGTACCGGTTTCATCCGGGGCGGTCATGTGGAAGGCGTCGGCAGAAGCGCCGAACCCGACCACCTCGGCATAGATTCGTGCTCCGCGGTCCAGGGCGTGCTCCAGGGATTCCAGCAGGAGCATGCCGCACCCCTCACCGATCACAAACCCGTCCCGGTCCCGGTCAAACGGCCGGGAAGCACGCTCCGGTTCCTCGTTGCGGCAGGAGAGGGCGCGCATGGCGTTGAAGCCGGAGATAGCCATGGGGGCGATGGTGGACTCCACCCCTCCGCAGATCATGACGTGGTTGCGTCCAAGTTTGATATCGGAAAACGCGTACCCGATTCCGTGGGTGCCGGAGGCGCATGCCGATGTCGTGGCCAGATTGGCCCCTTTGGCCCGGGTCAGCATGGAGACCTGTCCGGCAGCCATATTGGCGATCAGCATGGGGATGGAGAAAGGAGATACCTTTCGTGGCCCCGCGTCCGTGAGCTTCTTGTGAAAGTTCTCTATGGTTTCCAGTCCGCCCAATCCGCATCCGAGGATGACGCCGGTCTCAGGCTCTTCTTCAGACTGCATGACCCAGCCGGAGTGCTCCATGAGCATGGTTGCGCATCCCACCGCATACCTGGTGAAATAATCCATGCGCCTGGCCTGCTTGGGGGGGATGTAGCGATCGGATTCAAACCCCTTGACCTCAGCAGCGATCCTGGTCGTATACCCGGTGGTGTCGAACCGCGTAATGGTTCCGATTCCGGATCGGCCTGCGACCAGGTTCTTCCAGGAGGTCTCCAGGTCGTTGCCAACAGGCGTGACTGCGGCCAGACCGGTAACGACAACTCGACGTGTGTTCATGCGCTTCAGATGGGAAGACGTCCCGAGGCTTTCCCGGGACGCCGGGTTCGAATCTATTGCTTGGACTGAATGTAGTTGACCGCGTCTTTGACCGTGGTCATCTTCTGGGCGTCGTCATCATCGATTTCGGTCCCGAATTCTTCTTCCATGGCCATGATCAATTCGGTGAGGTCCAGGGAGTCGGCCCCAAGGTCTTCAACAAAAGCGGACTCGAGCTTTACTTCGTCAGGAGATACGCCGAGCTGCTCCACAATGATGTCTTTGACTTTTTCTTC
This sequence comes from Desulfovibrionales bacterium, assembly GCA_046542715.1. Taxonomy (GTDB): domain Bacteria; phylum Desulfobacterota; class Desulfovibrionia; order Desulfovibrionales; family JBKHAV01; genus JBKHAV01. The sequence goes on from JBKHAV010000009.1 coordinate 45,360, forward strand.
TACAGACATGATTTTCCTCCACAGAAACGTAAATGGTATCCAGTTTTCATCCAATTCAACCTGTGTAAAAAACGGCCGGATGATGCCCGCGTGTTCGAGAAATTGCAAGTTCAAGGCTACATGTACATCCCGCCGTTCACGGCCAACACCTGTCCGGTAATATACGATGCGCCGTCCGAGGCCAGAAAGGAAACAGCCGCGGCAATGTCCTCGGGACTGCCGAACCGTTTCAAGGGGATGCGCTCCATGAACTGGCCGGCAGCTTCCTCGGGAAGTCCGGCCGTCATGTCTGTGGCGATGAATCCCGGGGCCACGGCGTTGACGGTGATGCCCCTGGGGGCAAGCTCCAGAGCGGCACTCTTGGTCAGCCCGATCAGACCGGCCTTTGCTGCCACATAGTTTGCCTGTCCGGGATTTCCGCACTGCCCGACCACGGAGGAGATATTGATGATTCGGCCCGATCTCTGGCGCATCATGATTTTGGCCGCTTCCTGAAGGCAGGTGAAGGACCCGCTCAGATTGACCTGGATGATATCGTCCCACTGTTCCGGTTTCATGCGGACGAGCAGCCCGTCTTTGGTCATTCCGGCATTGTTGACCAGGACATCCAGCTGAACCTTGCCCTTGACCTGGTCGGCAAAAAACGCAGAGACCGCGTCCCGATCTCCTATGTCGAGCAGGAAGGCTGAGGCCTTTCCGCCCAGGGCCTCGATTTCGCTGCAGACCGCCTCGGCCAGTTCGGGTTTGCTGACATACGTCAGATAGACCTGAAATCCGTCCCGGGCCAGTGCCAGGGCCACAGATCTGCCGATCCCCCGGGATCCCCCGGTCACCAGCGCCGTCTTAACCAGTTCCGCCATATCAGCTTCCTTGTGGTTGCAGGTTCATGTTCGGCCCCTCTACACAAAGCGCAGCAGTGCCGAAGCCCAGGTGAGACCGCCGCCAAAGGAGGTCAGAACAACAGTGGAAGGGGAAGGGATGAACCCCTCTATCCTGGCTTCGGCCAGAGCGACCGGAATGGAGGCGGCGGAAGTGTTCCCGTAGCGCTCCAGATTCACGTAGATTTTTTCCCGGGGATAGTCCATCCGTTTTGCAAGGGCCTCGATAATGCGCATGTTGGCCTGGTGTGGGATGAAGACATCGATATCCTTTGAAACCAGATCGTTTCGAGCCAGAAGCTCCCGGGTTGCAGCATCCATGTTCCGGACGGCATGTTTGAACACCTCCCGACCGTTCATCCGGACGAAATAGCTCTCATCGACCTGCCCGTGCAGTTTGGGCGGGTGCAGCGATGCGCCGCCGGTCACGGTCAAAAGCCCGTTCTGACTGCCGTCGGCCCGAAGAATGACATCCTCGACCAAGGCAAAGCAGTTGTCATCGGCTGCAGTCAATACAACCGCGCCTGCGGCATCTCCGAACAGGACGCAGGTCGTCCGGTCCGTGAAATTGATCCGGGAGGTGACCACCTCGCTTCCAACCACCAGGACCTTGGCTTCAGGGTGCAGCGCAACGATACCTCGCGCGGTCTCAAGACTGTAGAGAAAGCCGGAGCACGCCGCCCCGAGGTCCATGGCCATGCACCCGGTTATGCCGAGCTTGTGCTGCAGCATGCAGGCGCAGCTCGGGATGTAGTGGTCGGGGGTAAAGGTTCCCACCAGGATATGGGTGAGTTCGGAAGGTTCCATGCCGGCATCGTCCAGGGCCATCTGGGCGGCTTCGAATGCAAGATCGGAGCACCCTTGGCCTTCGGAGACGATACGCCGTTCGGCAATTCCTGTCCGGCTCTTGACCCATTCATCAGAGGTGTCCACGAGTTTTTCAAGGTCGGCGTTCGTCAGAACTGTTTCAGGAGCATAAAATCCCAGACCGCGGATGCCGAATTTCCTTTGCATGATAATCCTTTTTACGTGGTTCGGAACAGAAAGCCCGGCCGGATGAATCGGTCAGATATTTGCTTCGCTCGAGCGGTTCAAAGAGGATTTGAGCTTGCGGCCGAAAAAGGAGAGATCCTTGTTGGCGCTGAGCCCTTCCGTGAGGTGATCGTTGGCTCGACTGGCGATAAACTGTGCAGCCATCTGAACCGAGGTGCGGATGGCTTTTTCGTTGGAGGCTCCGTGACAGACCACGGCAAATCCCTTGAGGCCGAGGAGCGGCGCTCCCCCGTATTCGGCATAATCGACATGTCGACTGAAGCGTTTGAGCGACCCGAGGGTCAAGACGGTTCCGAGCTTGGACAAGAGGCTGCTCTTGAGCTCTTTTTTGAGGACATGGGCCAGAGAGGAGGCCAGTCCCTCGATGACCTTGAGGGCCACATTGCCGACAAACCCGTCGCAGACAACCACGTCCACATCGCCGCTGAACAGGTCCCTGCCTTCGATGTTGCCGATGAAGTTCAGTGAGGAGCTGCGCAGAAGGGTGAAAGCCTCTTTGACCTGGGTGTTGCCCTTTCCCTCTTCTTCGCCGATGGAAAGAATTCCCACCCGGGGGGTTTGCCGACCCAGGACGGCCCGGGAAAGCACTTCGGCCATAAGCCCGAACTGGACCAGGTGGTGCGGTTTGCAGTCCACGTTGGCGCCAACGTCGATAAGGACCAGGGGATCCTTTTCCGTGGGCAGGATACTGGCCAGAGCCGGGCGCTCAATGCCCTTGATTCGGCCCAGGGTGAAGACGCCGCTGGCAAGGGTAACCCCGGAATTTCCCGCACTGACCACCCCCTGGGCCGTGCCGCCTTTCACCAGCCGAAAGGCCTCCTGGACAGAAGTGTTTTTTTTCTTGCGCAGGACTTCGGACGGCTTGTCGCCCATCCCGGCCACTTCAGGGGCGTGGTGGATCTCGATATCGAGACCCGTGGTCTTGTGCCTGGCGAGTTCCTCGCGCAGAATCGCTTCCTGCCCTACGAGGATGATCTTCAGATCGCTTTTTCTGGCTGCAGCCAGGGCACCGGGCACAACGACTTGCTGTCCGTGGTCGCCACCCATGGCGTCCACGGCAATGCAAATCCTTCCGGGTTTATTCATTCTCCTTCCTCAGGACCTGTCGACCCCGATAATTGCCGCAATGGGGGCAGGCGCGGTGGGGCAGCGCGGGTTCGCCGCATTCGCAGTAGACCACGTTCGGCGTAGCGACATTATGATGGGACCGGCGCATGTTCTTTTTGGATTTGGACGTTTTTTTCTTGGGGACTGCCATGATATACCTCGTCTGTTGGGTGTTGCCGTGACTTACAAATTATTTGATCTTGATATGGCGCAAAGCCGCCAGCCTGGGATCGCCCTGTTCGGAAGCACACTCGCACTGCTCGATGTTGCGGTTCTTGCCGCAGGCGGGACAGATCCCCCTGCAGGCAAGCGTGCACAGCACTTTGGAAGGCAGAGCCAGGGCGAATTGTTCCCAGAAGAGCCCGGCGATGTCCAGCTCAAAAGTTTCTCCGTCAGTTTTGCGGAGAAAGGACTCGTCGCCCTGGGGTTCTCCCTCCCGGGGGATCTCTTCGAAGAGCTGAAAGCTCTCGTCCATTTCCACAGTGGCCGGCTCCGCGCATCGGTCACAGGGAAGCTTGGCAGTTCCCGAGAATCCGCCTTGGATAAGAAAGCTCTTCTTCTGGGGCAGAATGGACAAATGCCCTTCGAAATCTTTCAGAATTTCGAAATCATATCCGAACTGCTCCAGAGGCTCTGTCCAGATGGACTGATCCGTAAATGAAAACTCCCGGCCGTGAACCGGGATGTCCGTAAGGGGTAGCCGTTGTCTTGTCATATCGATTTCTCGTGGGCGTAACTATATTTTAAGGTTTGACCTTGTCAAGGATTTTGGGCTTGCCATTTCCCGTTTCTGCAGGTAAATAACCAAATTCTTTTTTAGCGAAATAGTACTTCATTCCCTGAAGCAATGCCAGGAGTCGATACTTCTTGAGGAGGATGTCATGTCAAGAGAGTGTGAAATTTGCGGAAAAAAACCGCAGGTCGGAAACAGCGTCAGCCACGCAAACAACAAGACCAAAAGACGGTTTTTGCCCAACCTGCAGAAGGTCAAGGCGCAGCTCAAGACCGGTGAAGTCCGCCGTATCGATGTCTGCACCAGGTGCCTGCGCTCCGGCAGGGTGACCAAGCCGGCCATCGCCTAGGCGATCAGCTTCAAAGAGCAGGAAAAGCGGCCTTTCGGGGCCGTTTTTTTGTGCG
>JBKHAV010000070.1:0-14282 GCA_046542715.1 Desulfovibrionales bacterium
TCGAACCCGATATGCGGCAGGGAAGCGGAAGCCGAGGTTCCAGTCAAAACCTCACAAAGGAATGCTGTGCAAAGTACAGCAGTGAGAATGGCTATCAGAAGCATGGGCGTCCTCCTTGCAGCATCCCATCTCAAGGATCGTTCCAAATATCCATATGTCATGATTTCAGGGTGTTACCATTTCGGTTTTTTCCTGCAGAGAAAATCAATATCCTACAAAAGTGTAGGAATACACAGAAATGTCATGGAGGGAAGATGCAGTGGAGCTTGAGACGAATGAACCCGCACGTCGCGCCAAAATATCTTCGCCGGTTTGAACCTCTTCTTCCCGGCTTCATCCCCACCCATTTTCCAGCTGCAGAGGAATTTGGATGTGCTGATTCCCTGATCCGACATACTTCGGCCAAGAGACTCCTCATTGCTGCGGCTTTTTTAATGTTTTTCTCAAAGCAGGAGCGTATTTGCAGGACAAGGGGATCAAATAGGGGTATGCAATGCTGTCCACCAGAGAAAAATCTGAAAGAGAAAAGCTGTACAAAAAGGAGAGATGCGATGCGATGCAGCCGGAAGTTTGCGGGATTATCCATTCAATTGGTGCTTGCAGTGTTTCTGTTTGCCGGAACGGGAAGTTTTGCGCACGCCCAGGAAAATGATCCGTTGTTTGTGAACATAACAACGGATGATCCGCCCCGGGCCAAGATGGCGATTCATTTCAGCAAGACCCAGCAAGGGTTTGGGCATAACCTTACGATCTTTCTCAATGACAGGGCGGCGTCCATCGCCTCCACAAACAATTCCTCCGGGTTTTCCGACCACCAGGAAATGCTGGTTGGTATTGTCGAAAACGGGGGAACGGTCCTGGTCTGCCCCATGGGGATGGCGATCTACGGGGTTGACCGGGAAGACTTGCTCAAGGGGTTGGAGGTTGGAAATGCGAAGCTCGTGAGAAATGCGTTGTTTCAAAACAATACCCGGACCCTGAGCTGGTAAGAGACAAGTTCCAGGCCCTGAGGGGCCTTGAACAAACCCTGCCAGGCGGGTAGAAAATAGGGGATGGAATCCAGAATTTTTGCCCTTGAGGCCACAGGAGAGTTCGGGGAAAAGGTCGCTCAGGCACTCGGCAGGGAGCTTGATCCCCACGAAGAGCGGGAGTTCGAGGACGGGGAATACAAGGTTCGTCCGCTGGTCAGCGTGCGGGGGCGGGAATGCTTTGTCATTCAGAGCCTGCACGGGGGGCCCAGGCTGAGTCCGGACGACAAGATCTGCCGTCTTCTCTTCTTTGCCCGGACCCTGCACGAGCATGGCGCAGAACGGATCACCGCCGTCATCCCCTACCTGGCGTACGCCCGCAAGGACCGGATGACCAAACCCCGGGATCCTGTGACCCTCAAGTATCTGGCCATTCTGCTGGAGGCCGCGGGCATCCACCGCGTTGTGGGGCTTGTGGCCCACAATATTGCCGCGTTTCACAATGCCTTTCGCATCCCCACGGTGCACCTGGACACGCGACACCTCTTTGCCGGGCACGTTGAAAATCTCCTCGGCGCCGAACCAGTGGTCGTGGCCTCGCCGGATCCAGGCGGGGTCAAACGGGCTCAGCTCTTTCGGGAAACCTTGGCTGAGCGGTTGGGCCGGGAGGTGGGCGGTGCCTATCTGGAAAAGCGTCGCAGCGCAGGACAGGTCTCGGGCCACTATCTGGCCGGCGAAGTCAAGGGAGCGACCGTCCTCGTCCTGGACGATCTCATCAGCAGCGGGGGCACTCTGGTGCGCGCCGCACGGACATGTCTGGACCACGGGGCTGCAGCCATCTGGGCATACGCCGCCCATGGACTGTTCATGCAGGGGGCGGATCAGGCCATGGGTGATTCCAGCCTCGATCGCATTATCGTCACCGATTCCATTCCGCCATTTCGGCTGTCGGAAGGGGTGCGCGAGAAGATCGAGATCGTCAGCGTGGCCCCTCTTTTTGCCAGGGCCATGCAACAGCTTCACAACAATGATTCTATAGTCGAACTCACCAGCTGATGGATGGAGATCCCGTGATTGTTTTGGGTATGCCGGCCGCGAACATGAGCCATGGACTGTATTTGCCGCAGGCCGGCAGCGTTGTGGAGCGTTCGTGAAATCCCCGCAGGGCAGAATCTCAGATACTGATACCGGGATCAGCCGCAAGGTCGCGTTTCTCTCCGCACCGCAATTCCATCCCCATCCGACCACTCGTGTGGAGGTGGTTGAAACCCATATGGCCTGGGTATTTCTCACGGACACAGAGGTGTACAAGCTCAAAAAGCCGGTACGCTACCCGTTTCTGGATTTCTCCACCCTGGATGCGCGCGAAGCCGCCTGCCGGGACGAGGTCCAACTCAACCGGCGTCTGGCCCCGGATGTCTACCTGGGTGTTGCCGCACTTGTCGAACACCCCTCAGGATCGCTGACTCTGGATCTCAGCGGGCGTCCCTCCAGCACAGGGGAAGGGAATCGGATCGTGGAATGGCTGGTGCGTATGCGCCGGCTGCCGGAAGTGAGAATGCTGGACGCAGTGATCAGCCGCGGCGGCCCCTCTCCGGAAGAGCTTTCCGGAGTGGCCGAGCATCTGTCACGATTTTACGCCGGACTGCCCCCTGCGCCGATAGACGGACAAGCCTATGTGCAGCGGTTCCGGCGTGAACATGCCCTGAATATGGAAACCCTCGGCCGGTTTCACCATGCTGTCGACGGTCTGCTGGTGGATGATCTGGCCGAAAGCGTAAACCGGTTTCTGGACCATAACGCCGGGCTGCTTGCCGACCGGGTGGACCAGGGAATGGTCAAGGAGGGCCACGGCGACCTCAAGCCGGAACATATCTGCCTCGTCTCCCCGCCCGCGATCATCGACTGCCTGGAGTTCAATCTGCTGCTGCGCTGTGTGGACATTGTCGACGATCTGACCTTCCTGCAGCTGGAATGCAGAATGCTCGGAGCAGACCATGTAGGCCGGACAATCCGGGAGCAGGTCCTGGAGGGAATCGGTCACAACCCTTCACCGGAGCTTGCCCGGTTCTACATGGTCTACCGGGCCTGCCTTCGCGCCCGGCTCGCTCTGGCCCATCTCGATGAACCAACCCCCCGGGAGCCGGAAAAGTGGCCGGTCAAGGCCAGGGAATACCTGGAGGAAGCCCGGAAAGATCATACGCTTTTGAGTTGAGAGTTGTGCCCGGCCAAAATCGGGTCTGAGGCAGAAAGCGCCGCCCCAGGGAGAAAAAACTGTTCAGCTCTGAGACGATCGGAGGGGACAGAAGGGATCTATGTCTTTGAAGGGATCGAGCCCGGAACCGGCGGTCACGGCCAGGCAGCCGCCGCACACGGAAAAGAGCGAACAGCCCTGGCACGTGGTGCACCCCTGGCGATAGCGTTCCGCCAGGGGGCTGTCGTAGAGATCGCCCAGACCCGTCTCGAAGATATTGCCCAGGGAAGAGGGAAGTTTGCGGCAGGCATGGAGTTCCCCATCGGACAGCAGGGAGACGAAATTGAACGCCGCGCCGCAGCCGAAGCCGGTGCACCCGCCGAACTGGTCCTTTCCGGCCTCCTGCAGGGGTATGGACAGGAGGTTGTCTTTCAGGTTCAGCACCGGGTTGTCCCGGGCCGCCTGCAGATACTCCCGGCAGAAGGCGGCATAGGCCACGGGGTCGGCCTGGTCCAGGGAAGAGCCTTCCCCAAAGGCGGCCAGCCGGTTGAAACTGAACCCGTCGGTCCGGCCACGAAGCAGTTCGCCCAGGGGCAGGACCTGGTCCATGTTGGCCCTGGTGAGGGTGAGCATGACGCTGGAAGGGATGCCCCGCTCCCGAAGCAGCTTCAGAAAGTCCATGGTCCGCTGGAAATGGCCGGTTCCCCGGATGGCATCATTGTGCTCGGAAAGACCTTCCAGGCTGACCTGGTAAAAGGCGGGAGTGGTGTGGACCTGGATTCGATCCAGCCACTCTTCAGGGACGGGATTGCCGAGCACGGCCACCTGCAGGTGCCGCTCGAATGCGGCCTGGTAGAATTCATAAAAACTCGGGTGCAGGAACGGGTTGCCTCCGGTGAAGGACACCTGGCCGGTCACGAATCTGGTGCGGCAGAAGTCCCGGAACTGATCGAGCACGGCCAGGCCGTTTTGAAGGCTCAGAGGGACCCGGTCCGTCCGGTCGTAACAGTGTTTGCACGCAAGATCGCATTGCTGGGTGATATGCCACTGCAGCGTGAAGGTCCGGGCTGTTGCAAAGGGGTCGGTGGATGCGTGGCTTGCGTTCATTCTGGGCGGACGCCGGGTTATGGCGGAGGCAGGGGAGAGAAGAAGGCCTTCCCCGACCGCCCGAGCCAGCGCCCCGTCCAGAACTCCGACCGGGATCTGGTTTTCCCGGGCGAGATCGGTTGGATTGAGATCATCGGATACGATCTTCAGGGCCAAAAGATCGTTTTTCCCGGCGGGCCGGACCCGGACAGTCTCGCTTCCGGGGGGGGTCCAGACGAGAATGGTCTCATTTCCGAATTGCGGCTCATGGTCGGTGTTTTCCGATTGCAAAAACTCGGGAAGGCCGGTCCAGGAGACAGCGATCGCGTCCAGTGAAGGGTTGATCTTCAGGGACGTTCCAGAGGTATGGGGGGCAACCACGGTCTCCTGCGCGTCCTTCATGGACTGCTCCAGTCGCAGCAGATCCGCGAGATAGGCCGGGACACCGAGTTCTTCAGGGTGATCGGCCAGAAGGTCGGGCCACGTGGAAACAGGGGCCTTGGTCCGGACGAGCAGATCGCGAACCTGCTGGGTCAGGAAACGGGAAGAGACAGGAAACAAATTGGTCATGGCGCACTATCTCACAAAAAGGGAAAAAAGGCCCGGAAAATGTCTCCGGGCCGAATGGGTTCGTGTGGCAGGGGTGCGACCGCACCCGTGGAGCTTAGGCTCAGCCGCTGCCGCCTTTGGTGCCGTGGGGCTTTTTGGTGGAATCCGCGGTTCCGTTCGTGGAATTGGTGTCCTGTCCATCGTTTCCAGTGCCGCCGGCACTGGTGGAGGATTTCCCTCAACCGCTTCAGCCGCTTTGGGCTTGCACCGGGTAGGGCGCCAGCATCGCCGACCCTGAGATCAGGGTGGCCATGCAGCAGGCAGCCAGGATTTTTTTCAGCTTGTCGTCAGCCATTCGTACTCTCCTTGTAAAAAAATTGCATCACCATCGAGATTATGAATACCTATACTCGGTTTTGATAATAAAAATCAATAACTATCTTTGAAAATCTCTGTCTCCCTAGGTCACGAATCCTGCCTCCTCCCCATTTTATTCCCAGTCTGCTATAGTTGGCTATTCTTGGTATCAAAACTCAAAGGAGTCATGATGATGAAATGGGCAGTGCTGGGTATGTGTTTGCTCGTAAGCTCAAGTGCAATGGCGGCAGAGCATTTCGGCTCGTTCGGGAGCATGGATCAGGACGGTGACAAGGAGGTCACCTTGGGGGAATTTCAGCGAGCGTATCCGGACTCAGTAGGCGGATTCGGTGAGATTGCGGGTCCGGACATGGTCATCACCCCGGAGGAGTGGCAGGAGTTTCGTTCCGCGCACCAGAAGGCTATGGAGCGATACGGTCCGGGGTTTCATGAGGATATGGCCCCTGACCAAGGGCAGGGGATGCATGACCCGAAAGAAGGGGAGTAAGGGGCAGGGGTGCGACCGCACCCCTGGATCTTACGCTCAGCCGCTGCCGCCTTTTGTGCCAGGAAGTTTCTTGGAGGAATCCGTGGCTTCGTTCGAGGAGTTTGGATCGTCTCCAGTGCCGCCGGCACTGGTGGAGGATTTCCCTCAACCGCTTCAACCGCTTTGGGCTTTCGTGCAAGACGACAGCATCGCTGTCCCTGAGATCAGAGTGGCCATGCAGCAGGCGGCCAGGATTTTTTTCAATTTGTCTTCAGCCATACGTCCCCTCCTTTGGAAAGATATCAACCATTGATAGACAATACCGATGCTCATACCCTCTATTGATAATGAAAATCAATAATAATTTTTTGCCTTCCCCTTTTCCACCGTGAGGCCCCTTCAACACGGGACTTTCGTGGAATCAGAGATCAGGGCAACGACAGGGCCTGGTTGAGGGGAAAACTGTTCCGGATTCCCAAGGAAGGACAGACTCCGACCAAAAGAAACCAAAAGAAGAGGGGAGATAAAAGGGGCGGCTGGACGGGTCGCTGTGTCCCCGGGGACCTCCCCACAGTCTCGAACCGGGCGGCTTCAGCCGGTCCGTTTCGTTCGCAACAGTTCGCGGGGTTCAATGGCGCCGATGAAAAATCCGCCCATCAGACAGAGCATTCCCGCATAGGTGAACGCCGTGGAAAACTTGCCCATATCTCCCATAAGTCCGCCGACGATCGGTCCGAGAATGCCCCCCACGCCGTAGGCCAAAAACACGTATGGATAGTTCTGACCCACATTGACCGTGCCGAACGTGTCTGCAGTGATGGTGGGAAACAAGGCGAAGTTTCCACCGAAATTGAATCCGATAAGCGCAGCTCCGAAGTAGAGGCTCATCTCGTTGCCTGCCAGGGCGGGAAAGCCGAACAGGGCAAACCCCTGGATGGTGCACATGAGAATGAGGGAGCGCCTGCGGCCGATTTTGTCAGAAAGGGTGCCCCAGACAATGCGCCCCAAGCCGTTGGCAATGGAGAAGAACACGGCCATGGCCGTTCCGGATATGATGGATGCTTCTGCCTGGGAATACCCTGAGGCTGTGAGCGCTTCCATGGGATAGAGTTTCATGATCCCGATGGACATCAGCCCCGCCCCGGCGCTGATGGCAAAGGCCAGAAAGATCAGGTAAAACTGGTAGGTCTTGAGCAGTCCCGCACCGCTTGTTTCCACAACAGCACCGTTTGAAACGGACAACCCGGCGGACTCGGGCGGAATGTAGCCTTTAGGCAGCCAGCCTTCCGGGGGCAAGACCATCCATTTGCCTCCGAGCAGGACCAGGGCTGCAAAGGTGACACCGTAGGCGATGAAGGTGCCGGAGAGCCCGATTCCGGAGATCAGGTGGCCCCACTCCCCTGCAAGTTTGACCCAGGCCATGGCCCCGAACCCGAATCCGGCCACGGCCAGGCCGATGATCATGCCTTTTTTGTCCGGAAACCAGCGCATGCCCACCGCAATGGGCACAACGTAGCCCAGGCCGATGCCAGCCCCGGCGACCAATCCGATGAACACCAGCAGGATCGGGAAGCTCGTGGCTCCGAGCAGCCCGGCCAGCACATATGCGATCCCGAGAACCACTCCGCTGGTGACGGCCAGTCGCCTCGGCCCCCAGGAGAGGAGCAACTTGCCTGCAAAGACCATCACAATGGCAAAAGTGGCGAGTTCCACCGAAAACACGACCTGGGTCTGGACCTTGGACCAGCCCGCTTCGAGCAGGGCCGGGGTAAAAACCGACCAGGCATAGATCGCTCCGAGTGACAATTGGATCAAAACCGCACCAATGACGACAAGCCACCGGTTCATCCGAACTTCCGACATTATGGCTCTCCCTCTCTCCAGCCCGGAATACAGAAAAAAGCCGGAGCGTTTGCCCCGGCCGCAACGATGTGCAGGGTCAGGTCATCTTCATCTGGGCACTGTGTCTTAGCTTCTGCAGTGTCCATTTCGCAGATGTCCAAGTTTCTGTCCAGCCGATTTCGGCGGCCGGCTCGAGAAGGCCCGCGACTGGATCACACCACTGGCCGGGGGGTCTCTTGGGATACACCTGGATGAATGAGGAGGGAAATACATCTTGTGGACACAACTTTTCATGATAGAATGTGAAATAGGGTGAGCATGTATAAATCGACAACTTTCAAGGAGAGCGATATGAAGATGCCCAGCGGAACAGTTGGAATAGGAGTGATTTTAGGAATTGCAGCGGCAGCAACCGCAGCCCTGCTGGGGAGATCAAAGATACAGACAGGCTACGGCAGAGTGAGACAATCCTTAAGGGAACGGGGGGGGACACTGTGGCCCTACAGCCACGGAGGGTTCATCAAGGACCGCAAAGCAAAGGAGAAGGTCAGCGAACCGGAGCTTCCCTAAGTTCGACCGGGTGTCAATCCGCACACACTATCGGATGGTATTAAAAACAAAGGCTTTTGGAGGGTACGTTGGCCCATAAGGAACGGGAATTCACCATGCAGGAGGTCGCTGGAGGCGACGGTCGTGAGGGCCGACCCGTGTATATCGTGTTCGAACGGGGAGTGTACGATGTTACGGAAAGCCCGCTGTGGAAAAAGGGATCGCATATGCGCATGCACCAGGCTGGGGTGGACCTGACCGATCAGCTGGCCAGTGCGCCCCATTGGGGGGAAGTGTTCACCACGAAAAGGGTGAAACGGGTCGGGGTGCTGCAAAAGGGCGAAGCCGGGCGCGGCTTACCGGAATCCCTCCAGTACCTCTTCAGGCACTTCCCCCTTCTTCGCCGTCACCCGCATCCCATAACCGTGCATTTCCCCACAGCCTATTTTCTGGCTGCCGCCTTTTTCCTGCTCATGCATACCATCTTTCCCGGGGCGTTCGGCTTTCCCAGCGAACTTGCATCGGCGGCCATGCTGGTCTTGGGCGTTTTCTTTACAATTTTTGCGATAATCACGGGATTTTTCACCCTGTGGGTGAATTACCGGTTCAAAATCCGACCGGTGGTCAAAAAAAAACTCATTGTGACTGCCGTGTTGCTCGTGATTGAGGTGCTGGCTCTGGGGATGCGCTATGGAGGCCCTGTGACGGACAGCCCGGAACGTTACCTGTATCTGGGACTGGTTCTCCTGCTTGCGCTTGGAGTTGTGGTGCTTGGCTATTTTGGAGGAGAAATGGTGTTCCCAACCAAAGCGAAATAACCTCCGGAGCCGAACTCCTTTGCACAAAGGCAAGGGTTTTCGGATCTTGTCGGGTCATGACGTTCCCGGGTGGGAAAACGATCCGGTAGCCTGACGCCTCCCTTTCAGAATGCTGACAAAGTCGTATTCTGCAGACTGTTCAAAAAACTTGCTGGCAACCCATTCGCCGTTGGGCGAGGAACGAGCCCTTACGGAGATGGAGAGCAGTGCTGCGCGAAAAAAGACCAAGGCCGAAGACCTGTAGCTGTTAGGCGAAGAATGAGCCTTACAGATACTGAGAGCATCGCTGTATTTATTATACGTGAGGGTTTGGGCTTTTTGAAGCAACGCAGCCAGCGAGGCTTTTTCAACAGTCTGGAAGGGAGGCTGATGCCTCCCTTTGTAGTTTTATTGGGTTCCAGCAGGGTTCTGCTGGGTTTGGGACGAATCCTCCTCGGATGACCGGGGGGCCCCGGCGGGTTCGGCGGATCGCTGCCCACTGGCGGTCAGTTCCTCAAGGCGGGCGCGTTGGTCATCGCTCAGGTTCTGATTGTTGAGATACTGCAGGGTGGCAGCCACTTCGTTGATCTGGGAGTCGAGAAAGGCTTCCCTGGTGGAGTCGTTCCGGGCCTCCAGTTGTGCGACCCGGTCTGAAATCGAGGCCATGTTTCCCTGTATCGATGCCAGGCGAGTGGACTGGTCTTCAGGTTTTTGGTTGAAAAAGAAGACCAGGGTGATCAGGGCAATGATCGACAAAAGCAGGGCCATGTAGGCCGCGAGATCGGCAAAGGGCATTCCCGACTGTCGTTCTCCCTCGACCTCATCTCCGTACATGGTGCGCACACGCTTTTCCGTTCCGAGCATGAAAAATCCTCCGTATTGTAATTGTTGGAGTGTAGATTCCTTATTCATAGCAGGAGAACGCCATGTGAGGTCAACCAAAATGTGTACAAAAGGGAAAGAGCAGGCCGGTGCTGTCACAGACATTCCGCACCCAACATCCAGCACCCACCGCCTTTGTCAGTGTTCTGATCCGGACGGGTCAGATCGGGATATGACTTTTTTCCATATCCTGGTAGTGTGTTGAAATGGGTGAAAAACCAGAGGGAAGCGCAATGAATGCCGCAGAACTGCCCTGGTGGCTGGAGGAAGGGTACGAGACCTGCTCGTTTTGTCTGCAGCACTACAGTTATGAAATGGAGTATCGCTGCAGGGAGTGCGACGCTCCGGTCTGTCCGATGTGCACCGCACATGCGCAGGAAGAAGCGGTGACCTGTCCGGATTGCCATTGCGGGGAAGCGTCCTGATGGCGGCCCGGGCGATATGGAAGGGGGTGATCCGGTTTGAAGAAGTCGAGGTGCCGGTGAAGCTCTATTCCGCGGTGCAGGACCGCAAGGTCCACTTCCGGCTGCTCCACGAAAAGGACCTCACCCCGGTGAAGCAGAAGATGGTCCACCCCCAAACCGGCGAGCCTGTCCCGTTCGAGGAGATCGTTCGGGGGGTGGAGGTCGAAGGTGGCGTCATTGTTCTTTTGGAGGATGAAGAGCTCGAGGCTGTCCAGCCCCAACCATCACGGAACATCGCGGTGACCCGGTTCGTGGAGCCGTCCCTTTTGAACCACCAGTGGTATGATCGGCCCTACTTTTTGAGCCCGGACGGCAACGAACAGGCGTACTTCGCTCTGGCCCGGGCCCTTGGTGAGGGCAGGAAAGAGGGGATCGCCCGGTGGACCATGCGGGGCAAGGAGTATATCGGAGCCATGCAGTCCGACGGCCGTGTGATCACGCTGGTCACGCTTTTTCACGCCGAAGAGGTGATCGATGCCGCGGCCCTTCCCCGGCCCCAGGGGCGCGAACTCATGGATCAGGAGCTGGCCATGGCCGAGCAACTGGTCCGGGCCCTGGAAGGCGACTTCGACCCGTCAACCTACCGGGACGAATACCGGGACAGGGTACAGGATCTGGTCGAGACCAAGGCCAGGGGCGGAATAGTCGAGTTCAAGCGGGTGGAGGAGAAAAAGCCTGAAGGGGTTTCTCTGACAAACATGCTGCAGCAGTCCATCCGGCGGGTTGAAAAGGAGCGGGAAGTTGCCTGAACTACGCGACCAGGAGATACGGAGGCGGGCGTTCTGGTCCGGAACGATCAGCTTCGGGCTGGTAAGCATCCCCGTGGCCCTGTTCCCCGGCAACCGGTCCGGGGGAGTGTCCCTGCGCATGCTGGCCCCGGATGGAACCCCGCTCAAGCGGCGCTACTACTGTCCCAAAGAGGACATCCCTGTGGAGCGCGACGAAATCGTGCGCGGGTATGAAATCAGAACGAACGAGTTCGTGAAGGTCACGGACGAGGAACTCGACGCGCTGGAACCCAAAAAGACACGGGAGATCGATTTGCGCCGCTTCGTGCCTGTGGAGCAGCTCGATTCGAAATTTTTCGACCGCCCCTATTTTCTGGTGCCCACGGGACAGAGCGAAAAACCGTACCGGCTGCTTGCCCGGACCATGGAGCGGACCGGCCGGGCAGGGATCGCCACCTTTGTTATGCGGACCAAAGAGTATCTGGTGGCCATTTTGGCGGAAGACGGCATTCTCCGAGCTGAAACTTTGCGCTTTGCCGACGAGGTCCGCACCCCGGATGACATCGGGCTGCCGGAGCCGGTAACGGTCTCAAAAGAGATTTTTGAGACCGTGGAGGAGGCGATCCGCAAGAAGACTGCAGACCAACTCGGCCTGGACGAACTCCGGGATCGGCAGGCGCAGCGATTGAAGGCGCTGGTGCAGCAGAAGCGTGCGCAGGGGCAGGGTATCGTCCAATCCGCTCTGGAAGAGGAAACCGGGGAAGGGGGCGGAAAAATCATCGATCTGATGGAGGTCCTGAAACAGAGCCTGACCCAGGCCGGACAAGGTCGGGAAGCTGAACCCCGGGAGCCCTCGGACCGAGCCGCTGCCGGTGACCAGCTTGCACAGAAAAGCAGAAGCGAACTCTACGCCCTGGCCCAGGAACTGGAGATCCCGGGCCGCAGTGCCATGAACAAAGCCGAACTCGCCAACGCCATCCGCGAGCGGGGTTTTCGGGAGCCGGCTGAGGCGTAATCGGGGCGGAATCCGTTCCAGAAGGCCGTTGATTCTTGACGCCGCAGCATATCTGGATCATTTCTGAACCGTTCTTCCGAATCGAGATGGACGAAGATCGGGCCAGGTCCTGAATTTCCATCCAAACCCATGATCCCTTTGCAGCCACCACAGTGAACCACTTCCAGCCCATCGGGGTATTCGATTCCGGGATCGGCGGCCTGACCGTGCTTGCTGCCGTCCGCCGGCTCCTGCCGCATGAAGACCTCCTCTATTTTGCAGACTCCAGGCATGCCCCCTTCGGAGAAAAGGATCCGGAGTTCATCCGGGAGCGCTGCTTTACAATCTGCAGGTATTTCCAGGAGCAGGGAGTCAAAGCCGTTGTCGTAGCCTGCAACACCGCCACGGCAGCGGCCGTTGCAGATCTGCGCACCAGCCTGCCCTTCCCGGTCGTCGGGATCGAACCGGGACTGAAACCCGCAGCAGCTGTTTCCAGAAGCAAGGTGGTGGGCATTTTGGCCACGGCCTCCACCTTCAAGAGCCGAAAATTCGAATCCCTTGTGCACAACAACGGCAACGGCGTTCGAGTCATCACCCAGCCGTGTCCAGGGCTGGTGCGGCTTATCGAAGGGGGACGACACAGGGGGGCAGAGGCCAGAGCTCTGATCAAAGAATATTTGGACCCACTTCTGGACCAAGGGGCAGACACCATTGTGCTGGGGTGCACCCATTTTCCTTTCATCGCTTCCGTGATTCAGGAGTTGACCGCAGACGCGGTGAGGATCATCGAAACCGGAGAGCCGGTTGCCCTGCAGCTCAGCAGGAGACTGGAAGACTCAGACCTCCTGAATTCTTTGCAGCGGTTCGGAACCCTTTGGGTTGTTTCCTCTGGAGAAGGTGCAGAGGAAGAGAAGAAACTGTGCACGGTTCTGGAAGAATTGTGTCTGACCGGCTGCAGGGTCATGTGCGGCGTCACGCCCTGATCTCAGAGGATGGGACTCAAAGGAGCAGGAATGCTGCCGGGTGGGAAAGATAAATACAAGAGTAAATGCGGCAGGGCCGAACAAAGTCCGGACAAATATAAATATTGACATCCTGCCGGCGGTGGGCAGGAGGATGATTCTGACAGGAAAAGAAGGTGTTCTCAGGTTCTGGGCTTTCCCTCTTCCAGGATATCCAAAATGACTCGTGTCCCGCTTTTGCCCGAGGCAGCGGCAAGAATGTCCCGGAGCGCCTGGACCGTCCTTCCGTGTTTTCCAATCACTTTCCCTGTATCTTCTTTTGCCACCTTGACTTCTAAAATCAGGACATTGCCGCCGTTTATTTCGGTGACCTGAACTTGTTCCGGATAATCGACGAGGCTCTTGATCATGGTGATTGTTAATTCCTTCAGCATCGCATTCTCCCTGTCATAGGGTTGTGAGAATTCGCTCAGACTATCAGAATAGCATATGGATTGCGTCCGATCACTACCTTTTAAAAAATTAATTCCTCCCTGTTCCAGTGTTCACCTGCGGTCCGGAAATGTAAAGCGGGTTTCATGATCAGGCCCTGCTTCGGGCTGCACTCCAGAGCACGAACACTGCACCCAGAAGAACAAGATCCTTGATAATGTATTGGCCGGCAAGGGTCAGAACAAAGGGAAAACTTTTCCAGACCTCTTCCGGGGCGAGAACAATCGGCGAGAAGGCCCCGGCAAGCTGCAGGAGGATGAGCACGGCCAGGATGTTCATGTACCTGCCCACAAAAAATCCAATCCCGATGAGCATCTCCCAGATCCCGATGACGAGGATGAAGAGCCGAAGGGGCATGATGTTCCATTGGGCCAGAAAGTCGTATGCAGAGCGCATGAGCGGTTCCATTGGGCTCTGCCCGGGAAACAGCTTGAGCAGGCCGAACCAGAGATAGCAAAGGCCGATGGCCAATCGTAAAAAAAGCAGGGCACGGTCGTGCAGGGTATGTCCGGGTGCCATGGTGTTCTCCAGTTTTGCTGCGTCTCTAAGGGGCAAAAGAATTTTGAAATCAGCTTTTCACCCTATCATGGAAATGCCCTGATAAGGGGGATGATGACCAAAAAAAAGAAAAGTCATGAACAACTATCTTTGAAGCGATTCTTGGCAAGTGCGGCAGCACGGGGTAAATTGAAAACATGATTGCCGCAAATTCATGCTTGCAATCGGGCAAGCGTTCGGCTAATCAAGTCACTCCTCGCCGTGCCGAGGTAGCTCAGTCGGTAGAGCAGGGGACTGAAAATCCCCGTGTCGGCAGTTCGATTCTGTCCCTCGGCACCATGGAAAAATCAGGGCTTTCGGGTAACACCGGAAGCCCTTTTTTTTATGGCCGAAAGCCCGCTTTCCACTCCGTTAACGGGACGATCTCCGGCGG
>JBKHAV010000071.1:0-14157 GCA_046542715.1 Desulfovibrionales bacterium
ATTTCGAATTTTCTCTTCCCTACCAGATCTCCCTGACTTTGACGCCTTCCCGGGCCATATGTTCCTTGATCTGCGGGACGGAGTATTCCCCGTAGTGCACGATGGAGGCGATGAGCGCGGCCGATGCTTTGCCTGTGGTCACGGCATCGACCATGTGCTGCGGGTTGCCCGCGCCGCCTGAGGCGATGACCGGGATGCGCACGTTTTCCGCGATCAGCCGGGTCAGGGTGAGTTCATACCCGTCCTTGGTCCCGTCAGCATCGATGGAATTGAGACAGATCTCGCCGGCGCCCAGTTCCTCCACCCGCCTGGCCCACCAGAGGGCGTCGATGCCCATGTGTTTGCGCCCGCCGTGGATCACGATTTCATACCCTGAGGGTATCGTGTCTGTTTGCTCCACCTGAAGGACATCCATGCCCACCACCACGCACTGGGAGCCGAAAGCGGCCGCGCCCTGGGAGATGATCTCCGGGTTCTTGACCGCAGCGGAGTTGACCGAAATTTTCTCAGCTCCGGCCAGAAGGACCTCCCGCATGTCCTCGACCGTGGAGATCCCCCCTCCCACGGAAAAAGGGATGAAGATCTGGGAGGCGACCTGCTCCACCACTTTGAGCATGATGCCCCTGCCCTCGTGGGAGGCGGTGATATCGTAGAACACGATCTCGTCGGCGCCCTGTTCGTAATAGATGCGGGCGGTTTCAACAGGGTCACCGATATCGATGTTGCCCTTGAATTTGATCCCCTTGGTCAGCCGGCCGTCCCGGACGTCCAGGCAGGGAATGACGCGTTTGGAGAGCATCAGCTTTTCTCCCGGCAGTAGGCATGAAAGTTTCGCAGCAGGGTCAGGCCGGGCCGGCCGCTTTTTTCCGGATGGAACTGCGTGGCCCACAATCCCTCCCGGCCCAGCACGGAGCAGAACTCCCGGCCGTAGTAGGTGGTCGCAATGACATATTCCGGCTCAGGGTCGGGAAAATAGGAGTGTACGAAATAGAACTCCGCGTCCTCTTCCACGCCCTCGAGCAGAGAAAATTCCCTTTTCATGGTGAGGCTGTTCCAGCCCATGTGGGGGATATTGATGGGCCGGCCGTCCTCTTCAACCAGATCGGGATCGAATTTCAGGCATTTGCCTGCAACGAGCCCCAGGGTGGAGGTGTCGTTTTCCGGACTGTAGTCCAGCACGATCTGACATCCGAGGCAGATGCCGAGCAGGGGCTTGCCCTGGGAGACCTGTTCGCGCAGGATCGCGTCCAGTCTGCGGTCGATCAGCGTGCGCATGGCCGACCCGGCGGCGCCCACCCCGGGGAAGATGATGCCGTAAGCGTCATCGAAATCTTGGGATCGGGCCGTGATGCGGCAGGGTATGTCGAGAAAATCCAGGGCCCGTTTGACGCTGGTCAGGTTTCCGGCTTTATAATCCACGATCGCTAACATGGCATCCCTCCTGGAAATGGAAGGAATTTCAGTACCAGAAAGCCCTGCCGAACCCAAGGGGAATCTTTGCCGCTGCAATTCTTGTCAGCCCTTGGTCAAGCATGTATGCATGCGAATCAACCTTTAACAGGCCGTTGAAAAATCCTCGCTGGCCGCGTTGCTTCAAAAAGCTCAAACCCTCACGTATGATCAATACGCTTCGGCCTTGAACTTTTTTCGCGCAGCACTGCTCTCCATCTCCGTAAGGGCTCGTTCCTCGCCCAACGGCGAATGGGTTGCCAGCGTGGTTTTTGAACGGCCTGTAAAAGTGGACTTTTTCAAACAGACTGTTAATCCGAGCAGCGCAAGGAGTCGCTTCATGATCATCGTGACGGGCGGAGCCGGGTTCATCGGCAGTGCGTTCGTATGGAAGCTCAACCAGCAAGGGATAGAGGATATCCTGGTGGTGGACAACCTGGACCGGACTTCCAAATGGAAGAATCTGGTCAACCTCAGGTATACGGAATATCTGCACAAGAACGTGTTTCTGGAGCGGGTGCTCCGGGACGATTTCGACCGGCCCGTTGATGCCGTGATCCACATGGGGGCCTGCTCTTCCACCACCGAGCCGGACGCCGACTACCTGATGGAGAACAACTACCGCTATTCAAAAGTTCTGGCCGAGTACTGCCTGGCCAAATCCGCCCGGTTCATTTACGCGTCCAGTGCGGCAACCTATGGGGACGGAACCCTCGGTTTCCTCGATGACGAAGAGCAGTTGGAAGCGCTCAGGCCGCTGAACATGTATGCCTATTCCAAACAGCTCTTCGATCTCTGGGCCAGACGAAACAGCGTGCTGGACCAGATGGTGGGACTCAAATTCTTCAATGTGTTCGGGCCGAACGAGTATCACAAGGAAGAGATGAAAAGCGTGGCCTGCAAAGCGTTTCACCAGATCAGCGAGACCGGAAGACTCCAGCTGTTCAAATCGTACCGGGAGGACTTCCCGCACGGCGGGCAGATGCGGGATTTCGTGTATATCAAAGATTGCGTGGACGTGATGTGGTGGTTTCTGGACACCCCGGAAAAAAACGGGATCTACAATGTGGGCACGGGAACGGCCAGGACCTGGAACGATCTGGCCGGGGCGGTCTTCTCGGCCATGGGCCGGGAACCCGAGATCGAATACATTCCCATGCCTGAGATCATCAGGGACAAGTACCAGTACTTCACCGAGGCCGGCATGCAAAAACTCCATCAGGCCGGTTGTCCGGTCCGGTTCACCCCGCTGGAGGAGGCGGTGTCCGATTATCTGAACGGATACCTTGCCGCCGCTGACAGCTATCTCGGGTAACCACATCTGCCAGCACCTGATGCTTGCGGCCGTGGCCCTGGGCTCGATCCTGTCCGGCGGCCGTATTTTACGATGATGAAATGAATTGTTTTCTTACTGTGGACGGGAAAGAGGAATCTGTCCTTTATCTGGCCGCTGTGGGCCTTCAACGCAAAGAGTGAATCATCATGCACATCCTGAAAAAAAACACTGTTCTTGAAAAGCTTTTGAAAACCCATGGTGCAGAGCTTGCCGCCTTTGAGGAGCTTGCCGTGGAAACGGTGCAAAACCGGGTGGACAGCGGGACCATGGTTCTGCTCGCCAATCCATCCCACAAGGGGGTGACGCCCACGCTTATCGGCCAGCCCGCGGCCATCAAGGTCAACGCCAATATCGGAACCTCTCCCCTGGCCAATGATCCCGAATTGGAAGTGAGAAAGCTCCAGCTTGCGGTCCGGGCGGGTGCCCACGCTGTCATGGATCTTTCCATTGGCGGTGATCTGGAGCGGATCAGGGGGAAGATATTGTCCCAGTGCCCGGTGCCGTTGGGCACGGTGCCCATCTATTCCGTGGCCCAGCGCTATATCGGGGCCCAAAAAGACCCCTCGGCCATGCGCTGGGAGGAGATTTTGGAGGAGATTGCAAAACAGGCCGAGCAGGGTGTGGACTTCATGACCGTGCATTGCGGTGTGACCAGAAGGGCGGCCGAACTGGCCACGTCAGGCGACCGGATCCTGGGGATCGTCTCCAGGGGAGGGTCGCTTCTGGCCAAATGGATGCGGGACAACGGCAGGGAAAACCCCCTGTACGAGCGGTATGACGAGATCCTGGAGATCGCTTTGCAGCATAATGTCGTGCTGAGCCTGGGGGACGGTATGCGACCCGGCGCCGGAGCGGATGCCGGCGACCCGGCCCAGTGGGAAGAGGTCGTGGTTCTGGCCGAGCTGGCAACACGCGCCCGGGAGGCCGGAGTGCAGGTGATGATCGAAGGACCGGGTCATGTCCCGCTCCATCAGGTGCAGGCACAGATTCAGTCCATCAAGAATCTCTGCAGCGGGGCCCCCTTGTATGTGCTCGGACCGCTGACCACCGATATCTCCCCTGGATACGACCATATTGCCGGAGCCATCGGCGGGGCCATGGCTGGATTCTTTGGTGCGGATTTCCTCTGTTATCTCACTCCGGCGGAGCATCTGACCCTGCCCTGCGAAAACGACGTCTGGCAGGGGGTCAAAGCTTCGCTGGTGGCGGCGCATGCGGCTGAAGTCGCTTTGGGCCGCGGGCCGGCAGTGACCAGAAACAACAAGATGTCCCAGGCCAGGCGCGACCTGGATTGGGAAGGCATGGAAGCGCTTGCCCTGGATCCGACGCTCGTGGCGGAACGGCGCAAAGAGTTTCGCCACAAGGAGGAGTGCGCCATGTGCGGGGAATTCTGTGCGGTGAAGCTTTTGAAGTGATTGCTGGCAGTCGGTGAACGGGCGAGCTTCAGGACGGTTTTGCCAGAAACGGGGCCAGCGCTTTGGGGTCGCAGCAATTTGCGATACGCAGCGGCCTGCCCTGGGCGTCCGTCGGATGGGTGGCCAGATCGATAATCTCGGGCTGCACCGGCCGTTTCCCGGCATCCAGAACGATTTTGACCACCGGATACAACAGCCGGTCGGTATTGGTCTGTCGGACTCGCGCATACATCCCGTTGGTGAGCCTGACAAAGCTTCCCACAGGGAAGACCCCGACGCATTTGATGAACCGCTCCACCTGCTCGCCGGGAAGTTCCTTGTCCCGCATGGCAAAGAGAATTTTCATGGCATTGTGCATGACAATGGCCTCTTTGTACGAGCGGTCGCTGGTGAGGGCATCGTAGATGTCCACAGCGCTGACGATTGTGGAAAATTCATCGATATCGTCCCCTCTAAGCCCCTCGGGATAGCCGAGCCCGTCATACCGTTCGTGATGCTCCACAATGCAACGCAGAATTTGTGGATGAATCCCTTTCTGATCCTTGATGATCGCGTAGCCTTCCAGGGAGTGTTTCTGAATGATTTTGAACTCCTTGAGAGTGAGCCTTCCGGGTTTATTCAAAATCCGCTGCGGCACCCGCTCCTTGCCGACATCATGCAGCAGTCCTGCAACCCCGAGCACGCGCAGCTGCTCTTTTGACAATCCCAGGAAATTTCCAAAGATCACGGCAAGCACCGCCACGTTCACGCTGTGGGTGTAGGTGTATTCGTCGTGCCGGCGTAGCTTGGAGAGATGAAGGAGTGCGGTTTCGTTGCGGGTGACGCTTTCCACGATCGGCGCGATGAATTCTTCGGACTCCTGAAAGTTCGGGGCCTTGCCCTTACGGAGATTCTGGATGAACCGCCGGGAGTAGCCGATGGTCTCGTCGTAAGTTTTTCTGGCAACCGGCAGCTCTTCTTCCACAGGAACGGCGTATTCTTTGCGCCGGTGCGGCCGAAGCCCAGTGTCCTCGACAATGAGGAGTTCTTCTCCCGGGGAGACATCAATCCCTTTTTCCGTATTGATGAAGACGTCGATGTATCCGTCGCGCTTGATCTTGTTTATGGTCTTTTGACTACTGACCGGTCCGGGACGGTAATAGAGGTACGGGGCCTGGAGCCAGGAGATGCCTACATCCTCGATGTACATGCCGATTTTGAGATCGTCGGTTCGAATCTGTTTGATCATGTATTTCCCAGAAAAACAGTGCCTTCAGGAGTGACAAGGCATGCAAGCAGAGTTTCCTGGCAGGGGATTCATGCAGACTTTGGGTTTTCTGTCAACAGACTTCACAAAACAGCGGCAGGAACCGGATGTGTTGCGACCGGTTAAAAGAAGCGGGAATGACCAATGGGATATAGACTTCCAGGAGGAGGACCTTCAGAAGTGACGTTTTGCTGCAGATCTCTCTATCGTGACCGCTTATTGAACGGACACGGTGGTGCGTTGCATGAGATCAGTTTCTGCTCGTGGCGACGAGCGTTCGTCCTCCATCTCGATGACCTGATCGGCCAGTCGGCGGTACTCGGTCTCATGGGTGACCATGACCACGGTGATTCCCGTGCGGTTGATCTCTTTGAGCAGGCCGACAATAGCGTCCCCGGTGTCTTGTCCAGGCTTTTGGTCGGTTCATCCGCAAAGAACGGTTTCATTCGGCGTCTGCAGGAAGAATGCCTCCTGATCGATTTCCGGGCAATAGTCCTGGGAAGGCAAAAGCAAGCTGAGCAGGGGCTGCGTCAGGAATGGGCAAGCTGCCGCCGAAGATTGCCCAGTTCCTCGGTGGCCATCGTTCCCAGGGTCTGGGCCAGGTCTTCGGGGATCGCTTTTTTGACCACCGGGTAGAGCTCGCGCTCCTTGAGGCGGATGTGGATTTCAAGCCCCCCGTGGAGCCGTTCCAGGAGAAATTCGAATTGCTCGTGATGGGGGGGCAAATCCAGAAGCTTCTCCAGAATGGATTCGATTTCCCGGGCGTCGTCCTTGCCCCTGAAGACCAGGTCCTGATTGTGTTCAAAGAGAAGAAGGGCCGGGTAAAGATGATCCTCCTCCACCTGGAAAAGAGCGCGAAGGCTGATGCGCAGCTGGTTGAGCAGGGCTTCGCGGGTGGACCCCTGGTGGGCGGAGGTGTCTTCGAGCTTGCGAAGAATGGTGAGCTGCCGTGCGTTTTCCTTTTTCAAAACATCGAATATATCCATTCAGATTCTCCGTGGTGACTGCTGTGGTTTGCCTTCAAGACATCCTCTTCTGGCAGTATACCTTCTTGGGCATGAATCTCAACAAAAGTGCCTGGAAATTGTATCACCACTTCTTCCACGTCCCCCCGGCCAGGAGGACCCAGGCCAGGATAAAGGCGATGCCGCCCAATGGGGGTAGGAAAGCGAACCCGGATATCCCTGTGACGCTCAGAAGGTAGAGACTGCCTGAAAAGAGGAGAATTCCGGTCAGCATCAGCCATGCAGCCCAGATGATCGGGCGGGAATCCGGCGCATGGCGCAGGGCAAGGCTGACGGCCAGAAGCCCGAGGGAGTGGACCAGGTGGTACAGCGTTGCGGTCTGATACGTTTGCAGGGCGGAAGAGGAGAGGACATCTTGAAGCCCATGAGCGCCGAAGGCCCCCAGCCCCACGGCCAGGGCGCAGCTCAAGGCACCGATGCTGAAAAAGGCTTTGGGGTCCTGCATCACAATTTTTCTCTGCACACACTATTCATGGGGGGAGGGAAATCCCATGCTCCGGCGTAAAATGGCCAGTTCCCCGGTGTGGTAGGCCAGATGGTCGGCAATCAGCAGCAGTTCCCGGAGAAAAGAGTAGCCAGGGGCATGGGGAAGAGAAGAGACAATGGCAAAGGGAGGGTTTTCCACCAGTTCGACCACGGTATCGAGGTCCTGGAGCAGGGACTTGACCGTGGCGTCCCACGTCTTGCTATCTGCTGTTGCGTTTTCATCGGGCCAGTACCCGACCGGATAGGGTGGGGACTGGTGATCAGGGTCGATGACGAAATGCAGGATGTCCCATTGCACGATTCGCATGTGCTCGAGAAGGTGCCAGAAGGAGTAGGGCAGTCCGGGAGGTTTGTCATTGATCCGTTCCAGAGGGAACCCGTCCAGCGCCTGCGCAAGGGTCATATGGGCATTGCCGCCCTGTAAGAGGGATTTCAGCTCCTGTTGAAGCAGAGTTTGAGATGTCATTTTGTTCTCCCGGGATTTTTGATGCCAACGTAGCACGGCAAGGGTCGGGTGGAAATGGTTTTCCACTTTTCATCCCGAAATTCAGGATGATAAACAGAAACCTTTTGTGCTACGGTGTGGTCCACAGACGACGTTTCCCCTCCAGATCTGGAGGCGAAACCCTGCTTGCAACCGATTGGAACAGCCTTTTGATGCACCACTACCCTCTTCGCATATACCCCATCGTTCTGAGCGCCATCGTCCTGGTCTGCATCCTTGCGGTTCCAGCCGGTGGGCAGGACGTGTGGGAAATCATCGAGAAGGAGGGGGACAGGACCGGGGTGTACATGCTCGAACAGGGGCAGGATGCGTTCCTTGTCCGCGAATGGATGGTGAGCAACGCCCGGGAAAGCATCGATCTGATGACATTTATCTGGACCATGGACGATATCGGCCTGGTCTTCGCCCAAGGGCTGCTCAGGGCCGCGGACCGGGGGGTCAGGGTCCGGCTTCTCCTGGACGATTTCGGCCTGGGGGACGAGCCGCTCGGGATTCTGCTTGCCCTGGATGCCCATCCCGATATTGCGGTGCGGATCTACAATCCAAAAATCAGTGCCGGGGTGTCCCTTGTGGAACTCGTCTATAATTTTGTGTTCCAGTTCGAATCCTTCAACCATCGCATGCACAACAAGACCATGCTCATGGACCGCAGGGCCGGAATCACCGGCGGCAGAAACGTCGCAAACCAGTATTTCCACTATGATCCGGAAATGAAGTTTCTGGACAGAGACGTCATGATCCTGGGCAAGGCCGCCCAGGAAATGGATTACAATTTTTTGCAGTACTGGAATGCTCCGCTGTCCAGGCCCATTGGGGAGCTGATGCAGGAAAGAAAGGAGCAGCTGACCCGGGAGTCCATCACCGACGTCCATACCAACATTCATGATGCGGCCCGGGAACTCAAAACGAAGATCCCGCTGGTGCGTGAAGTCATGCAGGACACGGAAGAGAAATTCCAGGCAATTCTGGAGAGGGTAAGGTGGACAACGGCAAAATTTGTGAGCGATGCCCCGGATAAACATGCATACCCGGAATTGAGCGGCGGGAGCATGGTCATGGAAACCATCACCTCCATGCTTGATGGTGCACAGGAGCGGATCACCATTGAATCGCCCTATTTTGTGGTGCCGGATGAGCTTCTCCGGCTGTTTTCGAGTTCCATGGAAAAGGGGATAGATGTGCGGGTGATCACCAATTCTCTGGCATCCACTGATAATATCCCGACGTTCAGCGGGTACAGGTCCCAACGCGAACGGCTGCTCGAAATGGGACTCGAGCTGCGCGAATTCAACCCCCATCCCGCATTTCAACTGGACGGATACGAACAGGACGGTAAGCGGGTGGTGCTGCATGCCAAGACCGTGGTGGTGGACGGCGCCACGGTCTTTGTGGGCACCTTCAACATCGATCCCCGCTCGGTCAACCTGAGCACAGAGGAAGGGGTTGTCATCGAAGACCCGGTCCTTGCCCGGGAGGTGGAGGAGCGGATGGAAATCCTGATGCAGGAGAGAAACAGCTGGAATCCGGCGGAGATGGACCCGGACGCCCGGGCAGGCCTGTGGCGGAAGGTGAAACTCTGGTTCTACAGCCTGTTTCCGCTCAAACCCTACCTCTGACGGCCGAAACCAGGGCGCGGCTGCGATACATGGCCACACCCCTCTTGAGAACAAAAGGCAGGATTCCGATAAGGGCCAGGGATAAAAAGGTTCCCATCGAGAGAAGGTCTGACGGAGCTGTCATGGATTTGATCTGACGGGCGGCATTGATGGTGACCAGCGTACCGGGAACAGAGGCCACCAGGGTGATCCAGAAAAACGGGAACAGCCGCATGGTAGTCAGCCCCATGACCATGTTGGTCACGGGAAAGGGAAGTCCGGGCACGAGGCGAAGGGCAAAGAGGTAGAATCCTCCTTCCCGGGCCATGCCCTGGTTGATGGAAGCGAGTTGCTTGGAAAACCTGGCCTGAACCCGATCCCTGAAGAGGGAACGCACGGCAACGCAGGCCAGAAGCCCGCCGGCTGCACGGGAGAAGCAGATGGCCACCAGACCGGTGAAAGGGTCGAAAAGCCCCGCTCCAGTGAGGTTGAGGACCCCGGTTCCAGGGAGGCAGAACGCCCCGACCAGGGAATAGGTCATGATGTACACGGCCAGAAGGACTTCAGGGGACAAGTGGGAGTCGCCCTGCACCAGGCTCTTGAAATGACCCAGAGTCGTCCACGCCGATGCCGGGGTGAGGTCGAGGGCGACCCCAAGGGCGACAAGCGTTGCACAAAGGCAGAGGCCCAAAGCGCTCCAGAGCAGGTGGCGACGGGAAATCCTGTGCACGATTCGGGTGTTCTCCATGAGGTCTGGTGATTTTTGATGCGGAAAATGCGTGTGTGCGGAAGATAACCGCGCAAACCGCATCAGGCAAGGGGCGGTTCGCAGGAATCATTCGGGTTCACGGTGAACAGCGGGGTCCGGGCTGAAAAGGATCCCTTCTCTCACGAGCGTCGCCCGCTTGTTGCCAGGGAACTGGATGATGGTGCCGGTCGATTGCTTCACAAATGCCTGCTCCAAGTTCTCCAGACCCTGGGTGCGGACCTGGCCGGGGCCGAGGCTGTCCAGAGCTTTTTTGTACCACCTGATCCGCAGGGCAGGGTGTTCCCCGGCCAAGACCCCTTCCGGAAGGAGAACCCCTCGGGCTGTCGTCATTTCCGAGGGGGCCAGGCGGCGGAGCTGTTCCTGCCAGTATCCGCTGTCCCGGGCTCCCTGTTGCCAGAGCCTGGCCACTGCGGATAAAAACAAGGGGTTTTCCTCTTCCAGCCGGGGAACCACGTCCAGCCTGATCCGGTTTCTGCGAAACAGGGGTTCCAGATTGGAAGGGTCTTCCGTCCACGAAACATTGATGGCGCGAAGAAACCCGGTCAGGGTCTTCTTGGGAGTGAGCAGAAAAGGACGGACCAGGGAGCGCTTTGGATCAACGGCCGGCATTCCGGAAAGCGCGGGCCATCCGGTCCCCCGAAGGAGCCGCAGCACGATCTCCTCGGCCAAATCGTTCAGCGTGTGTCCTGTAAACAGATAGTCTGCGCTATACGCCTTCCGGGTCCGTTCCAGAAACTCGTACCGGAGCGTTCGGGCTGTTTCCTCCAGCCCCATGCCCTGCTGCCGGGCATGGGCGGCTACGTCCGCCTCTTCGCAGGAGCATTCGATGTTGAATTCTGCGCAGAGCCGGCGGACGTGGTCCGCTTCCTGTCCGGACTCAGGCCGGAGGCGATGGTCGAGGTGTCCGGCGCTGATCGTGGACTGCCAGCGGTTCTGGAAAAGACGACAGAAGAGGAGCAGGGCAGTGGAGTCCGGCCCGCCGGAAAGACCGACCAGGATATGCTTTCCGCCAGGATCGATACCCAGCTCCTGGGTGACGAACCGTTCCACACCGAGGAGGGCGTGGGCCCATTGGGGGGGGAGGTCCTGCAGCCGGTCTGGGCTCATTGCTACACAGGGATGTCCCGGTTCTTGAGCATGGTATCCAGAAGGTTCATGGCATAGACCCGCTGGTCTTCGGTGGCGTACTGAATACAGCTGCACCGCATTCTGCCCCGGCAGCGGACCAAAAGTTCGAGATTGAGCCATTCGTCTCCGGTCTCCAGAGAGAGAAAATAGGGCCCGCACTCCGGTTCATGCTCCTTTTGCTCAGCGGAGAGCAGTTCCCGAGGGATGATGAGCCAGTAGATGTCCTCGATGGGGCCGGCGAGATCCTCCTGCTGGAGAAAATCCTTGAACAGCTGGATGTGCTCGGGGTCCAGTTCATCGATATGGTATGATCGCACTTAGGTGTCCTTTTTCTGTTTGCGGTCCTGATGCGCGTCTTCCGGGATCTGCTCCCCGTCCAGGTTGAAGATCCGGCGGGCCAGGTGCACGTATTGTTTGGCCGAGCCCTCTTCCTGGGTTTTGCGTTTCAAAAAGTCGATGGGCTCGTGGGAGAGCTTTCGGCTCAGGGAAAGCGCCAGGGTTTCCAGAACGGCGCGCACCTCCGGGGTGTCGTGTTCGCCGAGATTTCTATACGACTTTCTGAGTTCGCGGCGGGCAATGGTTTCGGCCTTGGACAACAGATCCTTGATGGTCGGGTGCAGGTCCAGGGCTCTGAGCCACTGCTCGAATTTTTCCACCTCCTCCTTGACGATCTCCAGGCCCTTGAGGGCCTCCTCCTGGCGCTGGGCCAGATTCTCCTCGATGACCTCCTTGAGATCGTCGATGTCGTAGAGGTAGACATTGTCCAGCCTGTTCACGTCCGGGTCGATGTCCCGGGGAACAGCGATGTCGATAAAGAACATGGGGCGGTTTTTGCGTCGTTTCAAGACCGGCTTCATGTCCCGGAGCCTGACGACGGGTTCCAGGGCGCCGGTGGAGGTGATGACGATATCCGCTTCATGCAGCCGTTCAAAGAGCGTGTCAAAAGGAATGGCCCGGCCGGCAAACTTTTCAGCCAGTTCAAGCCCTCGTTCATACGTCCGGTTGGCGACGACGATTTCGGAAACGCCGCTGCCCAGCAGATGCATGGCTGCAAGCTCGGCCATTTCCCCTGCGCCCACCAGCATGGCTTTTTGCTGGGAGAGATCCCCGAAAATGTGCTTGGCCAATTCCACGGCGGCATAGCTCACGGAAACAGCGCTTGCGGAAACGCCGGTCTCTGTGCGCACCCGCTTGGCCACGGAAAAGGACTTGTGCAGGATTCTGTTGACGATCACCCGGGCCGAACCGCTTTTGACGGCCTGACGGTAGGCGTCCTTGAGCTGCCCCAATATCTGGGGCTCGCCCAGAATCATGGAGTCCAGGCTGGACGCCACGGTGAACATGTGCGCCACCGCATCCAGCCCCTTGTGCACATAAATGTGGGGACGGACAAGTTCCTTGGGATGGTCGCTGAGTTGGGACCAGAAGGCGAGCACTTCCTCGGCGAGATCGACATTCTTGTCGCCGACGACCAGAAATTCCACCCGGTTGCAGGTGGAGAGCACCAAAGCTTCCTGGATATGTCCGGAGTTCCGGACGAGCCCCTCGATGACCGGAGCGCAGGAGGTGACGGCGAATTTTTCCCGCACTTCGACATCAGCGGTTCGGTGGTTCAACCCGACGAGAACGATTTCCTGATCCATAATACCCTAAGGCCTGAAGCTGTGATGGGTTGGAAGGAGGAAATTGATGCCCACAAGTGAAATCAAGGTCAAGACGAAGACCCAGATGGCCAGTTTTGCCGGTTTTCTGCCTTTCCAGCCCAGCCCCACCCGCTGATAAAAGAGATAGGCAAAGCAGAACCAGATGGCCAGGGTGGCCACCTCTTTGGGGTCCCAGGTGAAAACGGTCTTCCAGGTGAGTTTGGCCCAGATAAAGCCCGAGAGCAGCCCCAGGGTGTAGAGAGGGAAGCCGATGGACACGGCAAAGTGGTTGACCCGGTCGAAGCTTGTCAGGGAGGGGATCTGGCTGGTCCAGCCCAGCAGCTTGGACTTGTTCTTGATTTTTTTGTCCAGGTACAGGTAGGCCACCCCGGCGCCGAAGGCGGTCCCTAGAAGCGCAATGGCCGCAAACAGTGTGCCGATGTGCAGTCCGAACCAGAGCAGACTGAGCAGCGGCGGGATGGCCAGCTGTTCCGTAGAAACAGTGAGTGAGGATGAAAACAGGATCAGGGCCAGAGGGGCGGCGGTCAGGGCCAGGAACTGGGTCTTCAGACGCCAGGCCATGAGCAGATAGATGAGCAGCAGTGTCCAGGCGAGCAGGCTGAAGTAGAACTTCCCCTGGTACAAGGTGTTCCCGGGGCCGGCCAGGTTGATGAACAGATCCAGGGTATGCAGGCCGAACCCCAGGACGGTCAGGATCAGGGCCGCGCGCTGCAGGAAGGCTTTCTGACCCAGGACGCCTCCCAGGTAGACCAGCGTGCCGCTGAAATACAGCAGGATGATGGACAGGGAGAGAAGGTCAAGAAAGCCCATGGCATAAATCCTCCAGCTGAGGGTGGAGTTCCTCAGGAAGCAGCCCGGTGAGAATGGCGCGCACTGCCTCGGCATCGCCCTGTTTCAGGGATTCGAGAATCGGGCTGCTGACGATGGAGGCGAAGATTTCGGTGTTCCAGGCGGTAGACCGCCCAAGCCCCATGACCGCGGGCCTGAGCCGGCCCATGAGTTCGACCAGAAGACCGTATTCAGGGCCGAAGGTCTGTTTGAGATCCCGGCGGATTTTCTTGGCCAGAGCCGGGCTCTTGCCCGCGGTGGAGATGGCGATGGTCAAGTCCCCCTGCGTGAACAGGGATGCCAGGATAAAACTGCATTTTTCCGGCTGGTCCACGATGTTGCAGAGGATTTTGCGTTCGGCGCAAAGACGGCTGATACGCCAGTTCACCTCTTCATTGTCCGTGCTGGCGATGACCAGGGTGCAGTCTTCCAGATCCTGAGGCTCGAACGGCCGGCAAAGAAACTCCAGTCGGGGGTCGTCCAGCAACGTGGTCAGATCCGGTCCGGCCGGTCTCGTGTCCACGACCCGGACCAGTCCGGCGCCGCATTCGACAAGTGTTCGGATCTTGCGCAGTCCAACCTGGCCCGCGCCCACCACCAGGCAGGTCTTGCCCGTGAGATTCAAAAGAAGAGGGTAGTAGTGCATGGGCGGCCATATAGCAGATCGCCCGTTGGTCTGTAAAACCGTTTCCGTGTGAAAGCAGTGCGGTG
>JBKHAV010000072.1:0-14138 GCA_046542715.1 Desulfovibrionales bacterium
ACCCCTTGCCGTGCTCCCCGGCCCGGGCCGCCTCGATGGCTGCGTTCAGGGCCAGCAGATTGGTCTGGCGGGCGATCTCCTCGATAATGGAGATCTTGTCGGCAATGTTCTTCATGGCCCCAACCGTCTGCTCTACCGCCCTTCCGCCTTCCCGGGCGTCCTCCGCCGCCTTGACCGAAATCGTCTCGGTCTGCTGGGCATTGTCCGCGTTCTGGCGGATATTGGCGGTCATCTGCTCCATGCTGGAGGAGACTTCCTCGATGGATGCGGCCTGCTCTGTGGCGCCCTGGGAAAATTGTTCCGATGACGCGGACATCTCCTGGCTCCCTGAAGCCACATTGCCCGATGCAGAGGTTACCTCGGCAACGACCTCCCGCAGCTTGGCAACCATGTGGTTGAACGCCTGGCTCAACTCCCCGATTTCATCCTTGCTCCTGATGTCCATGTTCTTCGTGAAATCCCCGTCAGCCATGCCCCTGGCAAACGTGACGCTTTGTAAAATCGGCCGGGTGATCGACCGGGAAATGAACACGAACAGGACGATTCCAATAAAAAGGAGAACCACGGCAGCTCCGGTCCCCCAGAACATCATGCTGTTTGTGGCCGCGCTCACGCTGAGCTTGGCCCCCATGAAGTCGGATGTGTCCGCTGTGGCGACAAGCACCCAGTTCCAGGGCTTGAAATAGGACAATGCAGCCAGCTTTTCCACCGGTTCTCCGGTGGGGCCGGGCCAGAGATATTCGATCAGGACCTTTTCCCCTCCTGCAGCAACCGCCTTGTCTATTGCATCGGCAAACGGAGTGGAGCCGTCAGGAGCCTGGATGGCGGTGAGGTCCTTGCCTTCAAAGCTTTCATCCTTGTGCAGATAAATATTTCCGCGTTCCGTGCCCCTGCCTCCGGTCACCAGCAAATACCCGTGCTCTCCGATCACCGCGGATTTGATGGCCCGGCGCAGGCTGGCCACGTTTTCCTGCAGGACCCCGACGTAGATCGCCCCGATGATCGCGCCTGAATCGTCCCGCAGCGGTTCGTAGCGTGTCAGATACCAGGCATTCACCACGAAGGCACTGCCCTGATAGGTCTTCCCGTCCCGAATCGACTGTGCAACAGGGCTGTCGGACGGAATGTACGTGCCGATGGCCCGGGTGCCGTCATTGGTGACGATGTTCGTGGCCACCCGGAGCAGGTCCCCTTCCGGGTTCATCCGCTGGAAAATCGTGCAGGTGCTGTCCGTGAGTTCCGAAACCTTGTCCACGATGGGTGTGGGAACTGCCGGGTCGGTGTTTTGCCCTACCCAGTTCGCGCCGGCCATGATTTGGGGAAGATCGACTCGGCGTTGATTCCCGTTTGCCTGGTGTATGGCATTCCAGGTGACTGTATCCTCGGCAAGCCTGAGGCCTCCGGCCTGACCAATCTGGTCCTTGAACACATTGAGATTGCTGTCCAGGACATTGAGCAGGGTCTCATGCTGGGTAACCAGCAGACCCTGGGCATTGTCCGCCGCCAGTCCGATCTGTTCTTGAGCCTGCTGATTGAAGACCTGTTCCAGCTCTTTCCCCAGCTGGTGTTCCTTCCAGCTGATCACCCCCATGATACTGGCCGCTGTCGCAGCCACAAGCAGCGCTCCTGACAGAAGAATCTTTGTGCCAATTCGCATGTCCCCTCCGAATGGTCGCGTGTAGATGAATAATTACTTCACATGGAAATCGAGATTGTCAGAATCGACCGCATAAACAAAATTCATTCCATTGGAACTTGAAAGTAACTTATTGTTATAAATCAATGAGTTAAAGTAAGAACCCTCTTCCAATGTGCTGCAAAGTGATAGCTTTCCATTCATATGGCGGTTGAAAGTCAAACCGGAGTTGACTGGAGGTCAGAGAGGGTGCACTCCGAATGGAAGACCGGCTGAGAGGGATAACAACGAAAAGAACCTGGAGCCGCCTGAGGCGGCTCCAGGTGAAGGGTCATCCTGCGAGACTGATTTCTGCCTGGTCCCTGGCAGGAGGGTCTTCGGAGAGTTCTCCGAATCCGCACAGCTCCTGCGTGGAAAAGATTTTTTCCACATTGAGCACCATGATGAACCTGTCCTCGAGCTTGCCCATGCCCTCGAGAAACGCAGTATCGATACCAGTGCCCATCTTGGGCGGGGGCACCATGCTGTCCTCCCCCAATTCAAAGACCTCCCGGACCGAATCGGCCAGGGCGCCGATGACCAGGTCGTCAGTGCCGACACCCACCTCCACGATGATGATGCAGGTGTCCACGGTCTTTTCCGTTTTTCCCAGCCCGAACTTCTCTTTGAGGTCCACTACGGGAACAGCATTGCCCCGCAGATTGATGATTCCGCGCATGTATAAAGGCATCCTGGGCACTCTCGTGATCCCCTGCAGTTCCAGGACCTCCCGGACCTTGCCAATGTCCAGGGCATACAGCTCCTCGGCCAGGACAAAGCTCAGGAACTGTCCGGTTTCATTTCTGTCGTTATTCATGAAACCTCCTAAAACCGTTCAAACTGTTCATCGTCTTTCTCCAGGCTCATATCCAGGGTAATGTTCCCATTTGAGGCGCTCTGCATAGTTTTTCCATTCCCCCCCTGGCTGATTTGAACCACGTCCCTGGGGGAAAGCCCTTTGGCTGAAACCTTCTCCAGAGGCATTCTTCGCACCGCAGTTCCGTTGCCCCCGACTTTGAAGAAGGTCATGGTCGCCTGGAGCTGCTGAGCCTGGGAGGAGAGTTCTTCAGAGGTGGAGGCCATCTCCTCGGACGCCGAGGCGTTCTGCTGGATGACCTGATCGAGCTGCTGGATGGCCTTGTTGATCTGCTCGGCCCCGGCATTCTGCTCATGGCTTGCCGCCGCGATTTCCTGGACCAGTTCGGCCGTGCGCTGGATGTCCGGCACGATCTGCTGGAGCATGGTGCCGGCCTGCTCTGCCACCTCCACACTGGAGGAGGAGAGCTGGCTGATCTCGTTGGCCGCCTGGCCGCTGCGCTCCGCGAGCTTGCGCACCTCGGCCGCCACCACCGCAAACCCCTTGCCGTGCTCCCCGGCCCGGGCCGCCTCGATGGCTGCGTTCAGGGCCAGAAGGTTGGTCTGCCGGGCGATCTCCTCGATAATGGAGATCTTGTCGGCGATGTCCTTCATGGCCTCAACCGTCTGGGTCACAGCACTGCCGCCGGATCTGGCGTCTTCCGCCGCCTTGACCGAAATCTTCTCGGTCTGGTGGGCATTGTCCGCATTCTGGCGGATGTTCGCGGCCATCTGCTCCATGCTCGAGGAAACCTCCTCGATGGAGGCTGCCTGTTCGGTCGACCCCTGGGAGAGCTGTTCAGAGGAGGCGGACATCTCCTGACTCCCGGACGCTACATTGTCCGAGGCCGAAGTCACTTCGGCAACCACCTGCCGCAGCTGTTCCACCATGCTCCGAAGCGCATCGGCCAGTGTCCCGATCTCATCCTTCTGGTGGACATCAATGGTCGTATCCAGTCTGCCCTCGGCGATTTCCCGGGCAAAAGCTACCCCCCTGGCCACCGGCCCGGTAATGCCCCGGGTGATCACAAAGGCCGCTCCGAGTCCAAGAAGAAGGGCAATGGCCGTGGCCAAAAACATTAGATTTCGGGCCGAGATCATTTCAGCGGTCAGTTTTTCCTCTTGATCGGCAAGGGCACGCTCCGTTGCCTGGAGCAGAAGTTCGTCCTCTTCATTCATTCTCGCACGTGCGGCATTTTGCGCGATTATTGTAGAATGGTACGCCTGCCCTGCCTGGATGTAACTTTCAATGGCTGCACTCAATCTCCTCCCTAACGCTTC
Source organism: Desulfovibrionales bacterium (assembly GCA_046542715.1). Classification (GTDB taxonomy): domain Bacteria; phylum Desulfobacterota; class Desulfovibrionia; order Desulfovibrionales; family JBKHAV01; genus JBKHAV01. The sequence goes on from JBKHAV010000072.1 coordinate 3,812, forward strand.
CGCCGCATCGATTCCTTCACCCTCTTCTCTCCAGGAAGCAACGCCATCCCTCATGGCGATCATGGCTTTTTCGAAACCGTTCCACTGCTCCTCGGTCCTGTCTTTCAGGTAGTAGAGTGCAGCAATGCGCATGAGCAGATAGTTCCGTGAAATTTCCTGATTGAAACTGTCCCCCAGATTGGTCCATTGAAGGAGACCCTGGGTATCCTCCTCCGCAAGAGCTCTCTGCTTCCCAGGTTCGATGAGGTTATCGCGCACCTCCGCGCCTATGGCGAAGACCTCGGTATTCACGTCGAACCAGACCTTGAACTGTTCGGCAGCTTTTTCTCCCTCTGCAACATAATTGTCGAGTTCGCTTTCGTAACTGTCCGCTGCGGAAAAAATGTCATCCATCTGCTTGATATTAGCCGGGTCCTGGAAGCTGTCCCTGGTGGACTGGGTGACCTCACGCAGTTCAGAAAGTGCTGCCTTGCTCTCCATCAAAAATCGCTGCTCACCGGTGTTCAGGTAATTTCGCTGTGAGATGGTGGACAGGTTGTTCAAATCGATAATGCGGTTCACATCGGCCATATTGACCACCCGGCCCGAAACATCGTTCTGTCCCTTGAGCCCGATCAGGCAGACGACACCGGTCAATACGAGCACCAGTCCAAAACCCAACCCCAGTTTCCACGAGAGTTTCAAATTCTTGAACATGTCCTCTTACTCCTTGTGCTTCAGGCCATTGCCCGCAGCACGGTTGTACAGTTTTTCCAGGACCTGTCGGATATCGTGAAAATCTGGGGAGTTGAGGCTGACGTAACGCGGAAAAAGGGCATGGATCCTAGTCATCGTCTCGCAGGCGCTCCCATCCGCCGCGACAATGATCCTCAGTCCGTCCAGAAGATCCCGATATTCATATATTTCGTCCAGTTCCTCGCGGGTGGTGATCCGTAATATGACCAGGGACACAGAGTGCAGTTCACAAAGGAGCCTGGCTTGCAACTCCTTTGATGACTGGTGGACTTCGAGATCATCTTTCCATCCGATGCTCTGGATGATCCGCTCGATCTCGTTGCCGACTCCGACTGCTTGATAAAGAATAATGGACACGTTGTTCTCCTCTTTGTTCCTTTATCAAAAGCCGTTCCGAAACCCTCTTTACGTCAACTCTTTGAATTTATTTTGTAACTCTGCGGGACGGCCGCGCAGGGAGAGAGCAATGGCAGGGGCTTCGTCAAATCCTTCGTGAATCGACAAATCCAAATTGAAAAAGCCGCCCGAAATTCGGGCGGCTTTTCTCATGCGTCCATGGTCAGACTTTTCTGTGCGTTTCTCTTCAGGTGATGGAGTGCTTCTTGATGATGCTGTACACTCGGGCACGGGTGAGGCCCGCCTTCTCGGCCATGGTGCGGACATCGCCTTTGCATGAGGCAAATAGGGACGCGAAATAGATGCCCTCCTCTCGTTCGAGCACTCTTTCCTTGTGGATTTTCCATTCGGTTGTCACTTTCGGATGCGTTTCAGACGGGGCAATCGCATTTTTTGCCAGAAAGATGCGGATCTCCATGGGCAGATGGGTGGGATACAGGATGGATTCATATCGTGCGGAACTGACGGACTTTTCCATGGCGTTTTTGAGTTCTCGGACATTTCCGGGCCAGGGGTAGGCATTCAACGCATCCATGAACTCCGGGGAATACCCCTTTGGAGAGATCAAACGTCGTTTGCAGGCCTGCTCCATGAACCAGAGTGCAAGTTCTTTGATATCCCCTTCGCGGTCTACGAGCGGGGGCAGATCTATGGAATGGGACCGGAGACGGTAGAGGAGGTCTTCCCTAAAGGTTCCTTTCTGAACCATTTCCTCCAGGTTTCGGTTTGTTGCGGCAATGACCCGGAAATCGCTGGTCACTTCCCGGGTGCTGCCCAGGGCACGGAAACGGTGTTCCTGCAGGACCCGCAGAAAGGATTTCTGAATCGCAAGCGGCATTTCACCGACTTCGTCCAGAAACAGGGTCCCCTTGTCCGCCTGGGAGACAAGCCCGGCCTGGTCCCGGTCCGCTCCGGTGAACGCTCCGCGTCTGTAGCCGAAAAGCGCGCTCTCGACCAGATTTTCCGGCAGTGCCGCACAATCGACGACAACAAAGTTGTACATCGAGCGGGTGCTGTTGCCATGCAGCGTCTTGGCGAAAACTTCCTTGCCGGTTCCCGTCGGTCCGGTGATCAGAACGTTGCCCTCGTCCCATGCTGCTTCGACCACCATTTCAATGCACGTATTGATCTGAAAACTTTGGCCCACAATCATTTCGCGGTTGATGGTGGTGGGCCGTTTTCTTGTGTTGCGTTCTTTCCTGTACTCCAGGGCGCGGCTGATGGGCAGGAGCATCTTGTTCAAGCTGGCCGGCTTTTCAATATAGTCCCATGCCCCGCTCTTGATGGCCAGTTCCGCCCCATCCGGATCACCCTCACCGGTAATAATGATCACCTCTGGGACCGAGGATGTCCCCCGAACATATGGGATCAGATCGAGTCCGTTCCCGTCCGGCAGGCGCACATCAAGGAGCACACAGTCAAATGCATTCTCGTTTGCCGCATCCAGTCCTCGTTTCAGGGTATCTCGAACTTCCACATCGTAATTTGTGTTTCCAAGAGCCTCGGCTAGAAGGCCTGAGAACATTTCGTCATCGTCGATGATCAGAATTCTTGGCATATTCGTCATGTTCAGCGTGATAGGAATCCATGGATCGCGGCTGCCATCCTGTGAAGTTCCAGCGGTTTTATGAGCAGCTCGTCAACCCCGGATTCCTCCAGGGTCGTGGATGTGATGGTGCTGCTGTATCCGGTGCAGAGGATGACCGGAATTTCGGGTCGAATTGCCTTGAGGTTCTGTGCAAGGACCATCCCTGTCAAGTGGGGCATGGTCTGATCCGTGATCACCAGGTCAAACGATTCAGGGTCCTGCTTGAATATCTCCAGGGCCTCCCTGCTGTCTCTGGTGGAGTGAACGTCATACCCCAGATCGCCCAGAAAGCTTTTCGCCAGAAGAATGATGGTGTCTTCGTCGTCCACAAAAAGAATTTTTCCTGTTCCCCTGGGCAGAGAATGGTTTTGAGCAGGATGTTTCTGCTCCTTGCCTTCTGCCATGGGGATGAGCACGGTGAATGAAGACCCCTCTCCCGGCGTGCTCCGTACCGCAATGCTGCCGCCGTGGCCCTTTACGATACCGTGCACGACCGGCAACCCCATCCCTGTTCCTTCTCCAGAGCCCTTTGTGGTGAAAAAGGGATCGAATATCCGGTCGACAACATCCTCGCGCATTCCGCAACCGGTATCACGCACCTCCAGATGAACGTACGTTCCAGGTTCGACATCACTGGGACACATGCTTTCTGGATCACGGTCCTGCACTTTCAAAATGATTGTCAGCACTCCGCCGTTCGGCATCGCCTGAGCCGCATTGGAACAGAGATTGGTCATGACCTGATGCATCTGAACCGGATCGGCAAAAACGACATCACCTTCTCTGCCCAGCTCCAGGCAGATGTCAATGGTCGTGGGGATGGTGGCCCTGAGCATCTTTGCGCACTCTTTGATCAACGGGCGCAAGTGCACGATCTGCTTGTGCTGCTCATGTTTCCTGCAAAACGTCAGAATCTGTTTGACCAGGTCCCTGGCCCGCACCGATGCCTTGAGCACCATCTCCAGATCCCTTTGCACAGGCCTGCCGGTCCGGCTCTTGATCTGAGCCATCTCGGTAAACCCCATTATCGAGGCCAGAATATTGTTGAAATCATGCGCAATGCCCCCGGCAAGCGTCCCAATGGCTTCCATCTTCTGGGTCTGGATGAGCTGCTGCTTGAGCAGTTCCTCATAGGTGACGTCCCGCCAGAATTCAGCATAGCCCGTTGTTTCTCCCTTATTTCCGACAATCGGAGTGATGGTCGATTCCACAACAAACTTCTGCCCGTCCCTGTGAATCTTCTCCAGCCTGCCCTGCCAGGATTTCCGAATGCTCAGCGCCTCTCGAATCGCCAGCTCCGTGCCCTCTGCTAATTCAGCCCCTGGAGGGTAGAGTATCGCGACGTTTCTGCCAATCACCTCGGATGGCTGGAGCCCACTCATTCGGCTGAATGCGGGATTCACATATTGAATCGTCAGATCCGATGCCAAAATTAGAATCGCTCCGGCTGAAAATTCCACGGCGGCGGACAGTCGGGTAAGCTCCTCTTCGATCTCTTTTTGTTCGGAAATATCTGCAATGAATCCCTCAAGCGCTTGGAGCTTTCCATCGGAATGGATACCACGGCCCTGTTCCCAGACCCATTTCGTTTCGCCGCTTCGCGTTTTGATCCTGTATATCAGCTGATATGGCTTGCCTGCAGTGATGGCCTCTTGCACACCGTCCCACACCAAGGTTCTGTCGTCTGGGTAGATCAGGTCTGCAAAACAGGGGTTTCCGCTGACCAGTTCTGCGGCGTCGTATCCTGTCAGGGTTTGTGACCCCTCGCTGACAAAAACCATGGTCCAGTGCGCTTCATTTCTGCATCGGTACGCCATCCCCTGGAGGTTTCCGAGAAGCGAGGAAAGCATTCTCCGGCTTTCTGCAAGCTCGTGTTCGATTTTTTTCCGCTCGGAAATATCCGTGATGACCCCGATGATCCGAGCCGGGGAATCCTTTTTGAGCTGATACACGGATTTTGTGAACAAAACGTCCTTTTGAAGCCCGCTCTTGTGCTGCAAGGTGAACTCGTAATGCTGCACCCCGCCGTTTTGCAGCAGCAGGCCATCCATGGCAGCATGTTCGCGGGCATGGGAGTCCGGAGCAAATGCAAAAGAGGTCTTCCCGAGGATTTCGTCTCGATCCCTGCCGAGCATATCCATAAAGGCCTTGTTGCAGGCCAAAAATATTCCGTGGTGATCTTTCAGGTAGACTGGGATTGGAACCACATCCATCAACGTCTGGATGAACGCGGACTGCTCTGAGAGTTTCTGTTCTGTCCAGCGCTGCTTCGTGATATCGATGCCAAAAGAGACGACCTGCAGACTGCCGTCCTGTTCGACAACACTGTTGCGCCAGGAGATGATCCGCTTCTCCCCGGTTTTGGTCAGAACCGGGTTTTCATATTGCTGTGGTAAGTCTCTGAAATCCTTGAAGTCATTCCGCATCGTGAGGTGCCACTCTTTCGGTACCAGAGCCGTGAGCCAGTCCCTGCCGAGTACCTCGTTTTGTGTATATCCGGTGATCTTTTCAGCGGCATGGTTGAACAATCTGATCCGGCCCTGACCGTCCATACTGACGATCATGGTATTGGCAGCCTGAACAAGCTTTTCTGAAAATTTCTTTTCCTGTTCCAGCTCCTGTTCGGCTCTCTTCCGGTGTGTGATTTCACGGGCGCCATACACGAGGGTGGGTCGTCCCTGATCATTTTCTGCACGCTGAGCCACCGCCTCCACCCAGATATATGAGCCGTATGCGGTCAGGTACCTGAACTCCCCCCGGAACTCGCCACCCTCCTTGGACAGTCGGTGGAGGTGTGCCCGTATCCCCTCCCGGTCTTCCGGGTGCATGCGCGCAAAAACGCTTTGTCCGACAAGGTTGTCAGGATCTATCCCGAGCATCCGGCCAATGGACGGGCTCACGTATTCGAACCGCCCCTCCTGATCCAACTGTCCGATGGCGTCCAGCATATTGTCCGTGATCACCCGAAGGCGCTGCTCACTTTTGATCAACGCTTGCTGGCTTTTTTTTAACTTCGTGATGTTCCTGCTGAAGCTGAGGACGGTGTGGACTTTTCGGTCACTCCCGAGTTCCGGAAGGAGACTCCAGTCCAATACCGCAAGGCCCTGGGGGCCTTCGAATTCGACCTCGAGCTGTTCTGGCACGCCACGCTCGAACACTCTTCTGATCCGCTCCTCCCACGCAGCGCATAACTCCTCTGCAAACCCGAGTTCCCGGTGCGTTCTGCCGATAAAATCAGCAGCGGGAATGCCGGTAACGCCCTCTATGACCTTGTTGACATAGCAGTGTCTGAATTCCCGGTCGTAGCGAATGATGATGTCCGAGGCGTTTTCCGACAGGATCCTGAACTTGCGTTCCTGCTCCCTGAGCGACACCTCGACCTCTTTGTGCTCGGTGACATCCCGAATAAAGACGCAAATCTGCCGCACTTCGCCGTCACGGGTAATCGGATAATACTGGACGCAATACTCCCTGCCCCCGAATGCATCCCGAACCCCTGCAGGGGAGCCGCTCTTGATCACCTTTTCAACGATTTCGCGCCTGGAGTCTTCTTGCTCGCAAGGAAAGGAAGTCCATAAATTCCTGCCGATGAGAAATGGTTGTGATGATCCCAGTTGTTCTGCTGCCTTCAGGTTCAAAAAAAGGATGACGCCATGGGTGTCGATGAGGAACGCGGAATCGGGAAACGCGTCTAGGAGTGTGCGGGTGTGGCAATCGTCGCTGCAGTTGTCATACTGGTCAGGCACTTGAAAGTCAGGGCCGTGCTGACGCAATGGAAGACCTCCTTTTCATAGAATGTGAACCTGACCCAAAGCAATTTTTATGCCCGGAACATAATTCCCTTCCCTTCACAGCTTCTGTCGATATGTGGATTCAAGCGGCCTGTATTTGGGCTCAATTTCGTCGGTTTGTCGTCAACCGCCGATCTTCAGCCAACGCTTTTCCCTCTGGGACAAACAGTTCAATGCTTCAAAATCCCGGAAAGATAGGGTATTGCAGGAAGGACTGAGGAAAAAACTTGTCAGGCACTTGCTTTGTGCAGTAGTGGGGCACAAACGCGCGGGTTTCCGGGAACTGTTTTCCAGGGTCGCGTAGGGGGAGTTTCTCGTGTTCAACATCTTTGTTTCACATGGAGGGCATATGCGAAAATTTTTTATTCTTCTGATGGTGTTGGTGCTGCCTGTTCTATTCATGGGCTGCGGTGAACAGCCTGCCGAACAGCCTGCCGAACAGCCCGCAGCTGAGCAGCAAACCGCTCCTGAAACGCAGGAGCAGGCTGCGACCTCCTCTGAGGAACCGGTCATCGTGTTTGCTTCTGATTGCACCTGGCCGCCCATGGAAATGGTCAACGAGCAGAAAGAGTGCGTCGGCTTCGGCCCTGACCTGGTCAAAGCCATGGGCGAAGCGGCCGGATTCGAGGCTGAGATTCAAAACACCGCCTGGGACGGCATTTTCGCCGGGCTGGCTTCCGGCAAGTACGACGCCATCTCCTCTTCCGTCTCCATTACCGAAGAGCGCAAGCAGGCCATGGACTTCAGCGACCCGTACTTTGAAGTGAAGCAGGGCGTGGTGGTCCAGGAAGACAGCGACATCACGTCTAAAGAGGATCTCAAGGACAAGACCGTTGGCGCCCAGATCGGAACCACCGGCTATTTCGCCGCCCAGAACATCGAGGGCGCCACTGCCAAGTCCTACGACGAAGTCGGTCTGGCCGTGGAAGACCTCATGAACGGCCGCATCGACGCCGTGATCTGCGACGATTCCGTTGCCGCCGACTATGCCCTGCAGAACCCCAATTACTCCGAAAAGCTCGGCATGGGATTTTTGATCGAGCCGGACGAGCCCGAGTACCTTGGCTTTGCCGTGCAAAAGGGCGACACTGAAACACTTGAGCTCATCAACGAAGGGCTCAAGAAGGTCAAGGAGTCCAGCAAATACGAAGAGATCTACAACACGTGGTTCGCCACCAACTAAGCTGACCCGAGACCCGGGGCCGCTTCAGCGGCCCCGGGTATTTGGATCTTCCAGCACGTACCAGCCATGCTCTTCAAAAAAACAGTCAAAATCGATGTCGGCGACGGCGCAGCCATCCCCACCCGAAAGGACCGGGGGCTTTTCAATGCCTGGTGGATTTCGCTCATCGGCGCCCTGGGAATCATCACCTACCTCTGTATTTCCAGACCGAAGCCGTATCTCGACATCTTGAGGTTCCTCCCGGACGGGATCATCGTCACGTTCCAGGTGACCATTCTTTCCATCCTCTTGGCCCTGATTCTGGGGCTGATCACAGGGTTGGGACGAATTTCCAAGAACAGGGTCCTCAATCTGATCGCTTCCACCTATGTGGAGGTAGTCCGGGGAATCCCGCTGCTGGTGCAGCTTTTCTACATTTATTTCGCTCTCGGCCAGGTTTTTGCCAACCTCCCGGAAACCAACGCCCTGTTCATCTTTCTCAAGAACATGCCTCCTCTGGTGGCTGCGGTCACGGCCATGGGCGTCTGCTACGGCGCATACATGGGCGAGGTCTTCCGGGCTGGAATCGAATCCATTGACAAGGGGCAGACCGAGGCGGCCAGATCGCTCGGGTTCAATCGCAGACAGACCATGTTTCTGGTCATTTTGCCCCAGGCCTGGCGCACGATTCTCCCACCTGTGGGCAACGAATTCATCGCCCTGCTCAAGGACAGCTCCCTTGTCTCCATTCTGGCGGTGGCCGATATCCTTCGCCGGGGCAGGGAGTACGCCTCCGTGACCTTCAACTATTTCGAGGCCTACACCATGGTCGCCCTGGTGTATCTGGTCATCACCCTGATCCTGTCCAAAGCCGTAAGCAAGATGGAACAGAGGCTGGATTTCTATGACCAAGACTGATCCCATCATCCAGATCGAAAACGTCTTCAAATTTTTCGGCCCACTCAAAGCCCTGGACAATGTCTCCATGAACATTGCCCGGGGCGAGAAGGTGGTCATCATCGGCCCCTCGGGTTCGGGCAAATCCACACTGCTTCGCTCCATCAACCGGCTGGAGACCATTGACAGGGGCCGGATCATCGTGGACGGGATGGATGTGAGTTCCGAAAAAAGCGATATCAACGCCATTCGCATGGAACTCGGCATGGTGTTTCAAAGCTTCAACCTCTTCCCGCACAAGTCCGTGCTGCACAATCTGACCATGGCGCCCATCACCCTGAAACGAGTGCCCAGAAAAGAGGCTGAGGCACGGGCCTTTTCGCTTCTGGAAAAGGTGGGCATCCGCGAAAAGGCGGACGTCTACCCTGCCAAACTTTCCGGCGGGCAGCAGCAGCGCGTGGCCATAGCCCGGGCTCTTGCCATGAACCCGAAGATCATGCTCTTTGACGAACCCACCTCCGCATTGGACCCCGAGATGATCGGCGAAGTCCTTGATGTTATGGTCACCCTGGCCCGGGAAGGGATGACCATGGCCGTGGTCACCCACGAGATGGGGTTTGCCCGCGAGGTGGCGGACAAGATCGTGTTCATGGACGAAGGCAAGGTCCTGGAGGTCGGGACACCGAAACATTTCTTCGAAAATCCCGAGCACCCGCGACTGCAGAAGTTCCTCACGCAGATCCTGTAAATTTTGAGCATTCGCACACACGTCTGATACGCCGTGCGCACATCCGTCCTCAAGAGCAATGCCCTCCTGTTTCTTGCCGCCGCCATATGGGGTTCCACCTTTGTGGCCCAGCGGATGGGCATGGACACCATCGGGCCCTTCACCTACACCGGGGTCCGCTTTACCATAGGAACCGTGAGCCTCCTGCCCCTGCTTCTGATCCAGGGCCGCAGAAAAAAAGCCCTGCCAATGGAAATGGAACTGCGGGGCAAGTCAGCGTTTTGGGGCATCTGCGCCGCCGGCACAGCGCTGTTTGCGGGCATCAATTTGCAGCAGATCGGACTTTTGACCACCACGGCCGGCAATGCAGGGTTCATTACCGGTCTGTATATGGTTTTTGTACCCTTTCTGGGATTTTTTGTGGGATTGCGACCTGGTCGAGGCGATCTTGTCGGGGCGGCAATCGCCCTGTCAGGACTGTATTTTTTGAGTATTGCCGCTGGATTTCGGATTACCCCCGGTGACCTGTTCGTGCTCGCCGGGGCTGTGGGCTGGGCCGTGCACGTGCTCGTCCTTGCCCGGCTCTCCCCCCGGATGAATTCCATCCATCTGGCCATGGGCCAATTCGCCTTTTGCGCCATAATGAGCCTGCTTATCGCTCTGTTTTTTGAAAACCCCACGATTGAGGGCATTCTGCACGAATCCATGCCACTGCTTTACGGCGGCATCATGTCCGTGGGTGTGGCCTTCACCATCCAGGTCTTTGCCCAGCGCCATTCTCCCCCCACCCACACTGCAGTCATCATGAGCCTGGAGGCAGTCTTTGCCGCCCTTTCCGGATGGCTGATCCTCAACGAGATTCTCACCGGACGCCAGGTCCTCGGCGCCATGCTCATGCTGACCGGCATGCTGGTCATTCAGCTTTATCCCGTCCGAAAATCGAAATAACAGCCTGCGACCTGCGTCCCGGATTTCTGTCATGTGTGTGTTCAGGAGCACACAACTCGTGCTCGTTTGACTGGACAGAGTCC
>JBKHAV010000073.1:0-14054 GCA_046542715.1 Desulfovibrionales bacterium
GCCAGTTCGCTCGGTTCGACAACAAGGCGCTGCACCAGTCCGGGCAGCACGCCGACAGCAAGAAGGTTCAAAACGAACCAGACGCCAACGGCAACCAGGGCCAGCCGGTTTTTTTGCCGGTACACGCTGGCCAGGAGCAACCCCGAAGTGATCAGGGCCACGATGGTCAGAAACGTTCTGGCCGGGAGGGTGATCATCTGGTCTGTATAGCCGATACCGTACACCGCGCCGGTCTGGGAGTAGAGCAGCTCGTATCTCCCGAGCCAGTGTCCTGCGGCAAGGATGACGAAAAGTATCCCGCCCAGGACAGCAAGGTGGGACTTGACGCTGCCTGAAAGTTCGAATGCCTCGCCCCGAAGCATGCTGCTCAGATAATAATAGGCTGCGGTGAGGGCCAAAATCAACACGATGGAGCCCATCAGCCAGGAACGCAAAAACTCCAGTGCGGGAAGCGTAAATACGTAAAAGGAATAGTCCCGGTTGAAAATGGGATCTGTCGTGCCAAAGGGGACCTGGTTGAGATACCGCAGCACGGTTTCCCATTGTGCGGCAGGCGAAGAGGCCATGAACAGGGCCATCAGGCCCACGATGACAAGCGCGACAATCGTCAGAAGTCTTCGGGCGCCCCAGTAGATGTTCGGGGAGATGTTTCCTGCCCGGTGGAACCGGATGCGGCCGGTTGCGCGGACGGCTCCCAGGATGTTGGGAACAGCCAGTAGCAGAAAGAGAACTACTGCCAGGAGATACAGGACAACGCGCGTGCTCACGATTTTCCAGAGCACTGTTTCGTGACCGACGCTGCTGAACCACAACCAGTCGATGTAAAACGATTGTCCCCAGCGGATTGCAGACCAGAGCAGGATCAGGATCAGGGCGAATATCCCGAACCTGACGTAACGGCTCAACTTTGAAAAATCCAGGTCCTCCAGACGAATTTGCGGACGCTGGTGGCCGGGTTCTCCCGGACCGAATGGATAGCCCATTGATTCCCTCCCGCACTGTGGCGTGATCTCGTTTATGGATCCTGAAACTTTTTTTGCCATGAAAATTCCGGGACATCAAATGAAATCGGTTGGTTTGGGAGCATCATGCAGGGAGAGGGACTTCAGGTTCAGGTGAAGGCAGAGTGGATGTGAAATAAGAGATATACTGGAAAGCTCGAGCACCGGTGGATTTTTGATCCAAAAACCGGTAAAAATGACCTGCTAAATATTCTGACCAAACGTTCCAGGATCGATAGTCCCCACGAGTCACAGTCGAGAGGACAAAACAGAGGAGATTCGATGACCAAATCTCGGTTGCGCTGGAGGTATGCCCTGATCGGTTTTCTGCTCCTGGCTGCTGTCGGCGCATTCGTCATGCTCGGCCCGCCCGGGCTGCTGGCCCGGACGGAAACGCCGGAGTTCTGCTCCTCCTGCCATGTCATGCAGTCCCAGTACGAGGCATGGTTTCACGAGGGCGCGCACCGTTCGGCACAATGCGTGGACTGCCACCTGCCCCATGACAATGTGTTCATGTACTACCTCTGGAAGAGTATCGACGGGATGCGGGACATAATCGTGTTTCATTCGGGAACGGTCCCGGAGACCATTGAAATTTCGGATCATGGGCAGGAGGTTCTGCAGGGCAATTGCGTGCGGTGCCACGAAACAACGGTCTGGCGAATCGACAAGGAACGAAACTGCTGGGACTGCCATCGCCGGCTTTCCCATCTGCGCAGCGGAGCAATACTCACGAACTGAAGATGAAAAATGCGTGAAGGAACAAAACGCATGGGGGGGGGGACATCTCATGAGGTACACAGTTGCCGGGAAGCTGATCTTTCTGGGAATCGCCATAATGGCTTTGGTGGGGCTTTTCGGGTGCTCCGAGCCTGAGCCCCGGGAGGTGCGGACCGTGGAGATTCCGGAAGGGGAGATCGACCCCGAGATCTGGGGCAAAGCCTATCCCGCGGAATATGATCTCTGGAAGCAGACTGAAGATCTCACAGAGGAAGGATGGAGCAAGTACAAGCACACCGGGTTCGATGCCGACAGGCCCACCGTGGACAAGCTTTCCAAGTACCCGTACATGGCCCTGCTCTTCAGTGGCTGGGGGTTCGGCATCGAATACAATGAACCCCGAGGGCATGCCTACATGGTCCGGGACCAGCTGGAGATCGATTCCTCCAGACTCAAATCCGGAGGAGTCTGCCTGTCCTGCAAAACTCCGTATGCTCCGAAACTGGTCGAAGAGATGGGCGAGGACTACTTCAAGCAGCCCTTCAATCAGGTGCTCTCCAACATCCCGGAGGAACACCGGGAACTGGCTGTAGCCTGTGTCGACTGTCACGACAGCCGGGACATGTCCCTGGTCATCACGCGGGAGTTCACCCTGGGCAGGGCCCTGGACGACATGGGTGTCGATCGCGACAAGCTGACACGCCAGGATATGCGTTCTCTGGCGTGTGCGCAGTGTCACGTGACCTACAATATCCCGAAAAACGAACAGAACGAGTCGGTGGGGGTGTTCTTCCCCTGGCAGAACAGCACCTGGGGCAGCATCACCATCGAGGACATCATCCAGGTCATCCGTGAGCGTCCCGAAGTCAAGGAATGGACCCAGAACGTCACCGGTTTCAAAATGGCGTTTTTGCGCCACCCTGAATATGAACTCTTCACCAACGACAGCGTGCACTTCAAGGCCAATGCCTCCTGTGCCGACTGTCACATGCCCTATACCAAGGTGGGCGTGTACAAGGTTTCGGACCACAGGGTCAGAAGCCCCATGGACAACGAACTGCGCGCCTGCGGGCAGTGCCATGCCGAAGGCCCGGAGTGGCTTACCCAACGGGTCCTGTCCATCCAGGACCGGACCGTCTCGCTCATGCTTCGGTCCGGATACGCCACCGCGACCACGGCCAAGCTCTTTGAGAGAGTGCACCAGGCCAGGGACGATGGGGCCCAGATCGACGAAGAACTCTATGCCAAGGCCAAGGAATTCTACGAGGAGGCGTTCTACCGCTCCGTGTTCATCGGTGCGGAAAACTCGGTGGGGTTTCACAACCCGCCGGAGGCTATGCGGGTCCTGGGCGATTCCATCGCCTTTGCAGTCAAGGCCGAATCCTTTCTCCGGCAGATCCTGACCAAGGCGGGCGTGGACGTGCCCATGAAGGTCGATCTGGAACTGGCCAAGTACCTGGATGTGCGCGGCGAGCGAGAGATCATGGGAGACCCTGAACTGGAGATCAAAGATCCCATGGAGCTTCAGGACATGTTTTAACAGGCCGTAATCGTGAGCCCCTGTCTCTGCAGTGGGGCAGGGGCTATTACGAAACGCTTCCATCCCATACCCGGCTCAGACTTTTCCCCAATCGCTCACATTTCTTGTATGGACAGCCGTTACAGCCTCTGGAGGAGGTCAGATTTCTTCACCTCATTGTGGGGAAATCTGGACTGGGGCGTCTTCCGGTTCGGAAGGCAGGCGGGAGAGCACGACCTCGCGGATTCGGTTGCAGGTCCCGATCATGCGCCGGATCTCCGCATCGGTCGGAACAGTGCGGTTGTAGTTGTCCACGGAGCAGATCTCCTGGAAGGAGTCGATGAACAGAAGTTCCTCGGCAAGATCGTCGTCAAGGTTTCCGACCCGGCGCAAGCCGTCCACCAGGTCGGCCATGGTGTGGTTGTCCGGGAGGTTCCGGGCGTGGATCAGATACGCCATGACGTATTTTTCAATGGCCATGGCGATGATGTTGTACAGGATTTCCGGTGTGAATACCGCGGGCCTGCCGGGGCCTTTGACCGCGATGCGATGAAATGCCTCGGCCTCGTCGAGAAAGGGCTTCCATCCGGACAGGGAAGGGAGTTTGGGGAGAAGGGTCATGGTCATGTCTTCCTAGATGCGGGAATCTTTTGGCGTGCATTCCCTGGTTTCGAGCCGTGAACCCAACGAGGGCGGCCGGAGGGCCGCCCTCGTTGAGATGTGGAAGGGCAGGTGCCGGGTTCAGCTTCCCTTGATCTCCGTATACCAGCCGCTGGAGCGGGACAGGAGCGTGTTCATGCGGTCCACCAGGGCGTGGGGGTCCGGGAGGTAGCCGTCCAGGAGCAGGGCGGAGCCGAAGAGCTGCTCAACCGCCAGGGTGATGAACTCGTCCTTGGGGTCCTTTTGATAGATGCGCACCAGGTTGCGGGTGAGCGGGTGGTCCGGGTTGATTTCGAGGATCTTCGGGGGAACGGTCTCGTCCTTGCTCATGAGGCGCATCATCTTCTGCATCTGCGACGTCATGCCGTCGGGGCTGACCAGGACGGCCGGGCTTTCCTTGAGCCGCTTGGACTCGCGCACGTCCTTGACCCGGTCATCCAGGATCTCCTTGATCCGGGCCAGCAGGTCGGTGAAGGTCTTGACTTCCTCTTCCTTCATCTCCTCGACCTTTTCCGTCTCGTCAACGGTCTCGAATTTTTCCAGTGCGTTCACGTCCACGTTTTCCGTGGAGACCAGCTTGAATTCCTTGTAGGTTCCCAGCCCTTCCAGCACGAACTCGTCGATGGTCTCATAGAGATAGAGCACTTCGAGCCCCTTGCGGCGGAGGATCTCCAGATGGGGGTTGAGGCGGATGGCCTCCCGGCTGGGCCCGGTGATGTAGTAGATCTCCTTCTGGTCCTTCTTGGCCCGGTCCACGTACTCGTCCAGGGAGGTCAGGGTTTGGGCGTCCTCGAAATGAGAAGAGTTGAAGCGCAGGAGTTTCCCGAACTGCTCCCGGTTGGCGAAATCAGTGTAGCCGAGCTTGAAGATCTTGGAGTGGGCCAGCCAGAACGTCTGATACTTGTCCGGATCGTCGGCAGCCAGTTTTTCCAGCCTGGAGAGAACCTGTTTGGTCAGGGTGGAGGCAATCTTGCGGATGAGCGCGTTCTCCTGAAGGGTCTCACGGGAGATGTTCAGGGGCAGATCTTCGGTGTCCACGACCCCGCGCAGAAAGCCCAGGTACTGGGGAATGAGATCCTTGTTGCCGGACTGGATGAGGACCCGGCGGGCATAGAGATCCAGACCGTAGCGCTCGGGATCCCAGCCAAAAGGGTTCTGGTCCTTGCCCGGGATGAAGACCAGGGCGTTGAACTGCACGGGCGCATCAACCGAGAGGTGCAGGGTTTCCAGTGGCGGGTCGCTGTCGTAGGTGAGGAACTTGTAGAATTCCGTGTACTGTTCTTCCTTGACGGAAAACTTTGGCTCCCGCCAGAGTGCCGGGACCGTGTTCACTTTCTCGTCCTGGAGATAGACCGGGAAGGAAATGAAATTGGAATGGCGTTTGATCACCTCTTTGAGCCGGTATTCATCCAAAAATTCCTTGGCATCCTCCTTGATGTGCAGTTCGATGGTGGTGCCCCTTTTCACTTCCCCCTCGGGTACGGCGACAGTGTACTCGCCGCTGCCGTCGGACTCCCAGCGTACGGCAGGGTCTTCGGGCCGGAAGGATTTGGTGGTGACCACCGCTTTGTCCGCGACCATGAACACCGAATAGAACCCCACCCCGAAGCGGCCGATGATGGAGTCCGTATGTTCCTTGTCCTGGGAGACCATTTTGATGAACTCGGCAGAGCCTGAACGGGCGATGGTCCCGATATTGGCCATGATTTCCTCGCGGTTCATGCCGATGCCGGTGTCCGAGACCGTGAGGATGCTGTTGTCCTTGTCCACCGTGACCTGGATTTTCTGATCCAGATCCGGGTCGGCGATGACCGCTCCCCGGCTGGTCTCGAACCGGAGCTTGTCCAGCGCATCGGAGGCGTTGGACACGAGCTCGCGAAGGAATATCTCCCGGTTGGTGTACAGGGAGTTGGCAATGATGTTGAGCAGCTGCTTTATCTCAGCCTTGAACTCGTACCGGTTTTCCTGTTCCGCCATAATCGTCTTCTCCTTTCAAAATCGGTATGTGTCTGTTTTCCTTTACCTTGGAAAGCAACTGAATCCGAGGTATGATAATCACATTGGTGTGTTTATCAAGTACGTCATGTTCTGATACGGTCAGATTTTTCCAAATTATGGAGCAATTCAAGGGAGATGAAAAATGCTCACGCTGCCAACCCTGGTTGCGGAAATTGCCGCCCGGCTGGAAGAACGAAAACTCATGCTCGCCACGGCTGAATCCTGCACCGGAGGACTCATGGCCCATGTGTTGACGAACGTGTCAGGCAGTTCAGCGTGGTTTGCCGGCGGGGTGGTCGCCTATTCCAATGCATTGAAGGAAATTCTCCTGGGTGTGGACAAGAATGTGGTCGCTTCTCACGGCGCGGTGAGCGAGGAGTGCGTGAGGGCCATGGCCAGGGGGGTGTGTTCCAAACTAGGGACAGGGGTCGGCATAGCGGTCTCCGGGATAGCCGGGCCCACAGGAGGAACTCCGGAAAAACCGGTGGGCACCGTCTGGATTGGCTGGGCTCTGGAAGATATTGTGTGGGCGGAGCGGTTTCAATTCGAGGGCAACCGAGAGGAAATCAAAGTCCAGGCGGTTCGGGCGGGACTGAAGGGGCTCGTTGATGCGTTTCGTAAAATAGTAAGCAGCGAGCAGGAATGAGCAAACAGGCAGAAGGAAGAAGGAACAATGAAAGGGCTGTATTTTAGGAGTATTGCGTAACGGTCGGATGCTTTTCTAAAGTCTTTTTCTGCCTGCTTGCTGTTCGCTGCTTGCTGAGTACTTACTAATCAAGGATTGAAAACAATGAGTACTGACGATCTGCGGTTGTTTGTGGGGGTGCCGCTGCCTTTGGCATACCATGAAAAACTGGAGTGTTTGCGGGAGAAATGGGGCGGGCGGCTTCAGTCCAAGGTGAGTTGGACCAGACAGGGGAACTGGCATTTGACACTTCAGTTTCTGGGGCACGTGCCCGTAGACAAGGCTGAAGGGATCATCGAAGCCCTCTCTTTTGTGTCGGCTGCATCTTTTGCCTTTCAGGGGGGCGGGGCCGGATTTTTTCCCAACGCGCGACGGCCCAGGGTGGCCTGGGTGGGGTTGAGCAAGGGCCGGGAGGAGAGCATTGCCCTTGCCGGAAGTATTGCCCGGGCGCTTCATCCCCTGGGGTTCGAGCCGGACCGGGCGGAATTCAAGCCTCATCTCACGATTTGCCGGATCAGGGAAGACCGGGGGGACCACTGGAAGGACCTGCAAACGGATTTGGCCCGAATGGAGTGGCCGGAATTCACCGTGAACCGGTTCGTGCTATGGAAAAGTCGGCTCTCCCCCATGGGGGCGCAATACGACGCACTGGGGGAATATCGGATTGGGGGAGAAACGAACTGTTAGAAATAATCGGCTAGTGGCGAGCGGCGTTCTCTACTCCGTCATCCCCGGACTCGATCGGGGATCCATCTTCGTCCAAGGACGATAAAGAGATCGGCGAGCGGCGTTCTCTACTTCGTCATCCCCCGACTCGATCGGGGGATCCATCTTCGGCGAAGGACGATAAAGAGATCGGCGAGCGGCTAGCGGGAAGAAGCTCAAATCTGATAAATGAAATCGGCTATGGCGATGGAGAAAAAGGTTGAAGGATGGAAGCCGAGGGGTGATTTATTGCACGCTTCCGCTGTTATTGCTCTTTCCTGTTAACTATTAACCCGTAACAACACCATGTCCCTTCGACAATTGCACATCCTCGGCACGTCCAGTCAGGTGCCTACAAAGGAACGAAACCATCACGGCTGCTTTCTGCAGTGGGATGACGAGGGAGTGCTCATGGACCCTGGGGAAGGGACCCAGCGCCAGATGACCCTGTTCGGGATTCCCGCCTCCAGGGTCACCAAGATTTTGATCACCCATTTCCACGGCGACCACTGCCTGGGGCTTGCCGGGGTGATCCAGCGGCTGGCCCTGGACGGGGCGACGCATATGGTCCGGGTGTTCTTTCCGGCATCCGGCTGGGACTATTTCGAACGAATGCGTAAAGTTTCCATCTTTCACGGCCCGGTCCATCTCGAGCCGATTCCCATTGAAGGAGCAGGCACGGTACACAAGGGGAATAACTTGGAGATCATCGCCCTGCCCCTTGACCATTCCGCAGAGGTGTTCGGGTACCGTCTTCAGGAACCGGACCGCAGGACCATGATACCTGAAGTTCTGGACCGGTTCGGAATCACCGGAATCGAGGCGGGGGAGCTTTCCAGGAAGGGCGGACTGGAGAAGGATGGGAGAACCGTTCGGCTCGAAGAGGTCAGCCGGCCCAGACCGGGCCAGTCCGCGGCCCTGGTCATGGACACCCGGCCCTGCCTCGCCGCCCTGGACCTGGCCAAAAACGTTGACCTGCTCATTGCCGAGGCCACCTATCTCTCTCAGGACTCGGACCTGGCCGCATCCTATGGCCATATGACCGCTGCCGGATCAGCAAAAATGGCTGCGGAAGCCGGGGCAAAGCTCCTGGTTCTGACCCATTTTTCCCCCAGGTACACGGACCTGGAACCTTTTGAAACCGAGGCCAGGGCCCACTTTCAAAATGTGCTCATAGCCCGCGACGGGGACAGGATTCCTGTGCCGAAGCGAACGAGGGATTTACGCAAGCAGTAGACAGCAAGCAGGAAAAGGCAAAGAAGAAGAATTTCACCACAGAGGCACAGAGGGCACAGAGTGAAGACAATTTGCCGCGAAGCGCGGAGAGAGCATAATTCAAAGTCCCTTTTGTCCCTGAGGTCACTTTCGTCCCTGCGAATCCAGAAGGCAGAATTTTGAAAAGAGGATTTTCAAGAAGTTAGGGCAATCCACGAACAAGAAGCGAGAGCAAAAATGAACACCTACGCCATTGTCAGGCCGGAGCATTTGAATCATCACGGGTATCTCTTCGGCGGGGCGGTGTTGAAGTGGGTGGACGAGTATGCCTGGCTTACCGCCTCTCTGGATTTTCCCGGGTGCACCCTGGTGACCATGGCCATGAACGACATCGTGTTCAAGGAGCGGATCGGCAACGGGGCCATCCTGCGCTTCAATATCCTGCCGGAGGCTCAGGGGACCACGTCGGTGACCTACAGCGTGGTGGTACTCGCAGACGAACCCGGGGCGACACAAGAAAAGCAGGTCTTCTCCACCAGGATCACGTTTGTGAGGCTGGACGAAAGCGGGAAGAAAGCACCGCTGCCGAAGTTTGGGAAGCTCCGGTCTGAAGGATCAGAGGATTTAAGGGTCTAAGATTTAAGATTTAAGGTGAAGAGGAGACCGGGGGCATTGGGAAGGAGCAGAATATTTTTTCGTCATCCCCCGACGTGGTCGGGGGATCCAGGTTCCGAAAGGCATGGATTGCCCGATCACGTCGGGCAATGACGACGAGGGGAAACGGAGCTTCTTCCTGCCTTGGCATCCCCCGACGTGATCGGGCTTGATCTCGCTTACCCTTCCTTCCTCTTCTGCGACTGCATGGTGTGGCGTTTGCCTGCGGGAAGTACGGTCTTTCTCAGGCGGATGGACTGGGGGGTGACCTCGACCATCTCGTCTTCACGGATGAAGTGGATGGCCCGCTCCAGAGTCATGGGACGGACCGGGGAGAGGATCACGTTTTCGTCACGGCCGGAGGCGCGCATATTGGTCAGCTTCTTTTCCTTGCAGGGGTTGGCGTCGATATCGTTGCCCCGGTTGTGTTCGCCGAAGATCATGCCTTCGTACACCGGGTCGCCCGGACGGATGAAGATCTCGCCCCGGGGTTCCAGGTTGAACAGGCCGTAGGCCACACCAACGCCCTGGCGGTCGGAGACGATGGAGCCGGTATACCGGCTGGGAAAGTCGCCCCGGTACGGTTCGTACCCGGAGAAATAGGAATTCAAAATCCCGGTTCCTTTGGTGTCGGTCAGAAATTCGTCCCGGTAACCGATGAGCGCCCGTGAAGGCACGGAGAACTCCATGCGCACCCGGCCGGATCCATGGTTGACCAGATTGGTCATCATGCCTTTTCTGGCCGAGAGCTTTTCCGTGACCACGCCCACGAATCCTTCTTCGCAGTCCACAAAGAGATGCTCGATGGGCTCCTGCCGCTGGCCGTCTTTGTGTCTGTAGATGACCTCGGGCCGGCCCACAGTCAGTTCGAATCCTTCCCGGCGCATGGTCTCGATGAGAATGGCCATCTGGAACTCGCCCCTGCCTTTGACAAGGAACATGTCCCGGTCCTCGGTCTCCTCGACCTGGATGGACACGTTTTGCAGGGTCTCCTTGAGCAGCCGTTCCCTGATTTTGGAAGACTGGACAACAGACCCTTCCCGCCCGGCAAACGGGGAGGTGTTGATGCCGAATTTCATGGACACGGTCGGTTCGTCCACGGTGATCCGTTTCAAGGGTTTTGGATTTTCCCTGGTGCAGATAGTATCCCCGATGGTCACATTTTCGATGCCCGAGAGCACGATGAGGTCGCCGGGTTCGGCCATGGAGGTCTCTTTGAGCTGTGTTCCTTCAAAAGTCTGGAGCTTGGAAACCTTGAGCGGGGAATGCTTTTCGTCCTTGCCGATGCAGACCAGAGATTCCGTGGATTTGGCCCGGCCGTTGAACACCTTTCCGATGGCCAGCCGGCCCAGGTAGTCGGAGTATCCCAGGTCCGAGACCCGCATCTGGAAAGGGGCCTTCGGATCAAAGGAAGGTCCGGGAATCTCCGCCAGAATGGTCTCGAAAAGCGGGGTCAGGTCCTTGCCGGTCGCATCCAGGGAGCGCATGGCGATGCCGTCCCGGCCTATGGCGTAGAGGACCGGGAAGTCGAGCTGCTCGTCAGTGGCGTCCAGCTCGATAAAGAGGTCATACGTCTGATCCAGGATCTCTTTGGGGCGGGCGTCGGCCCGGTCGATCTTGTTGATGATCAATATGACCTTGAGTCCGGCGTTCAGGGTCTTTTCCAGAACGAAGCGGGTCTGGGGCAAAGGGCCTTCCGATGCGTCCACCAGAAGGATGGCGCCGTCGGCCATGGACAGGGCGCGTTCCACTTCGCCGCCGAAATCGGCGTGGCCCGGGGTATCGATGATGTTGATCTTCACTCCGTCTATGTGCACGGAGCAATTTTTGGCGGAAATGGTTATACCGCGTTCGCGTTCCAGGTCCATGCTGTCCATGAGCCGCTCAGCCACTTCCTGTCCTTCGCGGAAGAGGCCGGACTGCTTGAACATGGCGTCCACCAGGGTTGTTTTTCCATGGTCGACGTGCGCGATGATGGCCACGTTGCGAATGGCCTCGTTTCTTGTGGTATCAGGCATTGGGGAATTCTCCTTGAAAATGGCGTGGACGCATGAAATAGCAACATTTCCCGGATTGTCCAGTGGAAGTTTTCCAGGATCAGCCGTATACGCCAACACAGAGCGCCGGCTACATTGAGAAAAATCCGTCAGCATCCGTTCGAACACGCAGTACAGGAGCAAATCCATGAGCAACAACAGTTTACGCACCTGCGTCTCGCCCCGGGGGAGCTTTGTCTTTGGTGTACACCGCCCGCAGTACAGTGTGGACAACCTGCGGGAGCATGACGACCTGACCGTCTTGGGAACACTTCCGGACGGCAGCGACATGACCAATCACGCCAATTTTCCGGAAGGTGACGTCACTGTGGACACGGGGTCGACCATTTACGAGATCCCCAATGCCTTCCCCTTCCGAGGGACGACATTTATCGACAGTTCCTGGGCGGAAGCCCGGGCGCAAGACCCCGGTTCCATCCGCCTCCATGCTCCAGCAGGGATTTCTCTGGCCAAAACCCTGCAAGGGTGGGCTGACGAGCAGGGAATTTCTCCCGAGGTTGTGGATGACTTGATCGGACGTCTTCCTGCACCTGTGAAATTGGCATTGGCCACCACTTCCGCGGACAGGGAGGAACTGATCAGACTGGCCGAAGCGTCCTGTGAATTCATCACTCAAAAGGACGGTTCGCTGCTTGGTCTGCGTTATGTGGACGACGGACATGGGGCAAGGCCGGTCATCCATGACCATGACCTGTTCGAAGCCGTGGCCAACAATCCATATCTGCCCCTGCAGTACAGGCAGGTCATGGTGCTCAGGCCCGGGGCCCAGGGCGGAAGCGAAATCGTTGGGGAATACACGTCCGGGTCGGGACGAACCCATATTTACGAGTATCTGCGGGGCAACAGCTATATCCCCTGGGGCCATTACGCGGCCAATTTCGCGCATGACGCGCCAAGGTACCAGGTCCTGGAACTGGACCTGGAGGATATGACAGGCCTGCGGCACCTTTACTACCAACGGACCTTCATGCGTCTGGCCCGGGAAATCGGTGTTTCAGCGAAGGACGGTGCACTGTCCGTGGAAGGTCTTGAACAGCTTCGACGGACAGTTCTGGATAGACTGGCAAACGAGCCGTTTTCCCGGGAAAAACTGACGTTCACCTCCACCTTGTGGGGGTGGAATTTTGGTTTTGATTTCGCCCCGAGCCGCTACCGGCTGCATGCGTCCCATCAACAGATCCATCAGCAGTACGCCCTGGTCCCGGAGAAGGTGGAGGGGCTCGAAAGCGGTATTCCGGGGGCCAGAGGGGATCTTCCGGCATTCGGGTGCGGCGACCTGGTGGCCGCTTTCCTTCGGGAGTACAGGCTCAAGACAGGGCAGGGATTTTTCGATGATTATCTCCGGGCTCTTGAGTCCAACACCAGAACGGACGGCAGAGAAGGGGAATCCGGTCTCGTGGTGCACGAAGACGCAAACTGCCTTGTTTTCGTGCCCAAGGCCCAGACCTCGCAGTGGGAACTGCAGCTTATGACCAAACAGCCGGTGGGCAATATCCTGGAGGCGGATCAGGACTGCAGAAAGTCACTGGACAGGGCCATGCTCATTGCGGTGCACGTGCTCGGCCGACTTGGCGCCCGGATGATCACCTCCATTGAATTTCCCAAGCGGTTCACGGACATGTCCAAGGATCAGCATCTGCTCTATTCCTTCCTGCCCCGTTTGCCCTGGTCCCCCGGGGCTTTCAGCGAGGCTCAGCTCCGTTTTGTCAACGGTCACTATCCAGAGGATTTTGCAGCGGCCTGCAGATCGGTTTTGTGAAAACGAAGCAACGATTTCGTGAGGACTGAGTGATTCGCCACATGCAAGTTGCCAAGCGAATGGCAAACGTCTAACAGTCACAAAAATCGGACAGAATGGTTGCAGTCGCGGGGGATTTGGTGTGAATCCTCAATAGGCCAAACGGATTTTGAGCAGGATCGAACAGCCGATCGATATCGGAAATGGGACCCACGTCCGGGTAACGGCGAGTCTGGGGATCGCGATTTACCCCGAGGATGGGCATGAGGTTGTCGATCTCATCAAAAAGGCGGATGAGGCTATGTACAGGGCCAAACGGGAAGAGCGCAGCTATTGCTTCTTTGACATGAACAGCGTCTGCAAATAGCTACGCAGTTTCATATTATGTTGCAGCAGGAGCGTGTTGATGCAGAATGAGATACTTATCGCCATGACCGACAGGATCTGTGCGGATGTTACCCGAATGGTCCAGCAGACCCTTGAGCAGACAGTGGAGCGGGAGGTTGCAAGAGCACTGCAAAAAGCACTTATGGATGGGGAATTCTACCGTTCCATGAGTGTGGACGTGCATTCCGGATTGAATAAAATCTATGGTGAAGTCCTTCAACTGAAGCGGGAAACCGGAAACATCAGTCTTCCTGACCTGCAGGAGACTGAAGAGGTCCTTGGACAGGCCGCAGACAAACTGGACAGCATCATCGAGACCACGGAACAGGCCACTTTGGAAATCATCGATGTGGTTGAAAACCAGTTGGAGGCGGCAGCGGAACTCACCCGTTATTTGGAGCAGAACAGCGCCCAGCCCCATGAGATTGCAAAACAGACTGCACGGTTTGTGGAGCGCCTCAATGACGATTTTCTCAAAATCCTGACAACGTTGAGTTTTCAGGACATCACCGGGCAACATATCAAAAAGATCATTGTATTCATCAAAAAGATAGAAGCGCTGATCTCCCAACTCTATCTTTCACAGGACGCCCTGATGAAGGAAAAAGTGAAGAATCCTGAAGTGGATATGAACGAGATCAAGAAGAACGCCCAGGAAAAGATCTCCCAGGGAGACATTGATACGATGCTGGCGCAGTACGGGTTGGAATAAGCT
>JBKHAV010000074.1:0-13999 GCA_046542715.1 Desulfovibrionales bacterium
AAGGCACGATTTCCCTTTACAAAGCCGGGTTGTCCGAAGAATTTGCGAACCCCCTGCACTTCAGCCTTGAGCAGATCGTCCACATCCGTATCCAGGAGGAGAACGTCGCCCGGTTTCAGACTCATGAGCTGCCGGCCGGAAATCGCGGTTTTGCCAAGCTCCACCACCACTTCAACCGGGGTCTCCAGGAGCCGCTCTTTGAACCGGCCGATCCAGGCATGGTCTACCTCCAGCCGCTCGGATTGAAACGAGGCGTAAAGCTTGGATCGGATCGGTTCGATCGTGGCGTATGGCAGCGCCACGATGAGAGATCCTATGGAAGTTTCAAGTTCAATTTCAAAAGAAACCACCACGACCACATCGCTGGGAGGCACGATGGTGGCAAACTGGGGATTGATCTCGGAACGGACCAGTTCGATTTTGACAGGATGCACCGGTTGCCAGGCCTCTTCCATGGTGGTGAGGAGAATATTTACGATCCGGGCGATAATGACCTGTTCGATGGGCGTAAATTCACGGCCTTCGACTTTGGGCTGGCTGCCGGCGCCGCCGAAGAAGTTTTCCACCAATGCAAAGACGAGCCGGGTGTCGACCACCACCAGGGCGTTGCCTCGCAGGGGATCCATTTTAAAGATGTTGATGGAGGTGGGCACCGGCAGGGAGCGCATGAAATCCCCAAATTTGGACATATCGATGGATATCGGGTTCACGTCCACTTTCTTGCGCATGGAGTTTGCGATGGCGTTGCTGGCCAAGCGGGCAAACCGATCGTTGATGATCTCCATCACAGGCATACGGCCGCGGATGATCCGGTCTTGATTGGCCAGATCAAACGCAACGATGCCGGATTCATCCAGAATTTCGGTTTCGGTCTCGACCTCGCCCCCGGTCATCCCGCGGAGCAGGGCGTCAACTTCGTCCTGGTTGAGGATTTTATTCATTCGATCAAATACCTGGGTTCAGGGTTATGGTTCGTCCAAAAGTGATCTTCCAACCTGTGGCTTTACAATTTTCGTTCCGGAAAACGAAAAGTCTTACTGAATGACGAACTCGGTGAAGTAAATATCGACTACCTTCCCCTGTCCGATGATATGGCCTACCCGTTCGACGATCTCCTGCTTGAGCCTGAGCTTGTCCTCCATTTTTGCCAAGTTCGAATAGGACTTGGAAGACAGCAGGAGCAGCAGGGAATCCTTGATCTTGGGCATGGCCCGGGTTGCCTCCTGCATGGACTTTTCGTCGGCGAGTTCAAGGTCCATGCTCACCTTCAGATAGCGTCTGCCCAGGGGGTCGGCCAGATTGACCACAAAGGGCTGCAGGGAAACGGTACGGCTCTGGAGGGGCTCAGTCACGTTTTCCCCACCGGAATCCGTGGCGTTTTCTTCCCCGGTGGCGATGAACGTGGCGTACCCGAAATAGCCCCCTGCAGCCAAAAGGAGCAGCACAACGGTGATGACGATCCATTTGAACAGGCCCCTCTTCTTGGGTTCCTGCTGTTGTTCTTCCTGCACTTCTTCATCTCGTACGGGCACGTGTCAAACTCCTGCATGGGTTAAAGATAGCTCTGCGATCCAAATTCGGTTTTGATGAGAATTTCCACACGCCGGTTCTGGGCCTTTCCCTGCTCGGTTCGGTTATCGCCTATGGGAAAAAAAGGACCGTACCCCGAGGCGGAAAACCGATCAGGGGGCAGCCCCTGAGAGAGCAGATATTCCAATACGGAGAGGGCTCTTCTTCTGGACAGCTCCATATTGGAGATCCGCACCCCGGGAACCGTGTCTGTGTACCCGGCAATGTTCACCGGGGCATATGTCGCTGTCAGGAGCTCTGCAATTTTTTCCAGGATGAAACGGGCCTGGGGCTCGAGTTCGTAGTGTCCGGTGTCAAACAGAAGGGAGTCGCTGAGCACGATGGCGACCCCTTCGGGACGCTTGAGAAGCGTCAGATTCTGCTCCAGGGTGGAGTAGTTGAACTCCATGGGAAAGTCCTCTTCAGGAAACAGGAGGTCCTTGATGCGGTCCTGTTTTTCAAGAATATCCAGAGGATTTTCCATGTAGCTCATGACGATTTTGTACTTCGTGGGGACTTTGGTGGCGGACTGGATGGCCATGAATCCGACATCTTCATCGAAAATGGTGGTGGTCCTGAACGCTTTCATGAGGTACGTCCGGTCCAGGGTGGCCATGGAGAGCAGAAGCACAAAGAAGGTGAGCAGCAGGGTCACCAGGTCGGAAAAGGTGATCATCCATCCTTCGCTGTTGATGAGGGTCTTCTTTTTTTGCTTCTTTGCTCTGCCCACGTGGTGATGTCCTTACCGGCCCAGAGTTCCGTTTGTGGAGATTCCAAAAAGAAAATCCTTGTACCGGATTCCTTGTCCTGAATCTTTTGGTGCCGACCGGGTGGCGGCCAGATGTGCCCATGTGGCAGTCCGTTTGTCCAAAATGAAATCCACCCGCCTGTTTTGAGCCCGCCCCTCAGGGGTGTTGTTGGTGAAACGAGGGGCAAAGCGGCCGTGTCCTTCCACCCGGATCTTTTCCGGGTGCATCCCCTCTTCCAGCAGAAAATCGTAGACTGAGGCCACACGGTCCAGGGACAACCTCCAGCTCGGGTCGAGCCCCTGGTCCTGTGTCCCCAGGGGAGAGCCGAACTCGTCTCTGAGGATGGTGGTGTGTCCCCGGACCATGATCGGGTAGTCCACGGCATTGAGCAAAGGGACCATGCCTGCCAGAAACACTCTGCCCTCCTCACTGAGGGTCGAGTCTCCACGGTCGAAGAGCAATTCGGCATTGACGCTGAAGATCTGGACAAAGCTGTTGGTGATGAGCTGCAAATCGCGTTTGCGGTTTTCAACAATGAGCGGCTTCAGTATTTCAAACGTATTGATATCCTCGAACGCACCTGCTTCACCGGCTTTCATCTGGGGCCTGGTACTGAGAACGTTGACCCCCGAGGTGTCGTCCCATGTGCCGTGCTGACCGATGCCAAAGGCTCCAAAGACCGAATCCAGAGCCTTCAGCCGCTTATATGGATCGGTCAGGGAGGCCATGCTGATGAGCAGGACAAAAAAAGTCAGCAGCAAGGTCATTATATCGCAGAAGGTGACCAGCCAGCCGGACCCTGCCGCAGTTGCCTTCCTTTTTTTGTCCCTGGCCACGGTGAGCCTCACTCCCTACTTGCTCGGCTGCCGGAGCTTTGGGGGAATGTAGCTGTTGAGTTTTTCTTCGATAATTCTGGGATTTTCCCCTTTGGAGATCGAGAGGACCCCCTCCATTATCATCTCCCGGAGCAGAATTTCCTCCCTGCTTCGGGTTTTGAGCTTTCCGGCAAGGGGAATGAAGACGAGATTGGCCAGAACCGCCCCGTAAAACGTGGTCAGCAGGGCAATGGCCATGGCCGGGCCGATGGTGCTGGGATCGTCCATGGTCTGGAGCATCTGAACCAGACCGATGACCGTGCCGATCATGCCCATGGCCGGGGCGAAGGTGCCCATTATGGTCATAAGTTCCGCCCCGGAGTCATTACGGTCCTCGAGATAGGAGATCTCTGTTTCCAGTATTTCCTGAATGGTCTGGGGCTCGAGACCGTCCACGGTGAGCTGCAGCCCTTTGCGCAGAAAATCGTCGTCAATGTCCTTGAGCAGAGGCTCCAGCGAAAGGATCCCCTCCCGGCGGGCCCGGTTGGCAAACTCCAGAAAACGGACGATGATGTCGGAAGGTTTGTCCACCGAGGTGACAAAGGCATTCTTGATAATCCCGAGCACCCTGTAGACATTGGAAAGCGGATAGTTGATCAGGGTCGCCCCCAGAGTCCCCCCCAGCACAATGAGCAATGCCGGTACCGAGAAGAACAGAAGCGGGCTGCCGCCGGTGGCGATGGCCGTAAACACCAGGCCGAAGGCAGTGACGATGCCGATGATGGTTGCCAGATCCATGATGCTGAAGAATCCTTATGTGTTCAGTGGTCGCGAGCCGAAAATCTCCGTGCCGATGCGGACCAGTGTGGCCCCTTCTTCAACGGCCTGGACGAAATCTCCGGACATGCCCATGGAAAGCTCGGGCAGTGAAACGGCGAACTTTCCCTCAAGCTCGTCTCTGATCTGTCGGAGACGGGAGAAGTAGGGTCTGGCTCGTTCTTTCTGCGCATTAAGCGGCGGCATGACCATAAGTCCCTTGAGGTCGAGGCCGTCGAGATCCAGGACCTGCTCTACAAAAGGAACGCACTCTTTTTCTGCAATTCCAGCTTTCTGTGGTTCTTCTGCCAGGTTGATCTGGATCAGGATCTTCTGGCGCACAGAACAGGACCTGGCTCTGGAATGCAAAGCCCGGGCCAGCCGGGGTGAACCAACAGAGTGGATAAGGTGGAAGCGCCCGGGAACGAATTTGGCCTTGTTGGTCTGCAGACTGCCGATAAAATGCCAGCTGATGGCGAGTTCCTCCAGCGCTTCCTGCTTGCGAAGCGCCTCCTGGATATAGCTCTCCCCGAAATCCCGGTGCCCGGCCTGGGCAAGAGTGCGGATGGACTCGGCAGGGTGCAGCTTGGAAACCGCGATCAGCCGCACCGCTTTGGAATCTCTGCCGGACGCCCGGGCGGCCTGATCAATCCTGTCTTTGACGGTGTGATAACGGTCCAGAAGAGGTGTCCGATCGTTCTGCATCATTCGCCAAGTCCCAGCGAGAGGAGGAAGTTGGGATTGTCCGGCCAGTTCTCCTTGACCTTGACCCAGAGCTGGAGATGGACTTTTTTTCCGAGAAGGTCCTGGATTTCTTCCCGGGCGGCCTGGCCGATGGACTTGAGTTGCTGCCCCCCCTTGCCGATGACCATGGATTTGTGCGTATCCCGGGCAACGTAGATCAGGGCATCGATCCGCGCCAGGGTTTCGCTCTCCTCCCAGCTTTCTATGTCCACTGCCACGGAATAGGGAAGCTCCTGGCGCAAGGCCAGAAACAGCTTTTCCCGCACGGTCTCCGAGGCCAGAAAGCGCAAGGGAACCGTGGAGACCTGGTCCTCGGGGTAGAGGGGGGGAGCCTCTGGAAGAAGCGCAAACGTTTTTGCGACAAGTTCCTCGACCCCCTGGCCCCTCAGCGCGGATACGGGAAGGAACTCCTGGGCTGGCCAATGTTCGCGCAGATGATTAATGAGAGGCAGAAGCAGCGTTTTATCCTTGATCCGGTCGATTTTATTGACAGCGACGAGTATTGGCAGGCCTGAGCGTTCCACCCTGGTTTTCAGCAGCGTGATCTCACGGTCCAAAAGACCGGTTCGACCGACGTACCGGGACCCATCCAGAAGAA
Organism: Desulfovibrionales bacterium; assembly: GCA_046542715.1. Classification (GTDB taxonomy): domain Bacteria; phylum Desulfobacterota; class Desulfovibrionia; order Desulfovibrionales; family JBKHAV01; genus JBKHAV01. The sequence goes on from JBKHAV010000074.1 coordinate 5,292, forward strand.
GAATCACCGCCTCGGCCGAAGCGAGCGCCTGCCAGGCGGAATTGACGATGAACCTGTTCAACCTGCTCTTACCCCCCGTATGGATGCCGGGGGTGTCGAGAAAGACGATCTGTCCCTGCCCGGTCGTGTGGATGCCGGAAATCCGATTACGGGTGGTCTGCGGCTTTGGCGAGACGATAGCCACCTTCTGACCGAGTATGGTGTTCAAAAGGGTGGACTTGCCCGCGTTGGGCGGTCCGATAAGGGCGACCACTCCGGAGCGGAAATCGTTGTTGGATGCGATGTTCATAACATGGTACCTGGTATTTTTTGCAGGGGAAGATGCTTCAAATACGACAGGTCGTCAACTTTGGTGGTCCCTGGAAACCCATGGGGTAAGAGCCTGGTGATCCCATGGGACGAAACAAAAAGAGAAAACTCGGGCTTGCTATTCCCGGCAAGCTCTGGATATAGGCCCGGAGATTATGAGCAAGGATCTGATCATCGTCGAGTCACCGGCAAAGGTGAAAACAATCAAGAAGTTTCTCGGCCCGAACTACATGGTGGATGCTTCCGTGGGCCATGTCCGCGATCTGCCCACCAAGGAGATCGGGGTTGACGAGGAACACGGGTTCGCTCCCAAGTACCAGGTCATTCCCGGGAAAAAGAAGGTCGTCACCCGCCTCAAGGCGGAGGCGGAAAAGGCCGATCGGGTCTTTCTGGCCCCGGACCCCGACCGGGAAGGGGAGGCCATCGCCTGGCATGTGGCCGAACTGATCCGGGGCAAAAACACCAAATTGCACAGGATTCAGTTCAACGAAATCACCCCGAGGGCGGTGAAGGAAGCCCTGGCCCATCCCAGGGAGCTGAACGAAAACCTCTTCAATTCCCAGCAGGCCAGAAGAATTCTGGACCGGCTGGTGGGGTATAAAATTTCCCCGCTGCTCTGGAGCAAGGTCAAGCGGGGGCTTTCCGCAGGGCGGGTCCAGTCCGTGGCGCTGCGGCTGATCGTGGAGCGGGAAAAGGAGCGCCAGGACTTTGAACCGGAGGAGTACTGGGCCCTGAAAGTTCTCCTGCAGGGGGAAAGCCCGCCCCCCTTTGAAGCGGATCTGTTCAAGATCAGCGGAAAAAAAGCCAAGGTCGAAAATCAGGAGCAGGCCGAGGATGTGGAGCGCCAGGCCAGATCTCATCCGTTCACGGTCAAGTCCGTGCAGGAAAAAGAGCGCACCCGTCAGCCCAGGCCTCCCTTCATCACGTCCACCATGCAGCAGGACGGCCACAGCCGGCTGGGGTTCACGGCCAAAAAGACCATGACCCTGGCCCAGCACCTCTACGAGGGAGTCGAACTGGGAAGCCGGGGTACGACTGCCCTGATCACCTACATGCGCACCGACTCGGTTCGGATCGCCAACGATGCCCGGGATGCGGCCAGGGAGTGGATCGTGGAGGAATTGGGGAAGGATTTTTATCCGGAAAAACCCCGGGTCTTCCGAACCAAGGGAGCGGCCCAGGACGCCCACGAGGCCATTCGGCCGATCGATGTGGCCATCACCCCGGAAATGGTCAAGCCCCACCTTTCCCGGGACGAGTACCGGCTCTACGATCTGATCTGGAGACGGTTCGTCGCCTCCCAGATGGCTCCGGCCCGGTTCTGGGACACGGTGGTCACGGCGGAGTCCGGGCGCACCCTCTGGCAGACCAAGGGTGAGCGGATGATCTTTCCGGGATTTCTCAAGATTTACGGCTCGGCCAAGGAGAAGCAGGATTTTATGCTGCCCCCCCTGGAAAAGGGGCAGACCCTCGAGTTGAAGGAGATTTTCAAAGAGCAGAAATTCACGCAACCGCCGCCGCGGTTTTCCGAGGCCTCCCTGGTGCGCAAGCTCGAGGAGCTGGGGATCGGCAGGCCGTCCACCTATGCGAGCATCATCTCGACTCTGACGGATCGGACGTACGTGGTTCTGGAGGAAAAACACTTCGTGCCCACGGAACTCGGATTTACGGTCAGCAATCTTCTGGTGGAGCATTTCTCCACTCTCATGGACGTGGGATTTACCGCGGAAATGGAGTCTTCCCTGGACCAGGTGGCCGAGGGCAAGGGGGACTGGGTGGAACTCCTGGAGCGTTTTGCCCGGGATTTCAACCCCACGCTGGAAAAGGCCAAGGATGAGATGGCCCTGGTCAAGACCGGAATGGAAACAGGGATCTCCTGTGAACAGTGCGGGAAACCCATGGTCATCAAGTTCGGCAAGAACGGCAGCTTCCTGGCCTGCTCCGGATATCCCGAATGCCGGAACACCAAAAACTTCACCCGGGACGACAAAGGTGATCTTCAGGTCGTGGAGGTCAAGATCGAGGACCTGCCCAAGATGGGGACCTGCCCGGAGTGCAGCAGGGATCTGGTCCTGAAGACATCGCGTACAGGAGGGAGGTTTGTGGCCTGCACCGGATATCCGGAGTGCCGGTACACCAAGCCCTATGGCACCGGCGTGGCCTGCCCGGAGCAGGGCTGTCCAGGCGAACTGGTGGAAAAGAGTTCCCGGAGGGGCAAGGTTTTTTACGCCTGCACGAACTACCCCAAGTGCACCTTTGCCCTGTGGGACTGGCCGGTGGAGGAGGAGTGCCCGATGTGCGAATCCAAGCTCCTGGTCCGCAAGACCACCAAGGCCCGGGGCCTGCATATTGCCTGTCCGAAAAAAGGGTGCACCTATTGGCGGAAAATTGACGGTGAGGAGGACGAGGGCTGACAATGACCGGTCTTGCGGATCGGGTACAGGCCGGCGAGCGCCAGCCCGGAGTTAAAAAGGTGCTCCAGAAGCTGGCCCAGAACCCACCGCCCCGGGTGATCCTTCTGGAAGGGGGGACCAGTGGGGAGCGGTTTGAGCTGGCCCTTTACTGGGGGGCGGCCCTGTCCTGCCGTCCGCCGGAGCCCCCCTGTCTGCACTGCCCGACCTGCACCCAGATCGTTGCAGGGGTCTTTCAGGACATCGTTCTTTTGGACGGCAGGGAAGAGAAGATCAAGATCGATATGGTCCGGGAACTGCGGGAACTCATGGGCCAGGCCCCCAAAGGCAAGGGGCACCGGCTGATCATCCTTTCCGAGGCCCAGCAGTTGACCACGGAGGCGGCCAACAGCCTGCTCAAGTCCCTGGAGGAGCCGGCGCCGGGAAATGTGTTCGCCCTGCTCGTGCCCCAGCGGGAGGGGCTGCTGCCCACCCTGGTTTCCCGGAGCTGGGTGCTGACCCTGGGCTGGCACAAGCCGGAAGGGGACGCCGCGCTGAATCTCTGGCTGACGGCGCTCGACGGGTTTTTGCAGACAGGGAGGGGCTGGTTCAATCTCACCAGTGCCAAATCCAGTGTGGATGCCGGGCTGGTCCAGTCCCTGATCGTACATCTTCAAGGGGCGCTGGTGCAGACCCTGTCCCAGGGAAAGGGTCCGGCGGTCAGGCCCTGGCTGGAGGGGATGGGCGCAGTCAAATCCATGCAGACCGCCCACCTGCTCGACCGAACCCGGGAAGCCTTGGTGCTCGGGGTGAATCCCGCCCTGGTTCTGGACTGGATGGCCCTGGGGATCCGCGCCATTCTCAAGCACCCTTTGCCTTGACTCTCTCCTTTCGCTACTCTTTCCTCTTACCATCGCTCTCCGACCGGGCAAAAGCCGGCGAACAATGAGGAGCCTTACATGACACGGCGACAAAGCGGTATTCTTCTGCATATCACTTCGCTCCATTCGGAATACGGCATCGGTGACCTGGGGCCGGCCGCCTATGAATTTGCGGACTTTTTGCAGGAATCCCATCAGCAGCTCTGGCAGGTTCTGCCCCTGGAACCGACCACCGAAGGCACCGGTAACTCCCCCTACAGCAGTTACTCGGCCTTTGCCGGCAATCCGGTGCTCATCAGTCCGGAATTTCTGGTCCGGGACGGATACCTCGACCCGGAGGACATTTCCCTGGTTCCGGAATTTCCCAGGGACCGGGTCGACTATCCCGAGGTCTATGGATTCAAGAACGGACTGCTCAGGAAGGCGTTTGCCTCAGGGTATGAGCGGGCGCTGAAGGACGGGCTGGAGGAATTCTGCGCGGAAAACGACTGGATCGAGGACTTTGCCCTGTTCGCCGCCCTGAAAGACCGGTACGAGCAGCGCAGCTGGCTGGACTGGCCCGAGCCCATTCGAATGCGCAGGCCGAAAGAGCTGGCCCGGGCCGGACAGGAGCTGGCCGACAGAATCAGAGAGGAGAAGTTCAGGCAGTTTCTGTTTGCCCGCCAGTGGAGCGCGCTGAAGGAGTACTGCGGGGTTCGAGGGATTCAGCTCATCGGCGACATCCCCATCTATGTGAGCCTGGACAGCTGCGACGTGTGGACCAATCCGGACATATTCAAGCTGGACGAGGACAAACGCCCGGAAGTGGTAGCCGGCGTGCCCCCGGACTACTTCAGCGCGGACGGACAGCTCTGGGGCAACCCGGTCTATGACTGGGACGCGCTCAAGGCAAGCGGGTACGCGTGGTGGATCAAACGTATCCGGGAAAAGCTCCACCGTTTCGACTGGATCCGGCTGGACCACTTCAGGGGGTTTGCCGCCTCCTGGGAGGTCCCGGTCACGGCAGAAACCGCCAAGGAGGGGCGCTGGCAGGAGGTTCCGGGCGAAGATTTCTTTTGCCGGGCCGGAGAGGTTCTGGGTCACATCCCCCTGATCGCGGAAGATCTGGGCTACATCACAGAAGATGTCCATCAGCTGCGGGACCGGTTCGGTTTTCCCGGCATGCGGGTGCTGCTTTTCGGGTTCGGGGGTGAATCGGGTCCCCACCCCTTCGTGCCCCACAATTTTGTGCACAATTGCGTGGTCTATACCGGGACGCACGACAACGCCACAGTCCGGGAATGGTATGCCCGGGAGGCGGACCACAAGGAAAAGGAGCGGCTCAACACCTACCTCGGTAGGGTGGTTGACGAAGAAAATGTCCACCTCGAACTGATTCGCATGGCCATGATGTCAGTGGCCACAATGGCCATTTTTCCGCTTCAGGACCTCCTGGGCCTGGGGGAGGAGGCCCGGATGAACGTCCCCTCCATGGCTGCTGGAAACTGGGGCTGGCGAATGCGCGCCGAGATGATCGCCCCGGAGACCGGCCTGACCCTCAAGGAGATGTCCGTGATCTACGGCAGAAACGGCTGGGAAAGGGAGCAGGGCACTGAGGAGCAGGAGGAAGGGGAAAGGAAGAGGGAAAAAACAGTGCGCTCCAGCACCTGTGGGGCCGAGTGACACCACGCCGGAAACGACAAGATCCTGCTGATCACTCCGGGCTGCAGTCTGGTTAGTCTCCTTTCCTCCAGCGCAGCACGCCCTTTTCTGCTTCCACGAGCAGAAACACGGCTAGGCCCGCGGCAAGCACCCACAGCCACTCATAAAAACTGATGGCTGCTGTGCCGAAAAGCGCGTTTGCCGGACCGAGATAGGTGAAGCCGAGCTGCAGGACGACCAGGATCCCGGCCGCGATCCAGGCCTTGCCGTTGCTCACCAGGTTCTTCACGCTCAAGGCGGACCCTTCGATGAACCGGCTGTTGAACAGGTAGAAGAGCTGCCCTGCCACCAGTGCGTTCACAGCAACGGTCCGGGCCACGGCGAGATCACCGCCGGTGTTCATGTGCTGCGAGAAAAGAAGGCTTGCAGCCGCGGCAATGAGCACGGACACGAAAATGATGCGCCAGATAAGATGCCTGGTGATGATCGGTTCCTCAGGCGGCCTGGGAGGGCGCTGCATGATGTTGGCCTCCGGCGGCTCAAAGGCCAGGGCCAGGGCCAGGGTCACTGCCGTGACCATGTTCACCCAGAGGATCTGAATGGGCGTGACCGGCATGGTATCGAACAGAAACAGAACCGAGATGATGATCATGAGCGATTCTGCGCCGTTGGTAGGCAGGAGAAAGAGAATCGTCTTGATCAGGTTGTCATAGATGGTCCGCCCTTCCTTTACGGCATGCTCGATGGTGGCGAAGTTGTCGTCGGCCAGGACCATTTCCGAGGCTTCCTTGGCGGCCTCGGACCCCTTCACGCCCATGGCCACGCCCACGTCGGCACGCTTGAGCGCCGGCGCGTCGTTCACGCCGTCGCCGGTCATGGCCACGACCTGCCCTTTTGACTGCAAGGCCTTGATCATGCGCAGCTTGTGCTCAGGGCTGGTCCTGGCGAACACGTCGTTGTCCTCCACCAGACTGATGAATTCCTCGTCATCGGCCTGGTCCAGGTCGGTGCCGGTTACTGCATGACCGCCATCGCCGATGCCCATGAACGCACCGATGCTTCTGGCCGTGAGCGCATGATCTCCGGTGACCATTTTGACCCTGATGCCCGCGTTCCGGCATTCCTTGATCGCTTCGATGGCCTCTTCCCGGGGCGGGTCGATGATGCCGACCAGGCCCAGCATGGTCAGCTCCCCGACATCGTCCTCGTCCAGCGAGTCGGCACCATTCATGTCCCTGGCCGCTGTGGCCAGCACGCGGTGCCCGCTGTCCGCCAGCTCTTTTTCGCGCTCTTCCCAGAACTCCCTGTCCAGGGGCTCGTCACCTCGCTGCGTGCGCTGGTTCGTACACAGCTCCAACATGCGCTCGGGCCCGCCCTTGACGTAGACCACGCTTCCGCCGTCTCCGTCTTCGTTCAGGCTGGCCATGTATTGCCGTTCCGATGCAAAGGGGATCACGTCGCGTCTGGGGCGGTTCTCCAGTTCCTGCTCGCGGGTCAGGCCTGCCTTGTGCGCCAGAACCACAATCCCGCCATCCGTGGGCATGCCGTTGATTTGCCATTCCCCGTTCTCCCGCACCAGACGGGTGTCGCTGGCCAGCAAACCGGCCCGTGCCAGCTCCAGGAGAACAGGACGCTTTCCAGGATCAATCCTTTCCCCGTCCAGGCTGAACTCACCTTTGGGCTCGTACCCGACCCCGCTTACGTCGAACAGCTCGTCTGCCGTGGCGACCTTGGCCACGGTCATCTCGTTGCGGGTCAGGGTACCGGTCTTGTCCGAGCAGATGATAGTGACTGATCCCAGGGTTTCCACAGCCGGGAGCTTTCGGACGATGGCGTTGCGTTTGGCCATGCGCTGCACGCCCAGGGCCAGGGTCACGGTCATGATCGCTGGAAGGCCTTCCGGGATCGCGGCCACGATCAGACTGACCACGATCATGAGCATTTCCGCGACTTCGAACCCGCGCAGGAAGTACCCCAGGGCGAAAATGATCACGGCGAGCAGCACGATGGCCACGGACAGCCGGCGGCCAAAGATTTCGATTTTGCGCATCAGCGGGGTGCTCAGCTTTTCGACCTTGGAGACCATCTCCGTGATGCGCCCGATCTCGGCCTGAGCCCCGGTGGCCACGACCACCCCGCGGAAGCTTCCAGAGGTGACCATCGTACTCGAATAGACCATGCTCTTGCGGTCGCCCAGGGAGGCTTTCTCCTCCACAGGGTCGGTCTGCTTGCTCACAGGCTCGGATTCACCAGTGAGTGCCGCTTCCTCTGCCTGGACATTTTTGGCCTCGAGTACGCGCAGGTCTGCAGGAACCCGGTCGCCGGAACCGAGCACCACGATATCCCCGGGCACCAAGTCCTCGGCCGGAAGCTCCTCTTCCTCGCCGTCGCGCACCACCCTGGCCGTGGGGGAGAGCATTTCACGGATGGATTCCATGGCCCGCTCGGCCTTGCCCTCCTGGATGAAGCCGATGATGGCGTTGATCAGGACCACGGCCAGGATGACGACCATGTCCACCCATTCTCCGAACAGTGCGGCAAGCACGGCAGCCACCAGCAGGATATAGATGAGCACGTTTTGGAACTGCTCGAAGAACCGCTTTACCGGGCCGGCCTTCTCCTCGGAAGGCAGTTCGTTGGGGCCGTGCTCCTCCAGCCGTTTGCCGGCTTCGTCGCGGCTGAGCCCGTTTCCGTCCACCCCCAGCCCGGACAGGACTTCCTCCCTTTCCATGGCGTGCCATGGTCGCCCTTTGTTGTTTTCCTGGGTGCGCTCCACTGTTTCGTCGCTCAACAGTCTCCCCCCGCAATTCGCCGTTGTCCTGAATGGATTTTCCTGCACAATAAAGCAAACACAACACCCTATTATGAACTGAAAGAGGGAGCTGGTGTCAAATGGAGGATTCGAGCCCCTTTCAAAGGGGCTGGAATTGGACCTGTCTGTAAAGGGCGGCTTCGGATCACAGGAGAAAGCAGGCCTGTGATTGCCGGCCTGGACGCAATGTCCCTCTGTTCCCGGAAGAATTCTTCACCCGGATGAACGAAAAAAATTCAGTTGACATCCGCTTTCGGTTGGATAGAATGCATCCCTCTTGCATGGGGCTGTAGCTCAGCTGGGAGAGCGCTTGAATGGCATTCAAGAGGTCAGCGGTTCGATCCCGCTCAGCTCCACCAAGTATTTCAAGGGGTTGCGACACTGTCGCAACCCCTTTTTTCGGTCCAAAATCCGTTCTCTGTACCAAATATGTACCAAGTTCATTTTTGGTAATGATCAGACAACTTGTTGATATACCTGGTCTCTTCCTCAGTAATGATATGGGTGTAGCGCTCGGTCATCCGGATGTCCTTGTGGCCGATCAAATCCTTGATGGTTTTGATGTCGGCGCCGTTGCGCCGCAGGTTCGTACAGAAGGTATGCCTCAAGTCGTGAAAATGGAAATCCTTGAGGCCCGCCATTTTCTTTGCCTGCTCCCACGTCCGGGAGAAATCG
>JBKHAV010000075.1:0-13978 GCA_046542715.1 Desulfovibrionales bacterium
ACAAAAATTCCAGCGGGGCCACCGGGCACTTGAAAGGGAACTCGGCAATGTTCAGGACCACCTTGCCCTGGCTGAAGTAGCGCAGCTGTTTTTTCAGCTCGATTGCGCCGTCGAGTGTGTAGAAATCAAAGGCGCTTTTCCGCCATGCCTCGGGCAGCCCCTCCACTTCGTCAGGGCGTATCGTGCATCCTGTGGCGATGATCAGCCAGTCGTACTCGTAGGAAGCGTTCCGTCCGGAGACCCGGCGGTTTCCGGGATCAATGGTGACGATCTCGTCCAGCACGAACTCCACTCCCCGGGGAATGAAGTCCGTACGGGGCTTGACCACGTCTCGAGCCGAATACATGCCGAAAGGGATGAACAGATATCCGGCCTGGTAATGATGGCTGTTGTCCCGGTCGATGACCGTGATCTGCCACTGGTTTTCCACCAGTTCCCTGCGCAGGAGGCTCGACGCCATGGTTCCTGCCGCACCTGCGCCCAGTATGAGTATCCGTCGCATGTTCCCTCCCTGTCCTGGGCGAGGAGTTGCCTCTACAGTGTGGAATTTTCAGGAAACGCCAGGTGGTCTCGGCACCGCCAGTCACCTCGAAATCGTCTTGCATGCGGACCCTTCCGATGAATCGACCCGTTCCTCGATATGTCTGCTTCGGCATGGGACACGGGTTCAGTGTATGATCGTCGAGAGAGTACATGAGAAGGAACGGAGAAAGTCAGCACCAGCATACACAAATTTTACACGTTTGGCACGGAGTTGATGCAGGACTCGAGCGGGGGGAAATCAGATGTCCAGAATGGCGTTGGCGAACAGGAAGTAGACGATGAGCCCCAAGGCGTCGACCAGGGTGGTGATGATGGGAGCGCTGACCACGGCGGGGTCCACCCCGACCCGTTTGGCCAGCATGGGCAGCGCCGCTCCTGAGGTCGCGGAGATGATGCAGATGGAAATCAGGGAGAGGGAGAGAACAAGGGAGATTTTGGGGTCGAAAAAATAGGACACCGGGAGGAGGGCGAGAGCGCCGAGCATCAGCCCGAGCACGAACCCCACCCGCAGTTCGCGAAGGATGACGAGAAAAATATCCTTGAACCTGATTTCACCCACGGCCATGGCCCGGACCACGAGAGTGGACGACTGGGCGCCGACGTTGCCTCCCGTGCCCATGAGCAGGGGGATGAACAGGGTCAGGGTCACCACCGCCTGCAGAGTGGCTTCGAAGATCTCCAGGACTTTGACGGAAATGCTGGCAGTCAGGACGAGGACGAGCAGCCACACCACCCTGATGCGGGCCAGCCGTGTGACGGACGCGGACATGTACGGCATGTCCAAGGGTTCTGTCGCGCCGCTCAGGGCGATGTCTTCCGTGCTCTCGTACTCCAAAACTTCCATGGCATCGTCCACCGTGAGCACGCCCACCAGTCGGTCCTCTCGATCAAGGATCGGCAGGGCGATGACCCCTGCCTCGAGGATCAATCGCGCGGCTTCCTCCTGGTCGTCGTCAGTATGGGCTGAAAACACCTCCTGCTGCATCAGGTCCCCCACCAGGGCGTCCGGCTGGGCCAGGACGAGTTCCCGGAGGCTGATGATGCCGACGAGTCGGAAGGACTCGTCCGTCACCGGAAGGGTGTAGATCGTTTCCGCCATTTTCCCGGCCCGCCGGACCTTGTCCATGGCCCGGGCAACGGTCGAGGCAGGCCGCAGGGAGACGAACTCCGGGCTCATGATCCGGCCGACGGTTTCCTCGGGATAGCCGAGGAGGATCGAGGTCAGATGCCGTTCGCGCGGGGAGAGCCCTTCCAGAAGATCCTTGGCGATTTTGGCCGGGAGTTCGTCCATGAGCCGCACCCGGTCGTCAGGATCCATTTCCCGGAACAGTTCGACAACGTGTTCCTTGCGCAGTGTGGCGATCAGCCGTCCCTGTTCAGAAGGGTCCATTTCCTCGAACACCCTGAGAGCGCGGTCCTTGGGCAGCAGGCGGAAGGCCACGGCGCGGTGTTCGGGATCGAGCCGGGAGAACTCGTCGGCTATTTCGAGCACGTCATGGTCAGCGTACCAGCTGCGGAGTTCGCGCCAGTGTTTGCCCTCCACCAGATCGTGCATTCGGGTCGTCGTGTTTTCGTCCATTTCGCCCTTATAGAGGAAAGTCAAAAAAAATGCACTCTTGGAGAGAAGCAGTCAGTGCAGAAGAGGTCGTCAGGCAGGGCAGCATCAGGTGCAGACGGAAGGAGTGTTCATGGACTCACAGCGGTTTACCATGTCCATCAATGGAGGATTTACCCGGGGTGATGGCCGGGAATTCTTTCACGGTGCGGGCTTGCGGGCGAGTATATAGGCGGAAACCGCATATTTCTCAGCATCCCGGATATTCCAGCTGGAGATGATCTCCCGGCTTTGAGGTTTGATCTCCACCAGGACATCGACGAACCCGACGGATTCGAGCAGGGGCCTCACCTGACCGGCGAGGGTGGCACCGGATATTCAGCCGCACCAGGCAGCAGGGTCCGCCTTGAGTTCATCTGGAACCTCCCGGTTGAGAAGTACATCAGAGATGCAGATGCGCCCGCCAGGTTTGAGGACGCGGAATATGTCCTGGTAGACGGCCTCTTTGTCCGGGGAGAGATTGATCACGCAATTGGAGATGACCACGTCCACGACGCCGTCATCCACAGGCAGATGTTCGATTTCGCCCAGACGGAACTCGATGTTGACGGTCCGTTGCCGGGCGGCATTTTTCCGCGCCTTGTCGATCATCTCCGGGGTCATGTCCACGCCCAGGACACGGCCTTCTGCACCGACCTGTTCCGCGGCAAGCAGGGCGTCGAACCCGGGTCCTGATCCAAGATCGAGCACTGTTTCTCCAGGCTTCAGTCCTGCCCTGTCAATGGGATTGCCGCAGCCCAGGCCCAGGTTGGCCCTGCCATCCAGGCCCTCCAGCTGTTCAGGAGAGTACCCCAGCAGAGCACCTTGTTCGCGGGGATCCCTGGCCGACTGGGGGGTGCAGCAGGAAGAAGAGGAGCATCTGCCGTTCTCAGTGGCGATTTTGGCGTAGGAGTCCCGGACAAGTCGCTTGAGATCAGTGACACAGCCGGTGGATGCGTTGTTTTTCAAAGTCATGTGGTTTTCTCTCGCAATGGTCTCGTATTTACAAATGAACCGGAGTGCCCGGAAAGCTGAAGACTTGTTGAGGAGGCAGGGGTTCCGTGCCGCCCCTGTGCTTGCATTCAACGTTCCTCCAGATTCTCCGGCATGCCGGCAACAAAATCGCGGATTTCGTCCCGGACCCTGCGGTAATGGGCAAGGGCCTCCTCCTCTGAGGACGCCCCGGCCGCAAGCTTGGGCGGATCGTCAAAGCCCTTGTGGATCCGTTTGACCCTGCCCGGAAAATACGGGCAGTTCTCCTCGGCATGGCCGCACAGGGTGATGACGAAGTCGAAATCGGCCGTGGGCAGCTCGTCTACGGTCTTGGAGCGTTGAGCGCTGATGTCCGCCCCGGCTTCGGCCATGACCTTCACGGCCCGTTCGTTCATGCCGTGCTTTTCAATGCCCGCGGAAAACGGTTCGATCCGATCGGATTTCAGGGCTCTCACCCACCCCTCGGCCATCTGGCTTCGGCAGGAGTTGCCGGTGCAGAGGAAGAGGATTTTTAGTTTTTCCATGCGTCACTCCAAGATTGTTGTCGTAAAAAGACACAGGGTATCCTGTAATGTTAGCAGGCCGCAAACTGCAGAAGCAAGCAGGCAGAGGAGAAATCAGGGTGAGCATGTCCTTCATTGTCATGCCCATGCCCATCGAAAATGGATGCCCCGGATGAACCACGCGAAACGCGGGGCAGGACAGGAATGGGGCACGTTTGGTCGGCTTTCCTTCCCGCCACCGCTTACCTCCATGTCATTACACGACTTGTTCGGGTAATCCATCTTCATGCCTTTGGGCCACGCTGAGGCATGGAACAACAAACCAGGCGAAATCGCGTGGCAGGCGTGGCATGACCAGAAAAGTATCACTTTTTTTCCTCTTTTCTGCCTGCTTGCTGCTCGCTGCTTGCTGCTTGCTTCAACCGTTTGCTTAACACCCTGCTTGCTCGGAAATCATTTTCTCTAAAATCGCCACGACATCGGTTACGAGCGGGGCGCAGATCGTGTCGAAGAGAAATTTTTCGCCGGCCCTGGCGCCGCCCTCCGGGGTGGAGGGATCGCAGCCGAGGAGATCCCGGCAGCGGACAGTTCCGTGACAGGCCTGGAAGCGGGTCATGAATTCCCGGGTCAGCCGATACGTCCGGCGCTTGGCCTCAATCCCTCCGGGTCCGCCTCCGCCAAACGCCAGGCCCAGGACCATGACCGCACCGCTGACCGCGCCGCAGGTTTCACCAGTGGACACCCCCACCCCGAAGCCTGAGGCCAGGCGGCAGGCGGGTTCTTCGTCCAGACCGAACCGGGGGGCAAAAGCCATGAGCACGGACTGGGAACAATTATGGCCGTTTTCAAAAAAATGCTCGGCCCGTTTGGCAGGAGCGCTGCTGTTCATTGCCGCTCCTTCTAAAGGATTCATGAATGATCACCGATCCATTCGTCGATCCTGGTCTCGATCGCATCCCGGATGCGGCGCACATACGCGAGCTTTTCTCGTTCGGAGCCGGTCGCCGCCTCAGGGTCTTCAAAGCCCCATTTCTCGCGATGCACTATCCCTGGGAACACCGGGCACTTCTCTTCAATGGATTCCTGACAGACCGTGATGACATAGTGGTAGAGCCTGCCTTCCTGATACAGTTTGAACACGCTTTGTGTTTCCTTGCCGGAAAGATCGATTCCCTTTTCCTTCATTACCGCAACCACCAGCGGGTTGATCGCGGTCGGGTCCTGTCCCGCGCTTTCAGCCGGATATCTGTCCCCGGCCTTGTGATTCAAAAACGCCTCGGCCATCTGGCTCCGACCCGAGTTGTGCACGCAGATAAACAGTACGGGGTGCTTTTCCATGTTTCCTCCTGTGTGGACCGGCGACAAAAAAACTCGCACGCTACCCGGTTTTGCAGGTGTCTTTGCGACGGGACTGCGACAGGCTGGTGACAATTTCGAGGATTTCCTCGTCGTTGTTCAGCCAGGCGGGCAGGTGCTCGAGTAGAACCGCGGCGTACACCGAGTCCGACCCGTCGGTCAGGGAATAGTGGACCCAGGAGCCCTGTTTTCTGCCTTGGATCAGTCCGGCATCCTCGAGGATCTTCAAATGCTTGGACACGGTCGGCTGCGCCAGTCCGAGAACCGCCTGGATATCGCAGACACAGAGTTCTCGGCCCTCCAGCATCTTTACGACCTTCACCCGCCCGGGATCGGAAAGGGCTTTCATAACCTTGGTGAACTGCTTCATTGTCATCTCCATATTGCTATGTGGCAATATGCAAGAGGAAAAGCTGTTTGTCAATCGGTGCAGGTCTCTTTTCTTGTTTTCCTCGGTGGAGTTCAGTAGCAGTGATAGGACAATGATGTATCTGAAAGGGAAGCTATGAACGACGAACACAGAACGAACCTGATCACGACGCTCGAGGGGACCGCCACGTCGATCCGCAGGATTGAAGAGCAGGCACGGCAGGCCCTGCATGGGGAAGGGGATGAGACCACGTACCGCGAGTTGATGCGTGAAAAAGCCGAAGTCCTGCAAAACCTGCCTCTGGCTCTGGCCCCGATACTGGACCAGCTGCCCTCAAAGCTCCATGACAGGGTATCAGATCGGGTGGAGCAGTTTGCGCATTCCGCGTCCATGGCGCTCAATCTGAACAGCGTCTTTTTCATGTACGCCCTGCTCTATCCCGAGGACTACCGGGAAGGGGATCCGAACGATCTGGAGCGGTTCATCCAGGAGTTGAAGCGGTCATGAACAGGGAGTCACGGAAACATTCGAAGCAGGACTGGCTGCTCTGGACCGGGGGGATGGTCGCTCTGGCGGCGCTCGGGGGAGTCAAACTCATGGGAAAAACCTGGGGGGTGACCGGGCTTCTGGCGGGCATGATTGTCCTGGCGGTCCTGGCCCTTGTCTTTCTGTTCAAGGTGGTGATTCCAATTCTTGAAAGGAGGGACTAAACAGGAAACCGGATGCGGGGCAAGGCAGAAGTGCAGAGGCGGGACGCTGCAACCTTTTATCCCATTGCCACAGAATTTTTTGACTTCAGGGAAGGGAATTTCCGATTTCCTGCGCCAATTTGGTGAAATCCACAGGTTTTGTCACATAGCCGTCCATGCCGTTTTCCAGAAATTTCTCCCGGTCGCCCTTCATGGCGTAAGCGGTCAGGGCGATGACCGGGACGTCCTGACTGCCGCACTCTCCGGATCGGATTCGGCGCGTGGCTTCGATGCCGTCCATCTCAGGCATCTGAATGTCCATGAGCACGAGGTCGAAATTCTTTCCGCTCAGTTTCTCCAGGGCCTGCCTGCCGTTTTCGGCTTCCTCGACCCCATGTCCGGCCGCTGTCAGTGCCCGCCGCAAAACCATCCGGTTCACAGCGTTGTCCTCGACCAGGAGGATGGAAAGCGGGGAGAAATCAGAGATGGTCGGCAAGGGAGTCGTTGCGACCGAATCCCTGGATTCGACGGTTTCATAGGCAACAGTGAAGGTGAACGTCGCTCCCTTTCCAGGATCGCTCGTTGCGGAAATCTCGCCACCCATGAGCCCTACCAGCTTTTTTGATATGGCAAGGCCGAGCCCCGCCCCTGGAAACTTTTTGGAGTAGGAGGGATCGAGCTGAATAAAGGACTGAAAGATCGCGTCGATCTTTTCCGAAGGGAAGCCCATGCCGGTATCGATGACCGTGAATCGCAGCAGGTTGCGCTGATCAGTCGTGTCCTCGGGTTCGACATGCAGTCTGATGGTGCCGCGCTCAGTAAACTTCAGGGCGTTTGAAAGGAGGTTCTTGAGCACCTGCCCGAGCCGGTCCGGGTCGCAGGCCACCAGTTCGGGAACATCGGGATCAAGGGACAAGTGGAAATCGATCCCTTTGCCGGTTGCCTGGGCCTGGAACAGCCGGACATGGCGTTTCACCATCTCCTTGATTCGAAACGGCCTGCTGCTCAGCGAGATCGTGCCTTGATCGATTCTGGAAAGATCGAGCAGGTCGTTCAGCAGGAACAGGACCGTGCCGGCAGAACTGCGGATCAGTTCGAGATCGTTGCAAACGGCATCCGAAAGATCCTGTTCCAGGAGAAGATCGGTCATCCCGAGGACTCCGGCCAGAGGGGTGCGGATCTCATGGCTCATGTTCGCCAGGAACTCGTCCTTGGCCCGCAGTGCCTGCTCAAGTTCCAGGGTCCGCTCCTCGACACGCTGCTCCAGCAGGTTTTTCTCCTCGAGGAGTTGTTGGTTCAACCGGTCACGTTCCTGGCTCAGCGACTCGAGTTCGATTTTTTGTTGAAGCAGCCTCCGCCGGTTCAGATCGAGTTCGAGAAAAATTTTCACCTTGGAGAGAAGAATGTCCGGGTTTACCGGCTTGGTCAGGAAATCAACGGCCCCGGATTCGTATCCCCGGGTGATGTGGGTTGCATCGGGAATAATGGCGGTGAGAAAGATCACCGGGAGAGACTTGCTCTCTTCCTGGCCTCGAAGCAGCATGGCAAGCTCATAACCGTCCATGCCGGGCATGTGCACGTCCAGAATGGCAAGTGCGAAATCGTGCTTGAGGGTCGCCTTGAGCGCTTCGTTGCCGTCCTGGGCTTTCACGATTTCGGCTTCCAGAGGAAGGAGGACCTTCTCAAGAGCGTAGAGGTTCTCGGCCTTATCGTCGACAATCAGAATCGTACTTGTATTTCTCATAGTATTTCGCGTGTATCGTTCCCATGCATGGAACTGTTTGCCAGATGGAGGAGGAGACCACCGATATCTTCAATCGGGAGGACATGATCGGCTCCTGCAGTTTCCAGGGCGGCCTGGGGCATGAAGGGGTACTCGGCCGTGGAGGGATCCTGGACGAAGGCGATTCCGCCGGCTTCCCGAATTAAAGACAATCCTGCAGCCCCGTCCCTGCTTGCGCCCGTGAGCACGGCGGCCGCCACCCCCTGGCCGAAAGCCACAGCCGCGCTCTCAAAGAGCACGTCAATGGAGGGCCGGGAATGATTCACCTTTTCGTCCGTGGACAGGGAAAGCGTCCGGTCCCGCTCGATGAGCAGGTGGTAATCCGCAGGCGCCAGATAGCAGACACCCGGCGCCAGGACCTCCTTGTCCTGCGCATCCTTGACCCGCAACGGGCACAACCGATTGAAATACTCCGCCAGGAAATCGTCCTGGTCGGGGTGCCGGTGCTGGACTATGACAACCGGACAGGGAAAGTTCTCCGGCAGGAGCGGCAAAAGCCTGGTCAGCGCATTCATGCCCCCGGCAGATGCGCCGATGACCACGATCTGCAGGGTCGGCTCTGGAACTGGATTGTATGTCATGGCGCAGCCTTGCGGTAAATCTTCCATTTTTCATCCACGGCTTCGAACTTGTGCTCCACGCTCGTGAAGCGGATCGATTCCTTGCTCCCCAGGGCCAGCATGCCGCCATGCACCAGGCTTTCACAGAACAGGTCGAGCACCCGGTTCTGCAGCTCCCGATTGAAGTAGATCAGGACATTGCGGCAAGAGATGAAGTGCATCTCGCTGAACACCCCGTCCGTAACCAGGTTGTGGTCGGCAAAGGTGATGTTCCGCTTGAGCGAGGCGTTCACGATCGCGGCGTCTCTCAAGGCCTGATAGTGGTCGGCGAAAGAGCGCTTGCCGCCGGCGGCCTGGTAGTTTTCCGTAAAGGTGCGCATCTTGTCCAAAGGGTAGATGCCCTCCGCGGCAGCCTGGAGGGCCATGGCATTGAAGTCCGTGGCGAAAAGTGTGACCCGGTCGTAGAATCCTTCCTCCTCCAGGATGATGGCCGTGGAGTAGACCTCCTCTCCTGTTGCGCATCCGGCGTGCCAGATTCGCACGAAGGGGTAGGTCTTCAGGTAGGGGATCACGTTCGCGCGCAGGGAGCGATAATATCCCGGGTCCCGAAACATCTCCGTCACCGTAATGGAGAATTCGCCCAGGATGTCCTCGAAAAACGATTCGTCATGGACGATCCTCGAGATCAGCTCGGAGACGGAGGCAACCGAGGTCTGCTTCAGGACCCGCCGGACCCGCCGCCGTACCGAGGCACGGGCGTACTGTCGGAAATCGTGGCCGTAGCGCAGATAAATCGCCTCTAAAAGCAGTGAGATCTCCAGATCCTCGATATCGCTTTCGTGCATCGCGTCCGCTCCTGATTACCGTCTGTAAAGCCACACCCGCATCATAGAGAGCATCTTGTCGATGTCCACGGGCTTGGCCAGATAGTCGTTGGCTCCGGCCTCGATGCACTTTTCCCGGTCCTCCTTCATGGCCTTGGCTGTCAGGGCGATGACGGGCAGCTTGGCGAACCTGGGCTGTTCCCTGATGCGTTGCATTGCCTCGTACCCGTCCATGCCCGGCATCATGATGTCCATGAAGACAATATCCACCTCAGGGTCCTTGTCCAGGACCTCCAGGGCCGCGGCGCCGTCCTCGGCCTTGACGACCCGAAGCCCTTTTTCCGTGAGCACCCGGGACAGGGCAAAGAGGTTGCGCATGTCGTCGTCCACCAGCAGGACCTTGCGACCCTCCAGAACGGCGTCACGATTGTGCAGATTGATGATCATGCGCTGCCGGGCTTTGGGCAGGGTGCTCACCATCCGGTGCAGGAAGAGGGTGGCTTCGTCCAGGAGCCGCTCCTCACTGCGGGCGCCCTTGATGATGATGGTCTCGGCATATTTGCGAAGCTCCCGTTCCTCCTCCTTGGACAGTTCCCTGCCGGTGTAGACGATCACCGGTGGAACCGCGACGGCCTGCTCCTTCTCCAGCAGCTTGAGCAGGTCGAACCCGCTCATGTCCCCGAGACCCAGATCCAGGATCATGCAGTCGAAGGAGCGGGTGCGGATGGCCTCCAGGGCCTGCCCGCCGGTCTCGGCTGCAGTCACGTCCACCTCCAGATCGCTCAAAAGCTTCTGAATGCCCAGGCGCAAATCAGCGTTGTCCTCGACCAGGAGCAGTTCCTTGACCTTTTTTTCCGCAACCGTTTCGATGCGTTCCAGAGCCTGCTCCAGGTCCTCACCGGAAACCGGTTTGCTCAAAAAACCTACCGCACCCATGACCAGGGCGTCGTGGGGGGAGTCATGCACGGAGATGACGTGCACGGGAATGTGCCTGGTTCTGTGGTTGCGCTTGAGCGAGTTCAGGACCGTCCAGCCGCTGATGCCCGGCAGCCGGATGTCCAGAAGGATTCCTGTGGGCTGGAAACGGTCCGCCAGCACCAGGCCTTCCTCTCCGGTGGACGAGGCTACGGCCTTGAACCCCTTGGCCCGGCAGAGGTTCAGGAGGATTTTGGCGAAGTGCAGGTCGTCCTCGATGATCAGGATGATTTTGTCCTTGTCGCCCACGAACTCCCGGTCGTCCGGAATGCCGGGGGAGGGGGCGGTTTCCTGTGGGGCCTGGGGGTGTTCTTCAACAGGCTCTGCAGGGGGAGGGCCAAGGGGTTCTGGAACGGGCTCGACCGATACAGTCTCGGGTTCGATCTCCTCCTCGGCTCTGCCCTGGACAGGCAGGTACACGGTGAACGTGGACCCTTTACCGGCCTCGCTTTCGATGGTGATCTCACCGCCCAGGAGGTGGGCCAGTTGTCTGGAGATGGTCAACCCCAGCCCGGTGCCGCCGAACCTGCGGGAGGTGCTGCCGTCCACCTGCTGGAAAGCCTTGAAAATTTCCTGCTGCTTCTCGGACGGGATGCCGATGCCGGTGTCCACGATCTCCAGGGCCACGGTGGTTTCCGGGTCGAACCTCCCCAGCCGCGGGTCCGCCAGGGACCCTGGCCGGTGGAAGTGCATGGTGATCCCGCCCCGCTTGGTGAACTTCACGGCGTTGGAGAGGATGTTGCGCAGGATCTGCTCCAATCGCTGCCTGTCCGTGCGAATGGTGGACGGAAGATCGTCATCCAGCAAGACCTTGAGGAAAAGACCTTTTTCCTCGGCCAGGAGCCTGAAATCCATCATCATGCTCCCGGCCACCTCGGCCAGGTGGACATCGTGCTGGTGCACGGACATCTTGCCCGCCTCTATCTTGGAGAGGTCGAGAATGTCGTTGATCAGGTTCAGGAGGTCGGTCCCGTTCTTGTGGATGATGCCTGCGGCCTCGATGTCCTCGGAGGAAAGATTCCCTGACGTGTTGTCTCGAAGGCTTCGGGCCAGAAGCAGCAGGCTGTTCAGGGGCGTACGGAGTTCGTGGGACATGTTGGCCAGAAACTCGGATTTGTACCGGCTGGAGACCTCCAGTTCCGCTGCCTTGCGTCGCACGTCCTCCCAGGCTGCCTCCAGATCGCGGTTCTTTTCCTGAATGAGGGACTTCTGCTTTTCCAGGGTCTCGTTCTTTTCCTCCAGCTCCTCATTGATGGCCTGCAGTTCCTCGCGCTGCTGCTTGAGTTCCTCTTCAGACTGCTGCAGGATCTGGGTGTGTTCCTCGAGTTCCTCGTTGGCCGCCCTGAGTTCCTCCTGCTGCTCCTTGAGCTGCTGGGCCTGCTTCTGGGTCCGGCTCAGGAGTTCTCGCACCCGGTTCTGCTTGCCCAGAGAATCGAAAGCAACTCCCAGGGATTCCCCTGCGACCTCCAGAAATTCGACCATATAATCCGGAAAGGGCTCGAAGGATCCGAACTCAAGGACGCCGATCAGGTCGTTCTGGTGGGTGATGGGCAGGGCCAGGATGGCCCGGGGGATGCTCTCGCCCAAGGAGGAGTTGATGGAGAGGTACTCCTGCGGGACAGGGTGCACGGAAATGAGCCGTTGCTCCCTTGCCGCCTGGCCCACCAGCCCCTGGCCCAGGGCAATGGAGTCTTGGATCGTGTTCGGATTCACAGCATAGCCGCCGTAGCGCGTCAACACTCCCTCCTGGTCCTGGTCCAGAAGATAGAGAGTGGCAACCTGTGCATTCAGGTACGGGGTGAGGAAACTCAAAACCTTGTCGGCCAGTCGGTGTGAGTCGGTCTCGCCGGTGGCCCGTGCAGCCAGCTCGTTCAGACCGGACTTGACCCAGTCCGTCAGCTCGCTCTTTTCCCGGGCCTCACGCAAGGCCGCGATCATCCGGTTGATGGAGAGCCCGAGGGAGTCTTTTTCGCCGGCAAGGGCAAGGTTTGGGCTCAAATCCCCCTGGGCAATGGCCTCGGTCACCCGGGTCTTTTCGATCATGCTCTGCTGAAAAGATCGCAGTTCCCGTGCCAGCACCCCGACCTCGTCTCCCTGATCGATATCCAGCGGAAAGGAGTATTCACCTTTGGCTATTCTTCGGGCGTATGCCGTGATCCGGGTAAGGGGCTTGGTGATGGTCCAGGACGCCATGACCAGGAGAAACATGCCAAGAATAAATGCCGCCACTCCGCCCCAGATGAGCGTGCTGGTGGTGAAGGATTGAAGCTGCAGCATCTCCTCTGTATTCCGGTCCACCGCATTTTTTTGTTCTGCACGCACTTGGGCCAGCGTTTCCCGGAACGCTTCGAACGCCTGCCGGCCGGGCTCTGAAATCGAGGTTCTGCGCAGCTCCTGCCGGTCCAGACCTTCCGAAATTCCGCGGAACAGGGGATCCAGCTCCGCATTCTGCCATTGGTGGTACTGGTCCTGGAGAAGGGCAATCGTCCCCTGGGAGTTTTGGGTTCCAGTTGTGCCTTCGCCGATACTTCGGATTTGGGCTTCCACGGCGGCTGCGTCGGACTCGAGCCGCTCAAGGAAACGGTCTTCCCCGGACAGGACAAAATCCCTCTTGTCGGCCCTCAGCCGCAGCATCTGGATTTCCAGCCTTCTGGACTCCCTGATGACTTCGTTGGCATGAATGGCCGAGTTACGGGCTTCGATCATGGACGTGAAGCCGTTGTAGCTGATGAACAGAAGGGCCAGGAAAAGGAGAAGATTCACACTGAAAACGAGGATAAGTTTCGATAATATCGAAATATTTTTCATAACAATCCTTTGAAGAACATGTCGGCGATCACGTGATCCTGCCTGCTTGTGGTTCGACCCTTTTGCCTGGAAAGATTCGGCTCGACTCAGGCCCCTGCTCTACGAGGTCGGGACCCGGAATACTCGATCAGATCGAAGGATCAACGCGTGGTGCTTGAAGAAAGCAGCTGAGGACCAAGCCATCCTGGCAAGAGCTGGCTTGTATGCACGAAAAAATCGAGCTTTTCAACCTCATGGTGGGTTCTCCTGCCCCACAGGATGACCAATGGGAGTTTCTCCTCTTTATTCATGGTTCAAAGGGTGTCAACAGCCGGGAAACAGGCGCGAGGGATGGGACACAGCCCCGCTGGACCGTGGACGAAAGCAGCTTTCCCGGGTAGGAATGAAAGATCTTTACCTTGTGAACCCGAGGGGGTAATGGCCCCTGTTCATCACAAAGGACGGCACATGAAACGATTCACCATTGGGCTGATTCAAATGGCTCCGGAAACGACCAGGATGCAGAGCCTGGACAAGGCTGCGGGCATGGTCCGGGAGGCGGCGGACAAGGGGTCTGAGCTGGTCTGTTTGCCGGAGCTCTTTGCCACGCCGTATTTCTGCCAGACCGAGGATCACGGCCGCTTCGAACTGGCCGAGCCGCTGGACGGGCCCACGATTTCGACCATGTCCAAAGTGGCCAGGGACAAGGGCATCACCCTGGCGGTCTCTTTTTTCGAGAAAAGGGCGCCCGGGATCTATCACAATACCATGGCCGTGATCGGACCGGCCGGCACCACGCTGGACCTGTACCGCAAAATGCATATTCCGGATGACCCCGGGTATTACGAAAAATTCTACTTCACTCCAGGCGACCTGGGGTTCAAGGCCGTGCCCACGCCGGTAGGGCCGGTGGGCACCCTGGTCTGCTGGGACCAGTGGTTCCCGGAAGCCGCCCGGATGACCGCCCTGTCAGGGGCCATGGTCCTGGTCTACCCCACGGC
>JBKHAV010000076.1:0-13938 GCA_046542715.1 Desulfovibrionales bacterium
GGTTTTGATGTTCACCAGCGGTTCAGCCCAGACCTGCTGGAACAATGAGATGCTGGAGCGCACGATCCTGGTGATTCTGGCCGCTGGAAGGCCTTTGGGAAAAATGCCCGCCAAACCGGAGGTGATCAGAACATCTCCCTCGCTCAAAGGGGCATTGAGCGGGATGTAGAGCACCTTCATGGGGGCATCGGGCCCTCCGCCGGTCAGGATTCCCGGAGTCCGGTGTGTCCTGCTGATGACGGCGATTCGACTGTTCGGGTCTGTGAGAAGGAGAACCGAGGAAAAATGCGCACTGGTCCGGAAAACCCTGCCGACGACCCCGTCGGCGGTGAGAACGGGAGTGTTCGGGCTCACCCCCCGGGATTCGCCCTTGTCCAAAAGAACGGTTTCCAGAACCGCATTGGGTCCGAGCTTCTGTCCGATGATCCTGGACCCGTGAAACGTCAGGCCTTGAGGCGGGGAAAAGGAGAGCAAGGTGCGCAAGCGCCGGTTTTGAGCCTCTTCTTCCCGAAGCCTTGCAAGTTCAAGCTGAAGCTTTTCAACCCGGTCGGTGAGTTCGGCATTGCGCTCGCTGAGGTGGACAAGAGCGATGTACCTGGTCCACAGATCCGTAACTCGGGCCTGGGTCCATTTTCCCGGGGCCAAAACCCATCCCGCGAACTCGAGACCGGTGCGCTCCACAAAGTTGTCCAGGGCTCCCGTTCTCCAGTTCCACGTGTACATACTCAGGTAGAGGAACAGGCAGGCGAGCAGCGCCCAGAATATCCTGCTGAGACTGGAACGCACGATGCTACTCTATGGTGACCTCTTTAAGATGGTGCAGAGAGTCAAGAACCTTGCCGGACCCCATCACCACCGTGGACAGGGGATCGTCCACCACGGTAATGGGCAGAGAGGTTTCTTCCCGGAGGAGACTGTCAAGCCCTTTGAGCAGCCCTCCGCCCCCTGTGAGCACGATGCCGCGATCCACGATGTCTGCGGCCAGTTCGGGCGGAGTCTGTTCCAAAGCGATTCGCACGGCCTGGACGATGGAATCCACCTGTTCGGAAATGGCCTTGCGCACTTCTTCCGAGGTAATGAGAATGTTCTGCGGAATGCCGGTCACCAGATCCCGCCCCTTGACCTCCATCTGAATCTCTTCGTCCAGAGGGTAGGCGGAGCCGACGGTTTTCTTGACCCATTCAGCAGAACTCTCACCGATGAGCATGTTGTATTTGCGCTTCACGTGCTGCATGATGGCGTCGTCCATCTTGTCCCCGCCGACACGCACGGATTTGCTGTAGACCACGCCGGAAAGCGAGATCACGGCCACTTCGGTCGTACCGCCGCCGATGTCCACCACCATGTTGGAGGTAGGCTCGGTAATGGGCAGCCCGGCGCCTATGGCCGCAGCCATGGGCTCCTCGATGAGATAGACTTCTCTGGCCCCGGCGCTCTGGGCCGATTCGCGCACTGCCCGTTTTTCCACTTGGGTGATGCCGGTGGGCACACAGATGATGATTCTCGGGCGGACCATTCTCCGTGAATTGTGAACCTTGCTGATGAAATGCCGGAGCATGGCCTCGGTGATCTCGAAATCCGCAATGACTCCGTCCTTCATGGGCCGGATGGCCTCGATGTTTCCGGGAGTTCTTCCGAGCATCCGCTTGGCTTCGGAACCGACGGCAAGCACTTTGGTCACACCGCGGGTATCGCGTTTTACCGCAACGACCGAGGGCTCCTGGAGAACAATGCCCTTTCCCCGGACATAGACCAGAGTATTTGCCGTCCCCAGATCTATGGCGAGATCATTTGAAAAAAAACCGAGCAATTTGTCTAATATCCTGGACATATGCCCTCTCCACACGAACCATTTGCTGATTTTTAATGAATTCGATAAGTTGTTGCTCTTCCGGGGTGGTGAAGCATGTATCACAACTCCCTGGTGCAAGCAATAACGAGCAGGTTCCCGCTGGATGAACAGGTACTTTTCGTTTTCCACCTACCTGCGCCGCCGATTCGGCCGCCGAGCGCAAAAGATTCCACTTGATGGGGGCTTTGACTGCCCCAACCGGGACGGCTCGATTTCCAGGTCAGGATGCATCTTCTGCAGCCCCCTTGGGTCAGGAACAGGGTCCGGCATGCAGGGATCCACCATCGAGGAGCAATGGAATCTCTGGCGCCGGAAAATCCGTTCTCGTCAGGGGGACGCACTCTGCCTGGCCTATCTTCAATCCTTTACGAACACATACGGTCCCCCGGACAGGCTCAGGCACGTCCTGGATACGATCATCGCCCTGCCGGACCTCGCAGGAGTGTGCATAGGCACCAGGCCCGACTGTCTGGACCCTGAAAAACAAGACATGATTGCATCTCTCCCAGTCGAGGAAGTGTGGATCGAACTGGGACTGCAATCGGCAAACGACGCCACGCTGCAGCGGATCAACAGAGGACATGACGTTGCAACCTTTGTCAAAGCCGTGGAAACCTTGAGCACATCAGGCATCAACGTCTGTGTCCATGTCATCGCCGGGCTTCCTGGGGAAGGCGAAGATGACCTGCTTCGAACAGTGGAACTGGTCAATGCTCTTCCTGTCCAGGGCATCAAGTTTCACAATCTCTTTGTCTGCCGCGGCAGCACCCTGGCCCGTTGGTGGAAGGAAGGCCTCTACCACCCGCCTTCCCGGGAAGAGTATGTTTCCTGGCTGGTTTCCGGACTTACGATCCTGCGTTCAGACATCGTGGTCCAACGACTCAATGCCGATCCCCGACCTGGTGAACTGCTTGCACCACAATGGGCTGTGCAAAAGTCGGACCTGATACACACAATCCGGAGGAAACTCGACGATGAAAATCTCTGGCAAGGCAGCGCCCGGGAGGAATCCGACCATCCCCAGGACTGGTTTTCCCCTCCGCCCCACCCCTGCTCGAAAAAGGAGACGCCGTCATGATCGAAACATGCGTCCGCGGACGACTCCGTCTGGATATTCATTGGGAAGAGGAGCAGTTGCAGCGTATCGATCTCTCCTGGAGCAGCGCTGAACCAGAAGACAAAAACTTGACCGCCCCTGGACGCATGTTGGCCCTGGCCCTTGACCGGTTTGTCCGGGGAGAAGATCCGTTATGGCCCAAACTGCCGCTGGCATGGGACCGGCGCTCTCCCTTTGCCCGGCGGGTCCTCTCCACACTTCAGGAAACAGTCCCCAGGGGAATGACCGTGAGTTACGGTGAGCTTGCCAGGCGCTGCAACGCGCCAGGGGCGGCCCGGGCGGTCGGTGCGGTCATGCGTGCCAATCCCTGGCCCCTGATCGTGCCCTGTCACAGGGTCATCGGCAGCAGCGGACGACTGGTAGGGTTCGGCTCCGGACTGGAGATGAAGGAATATCTGCTTGGACTGGAGAGGGTCAGAACCGGATAAATTCGCCCTTCACGCCGATGACGCAAATCCCTGCCTCATCGGCAAGTTTCAGACTCGCCTCCCGGTCGAAAAAGAGGCCCTGACCCGCTTCCGCCGCCAGACAGCTCAGCCCTGCCGCCCGCATGACCCCTATGGTCGTCACGCCGACAGCAGGCTGATCGATGCGGGAGTCCTGGTCCGGCTTGAAAATTTTGATAACCACCCCCCCCTTGCCTCCGAGCAGTTCCCCGGCTCTTTTGAGCGTGGCGTCAGTACCCTCGAGAGCTTCCACGGCCACGACCATCCGGTCTTTGACCACCAGGGTCTGTCCGATATCCAGACGGCCCAGTTCCTTGCCCACGGCCCAGCCGAAAGCGATGTCCTCCTGTTCTGAAGCTGTTGGGCCGCGCTTTCCAAGCACCCCTTCACCCATCGTGAGTTCCGGGACGAACATGAGGGGGGAAACGATGCGCAACCCCTCTTTCGTGAGTTCATCGGCCACGCCGTTCAACAGCGCTCCGTCATTGGTGGATTTGATCTTCATGAGCAGCTTGAGTGCCTTGAAATCCGGGCGGATGTCCAAAGCGCGGGGTTTTTCAATGGACCCGGCAAAAACCACGTCCCGGACCCCGTGCCGGCGAAAGAAGGAGATGAGCTTTTCGAGTTGGCCGAGTTTGAGCATTGAAAACGCGCTGACCGCGTGCTCGAGCTCGGGAGAGGTGTGGCCCTGAAAACCAGCGGCAACAACGGTCACGCCTCTCTTTACCGCTCCGCGGGCCACAAGAAAGGGAAACTGCCCTTGCCCTGCAATAATTCCCAGAGAAGGAGGAATCCCGCTGTCAACCATGGTACCTGTCCGGACGTTAGGTAGCCGGGGTAATGCCGCGCTGGCTCTGGCGAACGAATTCCAGAATCCGTCTGACTTCCGGTACATGACCGAGTTTTTCCTCGACCTCGGCCAGAGCTTCCTTGCGGGAATTTTCGCTTCTAAACAGAATTCGAAACGTATTTTTCAGGGCCTGAATGGTCTCCGTGGAAAGCTTCATACGACGCAGCCCCACAAGGTTGGGACCATGAAGTTTCGCCCGTTCGCCCACCGCGAGCATGTACGGCGGGATGTCCTGGGCCACTCCGGTCTTTCCGCCCACAAAGGCGTGCTCCCCCACGCGAACGAACTGGTGCACCGCGCTCAGGCCGCCGATGATGGCATGGGATCCGACAACAACATGTCCGGCCAGAGTGGCACCGTTGGAAAAGACAACCTCGTCCCCTATCTGGCAATCATGGGCAACGTGCACATACGCCATGAGCAGGCAATTCGAGCCAATGGACGTTATCCCACCGCCCCCCTCGGTGCCCCGGTTCAATGTCACGTACTCGCGGATGGTGTTGCGATCCCCGATCTGAAGCCGACTGACCTCGCCCTTGAACTTCAGGTCCTGGGGGACTCCTCCCACACAGGCGTAGGAATGGACATGATTCTCTCGTCCCATGACCGTATGGGCCTTGACCTGGGCGAAAGCATCCAGCCGGGTTTTGTCGCCAAGTTCCGTGTTCTCTTCAATTACGGCGTAAGGCCCCACCATGACGTCCTGCCCCAGAACCGCCTTGTCGTGAACCAGGGCGGTGGGATGAACCAGAGTACTCATGAAGCCTGTCTCCTCGCCACCACGGCTGCCGAAAGAACGCCTTGCGTGACCAGACTTTCTCCCACAAAGACCTTCCCTTCCATCTTCCAGATATTCATCTTGTGATTCACATAGTTGATCTTCAAAATCAGCTGGTCTCCAGGCATCACCGGCCGTCTGAATCTGGCCTTTTCAATCCCGGTGAACAAAAAGATCTTGTCGTCCATTTCCTCGGGAATGGATTTTTTGACGAGGATGCCGCCAACCTGGGCCATGGACTCCAATATCAGAACCCCGGGCATGACCGGATAGCCGGGGAAATGCCCCTGAAAAAAGGGCTCGTTTATGGTGACGTTTTTCAAGGCCGTTATGGAGTTGTAAGGAGTAAACTCCACTACCTTGTCCACCAGCAGAAAGGGGTATCGATGCGGGAGAATTTCCAGGATATCATTCGTGACCAGCTCTTCACTCGTGCTCATCTGAGGCTCCTTGCTCCTTGACCTTGGCCAGTTCGATTTCCAGCTGTCGCAGCCGCTTCGACATCTCGGGCAATCGGTTCAACAACGAGGCGACCTTGAGGAATCGACGGTGCTCCATGGCTGGAATGCCGCTCATGTCTGTGCCTGGCGGAATATCCCTGCCGACACCGGATTTGGCTCCGATCCGCACATTGTCGCCGATGGACAGATGGCCGGCGATCCCCACCTGTCCTGCAAGGATCACATTACTGCCGATGGTCGTGCTCCCGGCAATCCCCACCTGGGCGACAATTATGGAATTTTCTCCCACAGTGACGTTGTGGCCGAGCTGTACCAGATTATCGATTTTCGTCCCCTTCCCGACCCGGCTTTCGCCGAGTGCGGCCCGATCGATCGTGGTGTTGGCTCCGATCTCCACACCATCTTCGATAACGGACCGGCCGATCTGAGGGAACTTTTCGAACCCGGCTGCGGCCTGAGCAAATCCAAATCCGTCGCTGCCCACGACCGCTCCCGGATGCAGGGTAACGCTTTCCCCGAGGGTGGTCCGGGCCATGAGCACGGCATTGGGGTAGAGGATACAGCCCCGGCCGACCCGGCACTCCTCACCCACGTAAACCCCGCTGAAAAGGGTGACCTCCGCTTCGATAACTGCTCCAGCTCCAACGTAGGCAAAAGGATAAATCGTGGCTGATTCGTGAACATCAGCCTCAGGGTGCACAAAGGCCATGAAGCTCTGACCATTGAAACTGCCTTGGGGAGTGGCGAACATCTGAACGACCCTGGCGAAATCAAGATAGGGATTCGTGCTGAGCAGGGCTGTTTCAACTCTTGACGCATGTTCCGGGTGCAGAATGACCGCCCCGGCCCTGGTGGCCTCCACCTGGTCGAGATATTTGGGGTTGGCCAGAAAGCTGAGTTCGTGCGGTCCGGCATGCTCGAGAGTGTTCACGCCCTCGATGTGCACGTCGCCGTTGCCGACAAATTCGACCCCAAGCCTTCCGGCCAGTTCCTGTACGGTACAGTTCATGGACGGCGCCTTACTGCTTGCCCTTGTCCCGCCATGCCCTGTTCAGCTCGACAATGACCTTGTCGGTAATGTCCAGGGCTTCGTCCACATAGAGGATGCCGCTGCCCATCTGGTCAAAGACGATGGTGAAGTTGTTCTTCTTCCCGTAATCCTTGACGATGTCGCCAAGGATTTCGAGCATCGGCCTGAGGACCTTGACCTTCTCGTCCTGGACCTCTTTTTTCGTGGTTTCCCGAAGGCGCATGAAATCCTCGTATTTGCGCCGGAACTCAATCTGCTTGTTCTGCTTGGCCTCCTGGGAGAGCATCATGTTTTGCGTCTCCATGTCCTTGGCCAGCCCTTCAAGCTCCTTTTCCTTCTGCTGAAGCTCCTTCTCCTTGCCCTCGAATCGCTTTTCGAGCTGTACAGCCGCTTCCTGAGCAGGCTCGGAGGTCTCCATGATTTTTTTCATATTGATGACGCCGACCTTCATCTCCGCTGCAAACACGAGAGAAGGAAGTAGCAGAACCACAAAAATGGAAAGGATAAGCCGCTTATGCATGCCAAACTCCTTGTAACGGTTTCATCGGGTGTTGTTGATCAATCGGATCAGAAAAACTGACCCACGGAAAATTCGAACTTGCCTTCCTGCTCCCCATTGAGTTCGTCAAGAGGGTATCCGTATTCGAACCGCAGCGGTCCGAGGGGAGAGTACCACCGGATCCCCACCCCAACGCTTTTATAGAGGTCGAGGCTTACCTCTTCGCCCTCGTCCCAGGTATCTCCGGCATCGAAAAAGGCCAATCCCACAAGGCCGAGATCCTCACTGAGAGGGAAGAGCATTTCGAAATTCGTGAAAAATGCCTTGTTTCCTCCGAACTTCTCACCCAGCTCGTCCACTGGGGAGATTTCCCGAGCCTCATACCCCCGGATGCTGTTGATGCCTCCAAGATGGAAACGTTCAAACGGCGGAATGAGATCGTCCCCCGTATTATCGTGGACGAACCCTGCATGTCCATGCCAGTGAAAAACAGCCTTCCAGAACAGGGGGTAGTAGACGCTGCTGTCGGCGAGGTACTTGACGAAGTTGTCATCCCCGCCGATGAGTCCGCCGGCATACTCCACAGAAAGCGTGTTGATGGATCCCCTGGATGGGTTGAAAACCCTGTTGGTCGTGTCCCTGGTGACAGAAGTCTTCACGGAACTGGCCAGGTTGGTGCCCTCGAAATCCCTGATCCGGTCCGTGGCCTCCTCTTCGATGTTCGACAATTCGTATTGCTCCAGCCTGTAGCTCCACAGGAGCTTGGTGTACTCTCCTAAGGGGTAGGCAAAGCGCAGGGAGCCCCCGAAGGAATCCTTGTCGTATTCATCGTAGTCCTGCTCGGTCAGGTACAGAGTGGTTCCGATACCCAGATTGGAGTCGTAGAGCTGCGGGTTCCAGAAGGAAATCGTATAGTTGGTCGTAGTCCCACCGATGGTGCCCTGGACACCGAGATTATACCCCTTTCCAAAGAGATTTCGCTCCTGGATTTTTGCGCTGACAAAAAAACTTTCCAGCGTGGAAAAACCCGCAGCCAGACTGAGCATGCCCGTGGGTTTTTCTTTGACACTGACCCTGAGGTCCATCTCCGTGGGCGATTGTGTGGGCACGGTTTCAATGTTGACGCTCTCGAAATAGTCGAGTTTGGTCAAGCGCTGATTGGACCTGCTCAGCTTGTACCCCCCGAACAGATCCCCGTCCCCGAGCCTGAGTTCCCTTCGGATGATGTTGTCCCGGGTCTTGGTATTCCCCTCGATGAGGACCCGGCGGATGTAGACCCTGTGCTCCTTGCGCATCACATAGGTGACGTCTATGGTCCGGTTTGCCTCATTCTTGTTCAGGTCGACATCGGTTTCTGCAAAGGCATAGCCGAAATTCGTGTAGTAGTCAGCCAGCCGCTGGGAGTCCGACCTGAGGACGGAACGATCGAAGTATTCCCCTTTTTCCGCCAAATCGTCCAGCCTGGTTATCTCGCGCAGCCGCTCCGGCTCTTCAAGCAGATCCCCGCCATAGGAGACATTCCCGATTGTGTACCGTTCTCCCTCTACCACCTTGAAGGTGACTACGATGCCGTCCTCCTCGAATGCTACCTCTGGTTGCCCCACCTGGACGTCGAAAAACCCTCTGTTGCCGTAATACGCTTCCAGAGCAGCAGCATCCCTGTCCAGGAGTTCCTCCTTGAGAACCCCCCGGCCGGTTATCCAGGAGAACAGCCCCCTTTCCTGCAATGCGAGCTCACCCTTGAGATCGGACTCATCCATCTTTTCGGCGCCGACGATCTTGACATCCTTGATATACAACTTCTGGCCCTCGTCCACCGTGAGGTTCAGCCTGGCCCGCCGGGGATCTGTCTGCTCCAGGTCATAATCCACAGAGGCATTGTAATACCCTTTCTTACGGTATAATTGCCGGATGGCTTCAAGATCGTCGGAAAGAATCTTCAGATTCAGAACCGATCCTGTTTTCGTGCTCATGGCCGCCACGATGTCGTCTTCTTTGACGGCGTCGGCGCCGGTCACCCCGATCGCCTGGATGAGAGGTTTTTCCTCCACCCGGAAAATCAGTCTTTTGCCCCCCTGGACGTCCTCCACTTCGACCTGCACATCCTCGAAGTATCCGAGCTCATATAACCGACGGACGTCTTCATTGACCCTCTTCGGCGCAAAAATATCCCCAGACTGGGAGGAAAGGCGCATGAAAATGACATCCTTTTCCAGGATGTCGTTGCCTGCGACCTCTATGGAAACGATGCGGTCCTCCTGCTGGATTTCCCGCCTGATGCTCTGGGCCAGTTCGTCAACAGCCGGCAAAAGGCCTATGACCCCCTCTTTGACCACGAAGTGGGACGTGGGTTCGTTGAGTCCCAGCCCGTCCACCAGACGGGCATCGATGCTGATGGTTTCTCCGGCCTGGCTGAAACTGCCGTAAACTCCGTATCGTCCCCTGAGCAGAAGGGTCAGGTCTTTGACTGTTTGAAGATCGAGGAACTGCACCCCCTGCTCGCTGATGAGCCGGGTGATCTCCTCCTGCGGACTGGTCTGAAATCCGAACTCCTCGAGTTTTTCGCTCAAGAGAACCGGCAGCGTCTCATTGAGATAAGCGAGGTCCTCCCCCGCATTGATCTCAAAGGGAAAGACCGTGAGTCCTGGTTCGGATTCCTCCTGAGCCATGGCGACAAGCGGTACGAGAAGAAAGCAGAACACGAGAAGCAGTATATTACCTGATCGCATATAACTCTCCGGATCGAAGCTCCAGATTTCGGCCCATGCACCGGGCCAGATTCTGATTGTGCGTTACAATGATAAGTGTCGTTCCCATCTCTTCATTCAGCCGGACAAGCGCCTGGCCGACTGTTTCGCCGGTCTTCTCGTCCAGATTGCCGGTGGGTTCGTCCGCAAGCAGGACCTTTGGGTTGAGGAGAACCGACCTGGCGATTGCAGCCCGCTGCCTCTCCCCTCCCGAAAGAGTGGTCACCCGATGTTTCATCCGGTCCTGAAGCCCCATCAAGACGAGGGTCTTTTCCGCGGCTTCCAGAGATTTCTTTTTGGAGTGTCCCGCAATCCTTGCAGGCATGGCGACATTCTCCAGGGTGGTGAACTCGGGAAGCAGATGATGAAACTGAAACACAAAGCCGATATCAAGGTTCCGCAGCCCGGCCCTTTGCTGCGGATTCAGTGTTGCGAGATCTCGTCCCTGAAACAGGATCGTTCCTCGGGTGGCAATATCCAAAGTTCCCAGAAGATGCAAAAGGGTGGTTTTTCCTGAGCCGGACGACCCTAAAATAGCCAGAGAATCCCCTGCCGCAACGGTCAGGTCCACCTCGGAAAGCACCACAATCCGCTCACTGGGGCCGCTGTATTCTTTGCTGACCCCCTGTAATTCGTACAGAGGAGAATCATTCATAACGGAGCGCTTCGGCAGGCTGCAGGCCGGCCGCCTGACGTGCCGGATAGATGGTTGCCAAGAAACAAAGAGAGACGGCGGCGACACAGATCAGCCCGAGATCGAACCAGTCCATGCGGATGGGGAGGTGATCCAGGTAATAGACGTCGGCAGGCAGTTTGATGAATTTATACTCCTTGAGCATGAAACTCAGTCCGATCCCCAGGAAAACACCAAGGGTGGTCCCCACGGCACCGATAATGGTCCCCTGCAGCACAAAAATGCGCCGGATGGATTTTGTCCTGGCGCCCATGGCCATGAGGATGGCGATATCCCTGGTCTTTTCCATGACCAGCATGACCAGCGTGGTCACGATGCTGAACGAACCCACCAGCACGATCATGACCAAAATCACGAACATGGCTGTTTTTTCCAGCTTGAGCGCGGAAAAGAGCGATTCGTTCATTTCCATCCAGTCCCGGACGTAAAAAGGAAAACCGCCCAGGGTATTTCCGACGTTTTCTGCAACCTGCTTTGCGGCGTAGACGTCCTGAAGCTTCACCTCCAGCCCGTTCACCATGTCCTGGTTGAAACCGAGAAGGTCCTGCAGGGCAGGAATGGAAGTGTATGCCAGGGTTGAATCGTACTCGTACATGCCGGTGTCGAAAATTCCCTTCACCTGAAAGATACGTATCTCCGGAGAAAACCCTGCAGCAGTTTTTTTCCCGGTGGGTGACAGCACGTTCAGGGGGCTGCCGATATCGAGCCCCAGCCTGTCGGCCAGATCCCGGCCTACGATGATTCCGGGCATGCCGTTCCCATTTTTGAGATCAGCCAGCCCGCCTTCCACCATATCCTTGCCCAGGGAAAGGACCGTCCCGGCGGTATCCGGATCTATTCCCCGAAGCACCACGCCTTTGACCCCGGAAGGGTTGCTGACCATGACCTCGGAATAGACAAAGGGTGTGACCCCGGTGACTCCGGAGACTTCAGCGACCTGCGCCGCAACATCCCTGTATTCCGTAAAAGTGCCTTTGACACTCGAGACGACCATGTGGGCGTTCACCCCCAGGATCTTCTCCTGAAGGTTATGACTGAACCCGTTCATGACACCGAGGACCACGATCAACGAAGCAACTCCCAAAGCCACGCCGCAGACGG
Source organism: Desulfovibrionales bacterium (assembly GCA_046542715.1). Classification (GTDB taxonomy): domain Bacteria; phylum Desulfobacterota; class Desulfovibrionia; order Desulfovibrionales; family JBKHAV01; genus JBKHAV01. Next base: position 11,576 of record JBKHAV010000076.1, read on the forward strand.
AAATCAGCGAAATGACCGAGATGAATGCCTGCTTGCGCCTGGCCAGGAGGTAGCGCAGGGCGATGAAAAGTTCGAATGACATCAGCTGCCGGCCCCTTCGGGCTTGAGCAGAGGAAACAAGATGACCTCCCGGATCGAAGGCGAGTCAGTCAGCAGCATGACCAGCCGGTCGATGCCGACCCCTTCCCCGGCTGCAGGAGGCATGCCGTACTCCAGGGCCCTGACGTAATCATCATCCATGAAGTGGGCTTCCTCGTCCCCCGCCTCTTTTTCCCGGACCTGCTCCTCGAAGCGGGAACGCTGATCCTGGGGGTCGTTGAGTTCGGAAAAGGCGTTGGCCATTTCCCGGCCGGCAATAAAGAGTTCGAAGCGGTCGGTAATCTCTGGGTTCAGTTCGTTGCGCCGCGAGAGCGGAGAAATTTCAGTGGGATAATGATAGATGAAGTGCGGCTGGATCAGTTTCGGCTCGACCACCAGGTCGAAGAGCTTGGCCTGAATCTTTCCCAGTTTTTCCCCTGGCTTGGCTTTTTCCCCGTATTTTTCCACCAGGGCCCGGGCCCGGGTTTCATCTGTGAAGTCCTCGGGATCCAGCCCGCCGATGGTCTGAAGGGAGTCATGAAACGTCACCCGTTTCCAAGGCGGGGACAAATCGATAGCTTCGCCCTGGTACTCCACCTTCGGACTGCCGGAGACCTTTTCGGCAAGGTAGGCGAACAGCTCTTCGGTCAGGTCCATGAGATCTTTATAGGTGGCGTAGGCCCAGTAGAACTCGAGCATGGTGAACTCGGGGTTGTGCTGGGTGGAGATGCCTTCATTGCGGAAATTCCTGTTGATCTCGTAGACCCTTTCAAACCCGCCCACGAGAAGCCGTTTCAAGTAGAGTTCAGGGGCGATGCGCATGTAGAGCTTCATGTCCAGGGCATTGTGATGGGTCTCGAACGGCCTGGCCGTGGCCCCCCCGGGGATGGACTGCATCATGGGCGTTTCCACCTCCATGAACCCGAGTCTGTCCAGGAAATGGCGCATCTCCTTCACGATCATGGTCCGCTTTTGAAAGATCTCCTTGGCCCGGGAGTTTACGATCAGATCCACATATCGCTGTCGATACCTGGTCTCCACATCCTTCAACCCATGATATTTTTCCGGCAAAGGACGCATGGACTTGGTCAGAAGGGTCACGCTGTCGGCCTTGAGCGTCAGCTCTCCGGTTTTGGTACGAAAGAGACCGCCCGCGACCCCGACAATGTCGCCGACATCGAATTTTTTGAAGACCTTGTAGTTTTCAACCCCGAGTTCGTCACGCTGGACAAAAACCTGCAGTCTGCCCGAGCGGTCCTGGAGATGGAAGAAGGTGACCTTCCCAAAGGACCGCAGAGCCACGATCCGCCCGGCTATCGAAAAGGACGTCTCTAGGGCGGCGAGTTCTTCTTCAGTGTTGTGCTCATGAGTTCCGATGATGTCGGAGATATCCGTATCCTTTGTGAAGTCATTGGGATACAGGGGCACATTCGCATCGAGGAGCGCCTGGGCCTTCTCCTTTCTATGCTTGAGGACCTGGCTTTCGCTGGGACCCTTTTCAGCCTTTTTATTCAATGGTTTCTCCGCTTCTCTCCTCCGGTCAGGAAACACCTGGTCCGGAAAGGCCGTTTTCCTTCACGGGAAAATCGGTTAATGCAAAAGAGGAATTGGGTATTTCAATTTAGGGGGTGCGTCAAGAAATGACCTGAGGGCGGTGAAAAAATGCTTGACGAACAAAAACTCCTGCCGTAAACGTTTCTCCCTCGTTCCCCGGTAGTCCCGCTGGAAAGCGGGAGCAGAGCGGGTGGCTGTTAATCCCGCTGGAAGCGGGATTGGCGCTCCAAATGAGGTGTACACGATCTTTTACATATTTTACCTCGTTCCCCGGTAGCTCAATTGGCAGAGCGGGTGGCTGTTAACCACTAGGTTGGCGGTTCGAGTCCGTCCCGGGGAGCCATTTTTCCAGGCCACGACACCACCCCGTGGCCTTTTTTTATTTATGCCCTACTTCGTCTACATCCTCCGAAGCGCTTCCTGCGGCCGTCATTATTGCGGCCAGACTGATGATTTGGAAAAGCGCCTTGCCCAGCACAACGACCCTGCCCACGAACTCACCCGGACGACCAAACGATTCCCAGGCCCCTGTCAACTCCTCTGGAGCACAACGCTCGGTTCCCGCACTGAAGCGATAACGCTCGAACGGCGCATCAAAAAACGCGGCATCGCGCGGTTTCTGGGGGAACAGGAAGGCTGTTAATCCCGCTGGAAGCGGGATTGGCGGCTCCGTCACGCTTCCAGCGTGATTCGAGTCCGTCCCGGGGAGCCATTTTTCCAAGGCCACGACA
>JBKHAV010000077.1:0-13793 GCA_046542715.1 Desulfovibrionales bacterium
CTGGCCGTCTATCTCGACCTTCTGGTGACCTGGAACAGGAAAATGAACCTGGTCGGGCCGGGGGACTGGCGCACCATTCTCACCACCCTTGTTGCGGACAGCTTTCATCTGGCAGCGTTTGTGAAAGAATTGCCGCTCCCACACGATCCTTTGTGCCTGGATCCGGGCGCCGGTGCCGGACTTCCGGGCATTCCTCTGCGCATTCTCTGGACACAAGGCCGGTACCACATGGTGGAATCCCGGCAGAAACGGGCGCTGTTTTTGCGCCACGCACTCATGCACTGCAGACTGGAGCGGACCTGGGTCGTTCAGGGCAGGGTGGAAAGCCTGTCTGAAGAGCTCGCCCGTGCGGACCTCATCATCAGCCGGGCCTTCATGCCCTGGAAGGAACTCCTGCATGTGTGCACAGGGTTGACTGAGGAAGGGGGCACGGTTGTGGTCCTGGCCAACCAGCCTCCTTCGGGGGAGGGGGTGCAAGGCTGGACCCCGGGCCTGGCCAGACCTTATGATCTTCCTTCCGGCAGGCGCTATTTCTGGTCCTTCATCAAGGCCCCGAGCTGAGAATTTTTGAATATCATGGTTGTGGCCGCCTCGTTCGCGGCATCGCCCAGGTCCATGAGCTTTTCCAAAAAGTCTAAAATCTCAAGCCGCCGCTCTTCTTCCGAATACTCGAAATCCTGTTCCAGAGCCCCGGACCGGATATGCTCCAAAAGCTCCGATATATACGTTTCATCCAGCTTCACGGTTCCTCCAATGTCTTTTCAACTGGTACAAAGTATGGTCAAAAAAGAGTGCATAAACCAAAAAATCTGAAGTGGCTACTTCACGAGCGGCATCTTGACAGGCAAAAAGGCGTAGCATAGGTTCTTGCACCTTTGCCGGGGTGGTGAAACTGGTAGACGCACGGGACTCAAAATCCCGCGGACGAAAGTCCATGAGGGTTCGATTCCCTCCCCCGGCACCAACGAAGCTCAGGGATTACGGTAACATGCTGTAATCCCTTTCTTTTTTTCAGCTTCAGCATGCCCGAAATGCCGCTTGCACGACCTCGCGGCGCAGGTGGTACAAGCGGTGGTACAACTGCTGGTACAAACAGGCTTTTTTCACCTCCGCCGCCCGGAGGACGACATGGTCCACGCGGCAGCACCCCATCTTTCTCTGCGAAGTCATAGAGGTTTGGGACTTCGAGACTTGAGGTGATATCAAGGTTATGGACATAAAAGTTTACCATGCATGAAGAAGTCTGTCGCTTCAGCAACTCCTCCTCTGGAGTATTTGAGACAACAGTACATATTCCGAGTGGCATCCAGAGCGGGCAGGGGAGCAGGACGAAGGGGATTACCAAGTGAACCTCAATATGTTCTGTTCACTGATCGAGCGCTTCAGCCGGAAGGCGGCTACTGCCTGAAACCGATGTGCAGAGTGAACCAGAACCAATGCCACATGGACACTTTCGTTGCTTTTCTGATAAGGATCAGAGTCATAGTTTTCATCAAGTCCATCAAGGACCATGCAGGCCCCGCAGAGTCCCATGATCAAACGCCAGGTGAAACAGAACCAAAAAGCAGCAAATGAGACGGTGAGGATCAGGAAGCTTTTTCTACTGGCTTTTGTCCTCAACTTGGTGCTTGCCCTCCTCAAAGGAGCATTGGCCATGGAGAGCCGTAGTCTGGCAGTGACAGCGAGCGCTATCGATTCCATCACCGACTCGGTGGCTTCGCTGGTCGTCTTTGGCGGCATTCTTCTGGCTGACCGGACAACGCGGACATTCCCTCTTGGACTTTACAAGATTGAAAACGTTCTTTCCATTCTGCTTGCACTATTCATTTTCTTAACCGGTTATGAAATTGCCAAACGGGCGTTTCTTGCCCCTCCTGGCTCCCCAACGATAACTTTGCCTGTAGTATTGTTGCTGCTTGCCGCAACTGTCGCCATCCTCCTCTTCGGCCGATATGCCCTTTCCCTTGGACGTGAAACAGGCTCCCCGACATTGATAGCCGAAGGAAAGCACCGGCAGGCTGACGTCCTGGCCAATGGCTTAGTCCTTTTGGCCAGCGTGCTGCACTACTTGCAACTTCACCATCCCATCCTCGGACTGACAGTCGACCAATGGGCTGCCGTTCTTGTGCTTCTTTTTATAATGCATACCGGTTGGGAGCTTCTCTCCGATGGAATGCGCGTCCTGCTCGACGCCTCCATCGATAAATCCACCCTGGGTGCCATAGAGAAGATCATTCAGAGGCAGCCAGGGGTTACCGGGATCAATTCCTTGATTGGGAGGAGTGCGGGACGTTTCCGATTCATCCAGGCCGATATTGCCGTGAGGACCAGCAACTTGGAAAAGGCGCATGCAATTAGCCACCGTATCGAGCAGGAGATCAAAAAATCCATCCCGAATATTCAGCGGGTGAGTATCCACTACGAGCCGTTTACACCGGAACGGCTCCGCTTTGCCCTGCCGTTGCAGGACCAGGATGGACGTCTGAGCGAACATTTCGGAAGCGCTCCCTATTTTGCCCTGGCGGACTACAGGATCAAAGGACAAAGCATCGGTTCCAAGGAGATCCTTTCCAATCCTTATCTGAACCTTGAGAGGGGCAAAGGCATCGAGGTCGCGGAATGGCTGGTCCGCCAGCACGTGGATCGGCTCGTCCTGAAAAAACCTTTTGAGCACAAAGGACCGGAGTACGTCTTTAACGATGCCGCCGTGGAGATCGAAACCACAAAATCCGACACCATAGATAGTGTCCAATTCCCTGAGTTTGCCTCGCGCTTAGATGCTTAACCAGAACTAGTGCATCTTTAGAGCTCCTGAGGTCGGAGCCTCGACTTGCAAAATAAACCCAAGGTGAAGGATGAGATCCTTCTTCACTCTTATAACGAAACAGTTTGGCGAGCCCGGCAGGGCATCTTTCCAGGGCCTTTGAGCTTGCCGGCGGGGATTTTTGGGAGTTTTTCGGCATGTTGGATTCAATTCAAGCCTTCAATTCCCTTTCGATTCCGTGAGGCCTTGGGCCAAGACTTCCTGCACCTTCACGGCCAGGTCCCCTAGAGAGAAAGGTTTTTGGAGGAAATTCACCCCGTCGTCCAGGACCCCTCGATTGGCAATCACATTGGCGGTGTATCCCGACATGTACAGCCGCTTGATCTCGGGATGGATGGATTTGATCCGGTCGGCAAGCTCCTGTCCGTTCATCTCCGGCATGACCACGTCGGTGATGAGCAGATCGATCGAACTCGTGTCCTCGGCAAGACGGACAGCTTTACGGGGGGTGCCCGCTGAAATTACGGAATACCCGAGCCCTTCGAGCACTGTCTGGGTCATTTCCAGTATCGCAGGCTCGTCCTCCACAATAAGGATGGTCTGACCGCTGCCATGGGGAAGCTCACCGTTGTCCTCGGCCTCTACCTCCATGGGCGATCCCTCGTGTCTGGGCAGATAGATCCGCACGGTCGTGCCGTCCCCGGGTTCGCTGTAGACGTTGATGAACCCGTTGTTTTGCTTGACGATGCCATAGACAGTGGCCATCCCCATCCCGGTTCCCTGGCCGAGCGGTTTTGTCGTGAAAAACGGTTCAAAGACCCGCTCCAGCGTCTTGGCGTCCATACCGCACCCGGTGTCGCTCACTGCGAGCAGGACGTACTCGCCGGAGACGAACCCGGTGTGGTTCAGGCAATAGGTCTGGTCGAGCACGACGTTGTCGGTCTCGATGACAATCTTTCCGACTCCGTCGATGGCGTCCCGGGCATTGAAACAGAGGTTCGCCAAAATTTGATCGAGCTGCGCAGGGTCCATCTCAACAGGCCAGATGTCAGGCCTGGGCATCCATGAAAGCTCGATATCCTCACCGATGAGGCGGCGAACGATGGACAGCATCCCTTCCATGGTCTGGTTCAGGTTGATGACCTTCGGATCGATCGTCTGTTTTCGGGCAAAGGCCAGGAGCTGGCGGGTGATGTCCCTGGAGCGTTTCGCGGCGTCCTGGATCTGTTCCAGGTCGCCGTACAGGGGGTCGGCTGGTTTGAGCTTGTTCATGGCCAGCTCGGTATATCCGAGTATGACGCTGAGCATGTTGTTGTAATCATGAGCCACCCCACCGGCCAGCCGCCCCACAGCCTCCATTTTTAGGGCCTGCTGAAGCTGGGCCTCAAGCAGGAGGCGCTCGGAGATGTCCTTTTTGACGGCGACAAAATTGAGGATGGTCCCTGACGCGTCGAAGATCGGGAAAATCATGGCCTCCTCGGTGAAAGTGGTCCCGTCCTTGCGTTTGTTCACCATGCGGCCGTGCCACTGCCGGCCGGCGGCGAGGGTCTGCCACATCGACGTGTAGAATTCGCGGTCCTGCGCACCGCTGTTGAGGATGCGTGGGGATTGTCCAATGGCCTCATCGCGCGTGAACCCGGTGATGGTTTCAAAGGCCTGGTTCACGTACTGGATGACGCCCTTGGGGTCCGTAATAACGATCATTTCCCCGGACTGCTCCACGGCGGAAAGAAGCCGCTCCCGTTCGATCTCCCCCCGCTTGCGCTCTGAAATGTCCCGCGCAGTCCCCTGCAACGCCTTGGGTGTGCCTTTTTCATCAAAGATGATGGTTCCATGGACTTCAATTTGGACCGGCGTTCCGTCCTTGTGCAGGATCTCTGTTTCCATGATGATTCCACGATGATCAGCTCCCCTGGCGATCTCCAGTTCGATGATGCCGGCCATCCTGGAGAAAGTGTTTGGATGACAATAGTTCTGCAGGGGGGTGCCGATCACCTCTTCGGGCGTATACCCGGTCAGCCGCTGCATGGATGGATTCACGTACCCGAAGATCAGGTCCATGTTCATGGTCCAGATGACGTCCAGGGTGTTGTCGGCGAGCAGGCGGTACTTCTCCTCGCTCCGGCGCAGGGCCTCCTCGGCGTTCTTGCGCAGGGTGATGTCGATCCAGGTTCCGATGACTTCCTGCTCCTCGGGCATGAGCCGGACCTGGTCCCGGAGCCAGACGATGTCGCCGTCCTTGTGGAAGAACCGGTATTCAACGGTCGAGAGCCGGTCCAAGAAGACCCTGGACTTGGCGTCCAGGACCCTGGGCAGGTCTTCCGGGTGGACGCGCTCCAGCCACCAGGCGGGATCGGTGGTCTCGTCGGGGGCGTAGCCGAGGACGGTCTGGATGTTGTCGCTGACCCAGGAAAGGCGAAAACTCGAGTCCTCTATCTTGAGGACGTAGGTCACGGTGGGGCTGGTGGTCAGGTAATGCTGCAGCCTGGTGGTCAGCTCGCGGATCTCCTCCTCTGCCTTCTTGCGCTCCGTGATGTCGACATTGACGATGACCGCGCCGTCGAGTTCGCCTTTGTCATCGAACAGCGGGGCAGTGTGATTGATGATGATTTTCCGTTCGCCATCAAAGGCCTCGATCTCGAGTTCCTCGTTCAGGATGGTCCGGCCTTCCCGGATGGTCTTGGCCAGGGCCCACTCTTCCGGGGCGACCTCTTCGTCAGAGGGCAGCCGGCGGGCTTTGAACATTTCGTATCCTTGCGGGCTGACGTCAGGCTCGGCCCCCCAGATCTTCACGCCCGCAGGGTTTCCGCCCAGGATTTTGCCCTGTTTGTCCGCAAACCAGAGGCCGATGGGAAGGATCTCCAGCACCTTGAGGAGTCGGCCTTCGCTGCGTCGCAACTCCCGTGTCTTTCGGGCGACCTGGTTTCTCAAGGTCCAGGACCAGGTTAGAGCAGCCAGAAGGAGCAGAAAAAAGGGAATCGCAAACACCGCCACCTGGCGGAGCAGGGCCAGGACGCTAGACGGGGACTGGTCATAGACCCCCATCCATTTTTGATAAATTTTCCGATACTCGCCGCTTTTCTCGAGAAGGGTAAGCCCTTCGCTGAGCTGTGCGAGGAGGGCCTTGTTGTCGTTTTTCACGGCATAGCTGTACTCTTGGGAGAGGAGCGGCTTCCGGCCGACCACCAGGTTATCCCACTTGTGCTCCTTGATCCAGTAGAGAGCGGTCAGTCTGGCCACCAGGGCATAATCGTGCAGGCCCTCCGCCACCTGCCTGAGGGCTTCCTCCTGGGAGTTCACGACCGTCAACCCGTTCTGCAGTCCGTTCTGCATGGCGTAGTCGTGCATGAGATCGCCCTTTTGCACTATGATGCGCCTGCCCTGCAGCTCCTCGAGGGTGACGGGCGGCTCCGTATCCCGGCGGCCGACGCTGACATGGAGATTGACCGTATGAGCCGGGGCAAAATCGTACAGCAGCTCCCGGTGTGCCGAGTAGAGCATGCCCTGTACCGCGTCGATCTCTCCCCTGAGCAGGGCCTGCCGGATCTCGGGCCAGGACCCGAGCCGGATCTCGACTTCGATCCCGGCCGCCTTTGCCAGGGCCTGGGTCAACTCCACGTTGAACCCGGTAGGCCGACCTTTTTCGTCCAGGTACTCGAAAGGCGGATAGTTGTGATCCCCGCCGATGATCACGCGACGGCTGGAGGGCATGTCGTTGCCGAGCCATTTGGAGTGCAGGGCCCGGAAGGTGCCATCCAACATCACCCGGGCGAGCCCTTCGTTCAAGAGGGCAAGCAGCTCCCTGTTTCCCTCCTTGACCGCGAAGCAGAAATCCTGCCGAAATCCTTGGATGGGCTTGTCAATGACCTTGAGGTTCCAGATGTTCAATTCCTGAATGAGGCGGTGGGCCAGAGACCGCTGAATGATCACCGCATCGAAGCGGCCCTGGGAGAGCCCCTGGAGGGCATCAACGAAGGTGGTTGTGGTGTGGATCGAAACGTTGGGGTCGTTTCTGCGCAAAAACTCCTCGGCCAGGTCCCCCTTCATGGTGGCGACCCTTCGGCCCTTCAAATCCTTGAACTCCTGGATATCGACCCTTCCGGATCGGACCACGATGGTACCGTGCCGAGAGATGTAAGGGAAGGTGAAATCGAAGATCTCGTCCCGCTCCGGGGTTCGGCCCACAAAGGGCAGAACCTCGATTTCGCCCAGTTCCAGTTGTTGCATTACCTCGGACCAGGGGCCAACCCGGAAGGCCAGGTCTTTGCCCATGACCCGGCCCACAGCCTGCAACAGCTCGACAGCGAATCCGTCAGCTCTGCCGTGTTCATTGACATAGGAGAAGGGCGGGAAGTCATACTCTGCGGCAGCGATCAACAGTGATTCGGTGCCCGGGGAATTTTCCGCAAAGGCCAAATCTTGAAAAACCCATCCCATGAGCAAAAGGGCAAGTATGCTGCTGTAAAACACAAGACGTTTCCCAACGTGCTTGGATGCGGAATCGTTTCTTTGCTGAAATACAGAAAAAGTCATATGAGTAATCGTTCCTATAGCGGCAGGGCTAAACCGAAACGTGCGCATCGGGATCATCTTTAGCGCGGAGTATATAACAAGCTGTAAATGCACATGAATCAGTGGAAAAAGTGAACGGCAGCATCACGAGGGCTACAGGAGCAGGGCAAACCCGCGAGGTACCTACGCGAAGTCAGAGGGTTTCACAAGTAGTACCGCAATCCTCTGAATCCGTGGAAAAAGTCAAAAAACACACAACTGTTCGCCCGCGCCGAACCAGAATTTGATTCAGATTTTTTTGATTCAAATTTCATACCTCATCCTTCATACTTCCCAAAAAAGGGAGGGATCATGCCGGAATGGAATGCAGGGACATTGATCGATCTGTCGGCCGTGTACTGGAGGACGTGCATGCTGCATGCTGCGGTCAAGCTGGGGATCTTTGATGCGCTGGGGGACGGGATGCTGGACAGCGGCGCCGTGGCCGAACGCACGTCAACGGACCCGGACGCGTGCGGACGGCTGTTGACCGCGCTTTCGGCCTACGATCTCCTGGAAAGAACAGGGGGGGTGTACCGGAACACTCCGGCGTCGAGGCGCTGGCTTTGTTCGGATTCCGAGGAATACATCGGCTCCATCATCCTCCACCATCACTATCTCATGGATTCCTGGGCCAGGCTGGACAAGGCGGTGAAGACCGGTGAGCCGGTGCGCGGGCGCTCCACAGCCAAGGAGGAGACTCGAAAGGCCTTTCTCATGGGCATGTTCAACACTGCGTCCATGCAGGCCCCGGATATCGTCCACCAGGTGGACCTGTCCGGCAGAAAACGGCTTTTAGACCTGGGCGGCGGCCCCGGGACCTATGCGATCCACTTCTGCCGGCATAACCCCGGCCTCACGGCCGTGGTCCTGGACCTGCCCACCACCAGGCCCTTTGCCGAACAGACCATTGCCCGGTTCGATCTCGCGGACCGGATAAGATTCCAGGCCGGGGACTTTCTCCAGCAGGAAGAGCTGGGAAAGGACTTTGATGTGGTCTGGATGTCTCATATCCTGCACGCCGAAGGCCCGGACACCTGCCGCGACATCATGCGCAAGGCGGCAGACACCTTGAACCCGGGCGGGCTGCTTCTGATCCATGACTTTCTGCTCAACGATGCCGGCGACGGCCCCTTTTTCCCTGCGCTCTTTTCCCTGAACATGCTCACCGGCACCCAGGAGGGCCGATCCTACACCGAAGAGGAGGTCAGGGAGATGATGCACCAGTCCGGCCTGGATCAGATCGAACGCCTCTCCTACCGCGGCCCGTCGGATTCGGCGATCATGAGGGGAGTGAAGGGGAAAGGATGATGGATGAAGGGGGTAGCCCTTAGCCACATGCCCCTTCCCGAAGATGGATCACCCGATCAAGCCGGAGGATGACAGAGAGGGGAACGCCGCTTAGCCGCGAGCCGAGAGTTTTCATTTTCATCCTGCACATTTCATTCTTCATCCGTCTCTTCCTTCCGTCACCCAATCTCCACGCCAGCTTCATAGCCTTGGAACCTTTTCGTCATTTCCTGGGGGAAAATCGCACCACGAGAATACGCTTACCCATGTCGCCCTTCTTCACAGGAGTACTGGCCGGACTGATCATTGCCGCACCGCTTGGTCCGGTTGGCACTTTCTGTACGACTCGAATCATTGCCGGAGGGAGGAGGCAAGGGGTTGCCTGTGCAGCGGGCATTGCCCTGGCAGACGGGGTGTACAGCGCATTTGCGCTCTGCGGCGTGACCATCGTTCATTCCCACCTTCTCGCGCATGAAAGGGTATTTTTGACCTGCGCCGGGATCGTCCTGCTGGTCATGGGGATCAAGGTCATCTCAACATCGGTGCATTCGAGGCAAAGGACCGGGAATTCACCGGTTCACGGGACCTTTTTGCAAATCCTTGTCCTGTCGATGGTCAACCCCTGGGCGGTGATCACTTTCGGGACACTTTTTGCCGGAGCCGGCATAACGCGAATGGAGGGGGAAGCGCTGCCGCTGGTGACAGGAGTGATTGCCGGTTCCGGGGGCTGGTGGCTGCTCATGACCGAACTCCTGATGCGGGTCAGGAAGAATCTTCGCCTGGAAGGACTGGTTTGGGTGAACAGGGTGGGGGGAAGCCTTATGGTCCTGTTCGGGATAGGCGCGGTGGTGCGCCTGGCGTTTTGATTCACCCCCGCAGGGGGTAGCGGAATTATCAAGAGTCACTCAGCCCAACTCTGTCGTAACCATGCAACCTGGAGGACGATTTTGTTCAGTCTCAACCCTGATATCTTGAACGATATATTCACCTATGCAAAACCCCTGGGCCACCATGAGGACCAGGACAAGCTGAATCTCGGGTTCGGCTTCCTCTATTACGGCCTGGTAAGGGCTCTGCGGCCCGAGCACATCCTGGTCATCGGGTCCGGGTTCGGGTTCAGCGTGATCTGCCTCGCCCTCGGGCTCAAGGACAACGGCAGAGGTCGGCTCACCTTTGTTGACCCCTCGTTCGACATCATGAAGCACGGTCCGTTGAAGACCATGGGCGGCCGGGGATTCTGGAGTGATCCCAATCAGGTGCGGGAACATTTCGACCGGTTCAGCCTCAACGGGTATGTGACCCATCACCGGCTGACCAACACTGAATTCTTCCCCACATATGAAAGACTCGACCTTCCCCCAGTTGACCTGGCGTTTCTGGACGGCAACCATTCCCTGAAACACATCCGTTACGATTTTCTGGAAACCCTGAAGCATTGCCGCAAGAATTCCTACCTCCTCCTGCACGACACCAACATCAAACTGCGCGAGCTGATCGGTCATTCAGGGGTCAAGAGCTGGCTGAAGACCATCAAACGGGAAAAGGAATGCTTCGAGGCGGTAGACTTCCCGTTTTCCTCCGGGGTGGCCATGATCAGGGTCCTGGTGGAGGGGGCATGGCAACACTTCAATCTGCAGTGATCGTCCTGGCTGCCGGTGCCGCGCTTTTGTTCGGCGCCTACCTGTTCTGGCGGCATTTCTGGTTTTTCAGAAATCCCAGGCGGGTTCCTCCGGAAGGGGAGGGCATCCTTTCCCCGGCGGACGGGACCGTGGTCTATGTCAAGCGGGTCGAACCCGGTGATCCCGTGATCTCCATCAAGGGGCCCCGGACGCTGACTGTCACGGACATCTCCGGGGAGGACCAGGACGAACCAATGGTGATCATCGGGGTGTTCATGTCCCCCTTTGACGTGCATTACAACCGGGCACCCCTGTCCGGCAGCGTGGAGTCGATCCGGCACCGGCCGGCCAGGCTCAACCTGCACATGGGTTCCATGCACTGGCGGGCCATTCGGAGAAAATTCCCCATTTATGAGAACAGCCCACACATTCTGGAGAACGAACGCACCGTGACCAGGCTCCGAGGCCGGTTCAAGCGGGATTTCGTCTCCTGCTATCTGGTGCAGATCGCCGGAGGGAGCGTCCGGGGCGTGGACTCCTACATTCCCCTGGGCGGCCTGGTGGAACGGGGCAACATCTTCGGCATGATCCGAATCGGCTCCCAGGTGGACACCATCGTCACATGGAAAGAATCCATGCAGATCAGGGTCAAACCCGGTGACAGGGTCCGGGCAGGGGAGACCGTGTTGATCGAGTAAGCTTGCCCCAAAAAAGGATAATGGGATGAAGTATGAAATACGACTTTCTGAGTTACTCTGATTGCCCTCAGTTATCAGTGACATCACTTCTCCAAAAGGCAAGATTGGCCTGGTCTTCTCCTGTCATGTCTCGGCAAGCAAGCCGGGCAATGACAAAGAGTTGAGCCGATCTGATGTGATAGACTGTTCTTTGAATAATCAACTCCGAAAGTCGTATGGTATGAGAAAATAAGCCAAAATCGATTCATCTTCAAATTCATCCTTTCAATTTACACTTCATGCTTCTCATCATGGTAAACAGGGCTATGAATGGAAGAGAAAATCGACGGTTCGAACCTGAATTCTGGTTGACATGGTGAGGTTCATGGATTCAATTCTTTCGTTGTGCTTTTCTCCGCTCTCTTGCTCGAAGGCACCTTGTACGCCAGCGTTCCCATAAATAGTATGTTGCTCAAGCGAGCCGGCTCGAAGTCTGGAAGTGGGATGGCGATGTATTGCGTGGCAAGTAAGGAGGATCTTTCATGGCCATGCCTTGCAGCGTGATCAGCTGTACCGGATGCAACTTCAAAGAAATCAATTATCAAAATTCCATCGAATTGGAATATCGTCTGGACAATGGAGAAATCGTACAGCTTGAAAGAAGGGGTGGATGGTGCAGGGAGTGCAGAACAGTACGGGACATCGAACCGGACTTTGATGTGGAATCATTGCGAGAAAGGATTTCTTCCGAGCAACGAAAAGTGAATTTGCCATCTCATCCTCTTTCTCTGTTCATCCGCCGAGTGTTTGGCTGCCCAAAAAAAGAAAGACGATACCTGCGCCACCTCAAGGGCCAGCTCCGAATTGCCGAACAACGTGCAAGCGGGCCTCGATGCCTTCTCTGCGGAAGTCAACGCACGCAACCGCTCACATTCGACGATCAGGGTCGATCAGAGAACTTCCTCCACGACTGCGGCGGATATTTACAGCTGAAATCCACTGATTTCTATGCATCATGTTTCAACTTCAGTCCTCAGACTATTTTCCTGGACAAAGAGGGGAGTCGGCGTGGTGTGAAAGAGGATTCGACTCCCATTCAAAGCCGCAACTGAAGGAGATCTTTCAGGCCGGATTGTACCCCCCCAAGGCGTATGCCCGGTCCGCACTCAGTGTCCGCGAACTGGTGGCGAAATATTCTTCGGGATCGGCGTGCCATTGGGCAAAAGAATCGAGTGAGAGTAAAATATAGGAAAGATAGGCTGGGAAGAAGGAGAGTCCGGGATGGATAGCCCCGGTAAACCGTGCTATGAGATGGAACGGCCGGCTGCACGAGAACGACAGCGAGCCGATGCGGGGGGGTGCAACGGCCCTGTCGGGCCGCGGAAATGCAGGACAGGCCGTTTTGTCTCTAAAAGAACGATCCGGTCAGTCCTGCTCTTCGTCCATGAAAACACAAGAGGAACTCCATGAAAACGCTCATCCTTTCATTGGCACTTGTCCTGGCCTTTACCACTTTGGCCTTTGCTGAAACCGGCAAGGACGTTGCCTACACCGTGAACGGTGAGGATTATCAAGGGTATTTCGTTTCAGCGGAACGCAAGGGCGCTCCGCTTGTGCTGCTCGTTCATGACTGGGACGGTCTGAATGGGTATGAGATCAAACGGGCCCACATGCTCGGCAGGCTTGGCTACGATGTCTTTGCGGCCGACCTTTTCGGGGCCGGTGTCCGGCCCACCGAGGACAAGGACAAGCGGCAGCACACGGGCGAACTCTACAAGGACAGGGAGAAGATGCGGGCCCTGCTGTTCGGAGCGCTCTCCGAGGCCGAGGCTCAGGGAGCGGACAGCGGCAATGCAGTCGTCACGGGATACTGCTTCGGAGGGGCCGCAGTGCTGGAGATGGCCCGGGCCGGGGCTGACCTCAAGGGGTTTGCAACTTTTCACGGCGGGCTGTCCACCCCGGAAGGGCAGGATTATTCCAACACCAAGGGGTTCGTGCTGGTCATGCACGGGACTGCGGACTCGGCCATTTCCATGGACGATTTTGCCGAACTTGCCAGGCAGTTGGAATCACACCAGGTCCCCCACGAAATGATCACCTACGGGGGAGCGAAGCACGCCTTCAGCGTCTTTGACGGGGATCGATACGACGCCTATGCCGATGAGAAATCCTGGGAACGCTTTCTCGCCTTTCTTGACGAGAGGTTGGACGGGTAAGCCATCCAGAAAAAGTATTAAGGGGTTAACACGCCTGGCGGCTAATGGGTTGTCCAGCGTCGCGCATAAATTTCGACGTATGCCCGGGTATGACTGAAGAGGAATTTTCACGAGGTGGTAAGCAAAATGAAAATGGAACACTAATGCACAAGATTCTCATGGTCTTCCTGGCTGTCGCCGTCTGTCTGTCGCCAATGCCCGGTTGTGCAGGTGTGGCTTTAGCCCAGAAGCCAGCCAACATCCTTATCGTCTCCATCGACGCACTTGTCCCGGAGGCCCTCGGCAAGGATGTGTCTCCCTTTCTTTATAGCCTCATGCGAAGTGGAATATATTCCATGGATGGCATGAGTGTTGATCCGCCGCTCACTCTTGTTTCGCATTCGGCCATGGTAACGGGAGTGCCCCCGGATCAGGGCGGAAGGCTGAACAACGACTGGGCTTTGGGAGAACCGACTGTAGAGGGAGTGACCATTTTTCATACAGCCAAGGCCGCCGGGTATCGAACAGGCTTTTTCTATGCCAAGCAGAAGCTTGGGTATCTGGTCAACTCGGCAGTTGATACACACGAGCTGAGCGCATTTCCCACGGATGAGGCGCTTGAATTCGTCCGCCAGGGCAACTCGTTCACTTTCGTTCACATCAGCGGCCTGGATCAGGCCGGTCCCGAGTTTGGGTG
>JBKHAV010000078.1:0-13612 GCA_046542715.1 Desulfovibrionales bacterium
ACCACACCTCTTGTGGAGACAGGTTCTTGATTTTTGCCACTGCAGCCGCAGTGAAGGCGGCAAGTGCGGGTTCGTTTCGTTTCCCCCGGTACGGTTCCGGGGCCAGAAACGGACAGTCGGTCTCGATCACCATCCTGTCCAGGGGAATCCCGGACACGGCGTCTTGCAGCACAGCGTTTTTTCGGAAGGTCACGGTCCCGGGGATGGATATCGTCCAACCCAATTCCAAAATCTTTTCAGCAAGCGCGAAGCCGCCGCCGAAACAATGCCAGAGCACTGCGCGGTCCTTGAACCCCATATCCGTCAGGATGGCCATGACATGATCGTCCGCATCCCGGGAGTGGATGACCACGGGAAGATCACGCTCCCGGGCCAGGACGAGCTGCTCCTGCAGAGCTGCCTGCTGTGTGGCCCGAGGGCTGTGGTCGTAATAAAAATCAAGCCCGATCTCACCCAGCGCCCGGAGTCTGGAGTCCCCTTTGAAAGCAGCTTCCATTGCGGCAATATCCCCTGAACCCAGGGAGCTGGCGTCATGGGGATGGATACCGAGAAGGAAAAAAACTTCCGGGTGGGCGTCAAAGAGATGGTGATTTCGGCCGTAGGCAGCAGGGCCGAGAAAAACGTTGCCGATCCTAAAAACTCCGGCACTGCGGGATCGCTTGAGGATATCCTCCAGTTCGGATTCGAACGGAATCATGTCCAGATGGGCGTGGGTGTCCACTCCGCAGAGCGGCAGGTCGAACACGCCCGGGTCTGGGCGTCTGGTCTTTTTGCTCATGACAGGCAAAGCTCCCGCAGCTGCAGTACGCTCGAAAAGAGGAACAATGGATTTCCAGCAGCAGGATTTCCAGCTACTTTCGGGCAGGCCATTTGTCCAGGGGGACGGCCTCTTCCACGAGCATGATCGGGATGTCCTCTTCAATGGGGTAAACCAGCGCGCAGTTGCGGCAGATGAGCCCGTCTTTCTCCGGGGTCAGTTCCAGATCCCCCTTGCACTTGGGACAGGCCAGAATATCGAGCAGCTCCTTGTTCAGGGCCATGGCGCGATCCTCCTTTTTGACAGTATACACAACAGGGGATAAATCCCCTACCCTTGGCTGTAAAGGCACAACATCCCAGAACCGGACCGGGATCAGTGCTACCCTTTTCTCGGGGGCTTCACAACAGGGAAGAGGAACGGCAAAGACCAGGCACTGAGAACAATTTTTGATAATGGATTATCTGCAGCCCGTGAAGGTTCGACCAATCTTGACAGGCCTTTGGACAGACAAGCCACAGGAGTTTCATGAGCGAAAAAATTATCGACCTGCACGTGCATTCCAATGCTTCGGACGGCACATTGACCCCGGCAGAGGTTATTGCGCGCGCCCTGAAAGAAGGGGTGTCAGCTGTTGCCCTGACCGATCACGACATCCTGTCAGGGCTTTGCGAAGCCATGGAGGCGGGACGAAAAAAAGGTGTTGAGGTCGTTCCCGGGTGTGAATTGAGTGTCCAGTCACCAAGGGGGCCGTTGCACATCCTGGGGCTCTATGTTCCCCCTGAGGGGAGCAGACTGGAGGGGGTCCTGGGAGGTCTGCGGAAAATGCGCCATTCCAGGAACGAGAGGATTGTGACCAGGCTCCGGGAACTGGGAATGGATATCAGGTACGAGGAGATCAAGGCGCTCGCCGGGGGGACTGTCGGGCGGCCGCATATTGCCATGGCCATGGTCAAAAAAGGATTCGTCCCCTCGCTTGAGACAGCCTTCAGGCAGTATCTCGGAAGCGGCGGGGCCGCGTACGTTCCCAAGGAAAAGCTCACTTCCGAGGAGGCCATTCGCGCCCTGCGGGAGGACGGCGCCACAGTGTTTCTGGCCCATCCGTTCACGATGGGCATTTCCGAGGACGGTCTGAAAACCCTGCTGCGCGAACTCAAGGAGATGGGGTTGGAGGGGGTGGAAGCATTCTATCCAGAGCACAGCCCCGGACAGACCCGCTTCTGCCTGGAACTGGCCCGAAAGGAGGGTCTGCTCGTGAGCGGAGGATCTGATTTCCACGGGAGCAACAAACCCGGGCTCGAGCTTGGTCGGGGACGCGGGAACCTGCAGGTTCCCTTTGATGTGCTCGACCGGATAAAGGAGCACAGGAAAAAACAGGGGTTGTGGACAGAATGGTCCGGGGGAGCCGGGAGGTGATCAAGCCGGTGAGGAGGGCCCCCGAACTGCTGGCCCCGGGCGGGACGCTCAGAAAGGTCGAAACCGCGCTCAGGTACGGGGCAGACGCCGTGTATGTGGGGGGACGAGACCTGAATCTTCGGGCCGGTGCGGCCGGCCTGAGCCAAGAGGAACTCGCCCGGGCCGTCGGGCTTGCCGCGCAAAGCAATGCCTCCATCTACTACTGTTTGAACATTCTGGCCGGCCAGGACCATCTCGCGGGTGTGGAGAGACGGCTTCACGAACTCGCTCAATCCGGCATTCACGGAGTGATCATAGCTGATCCCGGGGTGTTGCGCCTGGCCCGCAGGATTTTGCCCAACACTCCCATCCACCTGAGCACGCAGGCCAATACGTCCAATGGACAGAGCGTGGCGTTCTGGAAGGAAGCCGGGGTCGCAAGGGTCAATCTGGCCCGGGAGCTGGGGTTGCGGCAGGTCCAGGCGTTGATGCACGCTGATCTGGGTGTGGAGGTGGAGCTTTTCGTCCATGGGGCCATGTGCATGGCCTTGTCCGGGCGCTGTCTGATGAGTTCGTACCTGAACGAGCGCTCGGCCAATCTCGGGGCGTGCACGCATCCTTGCCGCTATGAATACCGCGTAGCCTCCCTGGGGCTCGAGGAACGGACCCGGGAAGGGGAGGTTCTCTGGGACGTCGGGGAGGCGGGCCCATATGCGGCCCTGCTGGCGGCAGAGGACCTCTGCCTGATTCCCTACCTGCCGTGGCTGACCCGGCAGGGGATCGATGCGGTGAAGATCGAGGGCAGGATGAAGTCGGAGTCCTACCTGGCCCTGGTCACCGATGTCTTCCGGACCGGGCTGGACGATCTCGTCCAGGGGCGGTTCCGGCTGCGGTCATATCTGCGTGAGCTGGCCTTAAGCGCCACCCGTCCCCATGCCACCGGCTTTTTTCTCTCCGGTCGACGCCGAAAAGTCCTGGAGCCGATTCCTCAAAACGACAGGAGTGCCATTCTCGGCAAGGTGGAAGACCATGTTGGTCCACACGGGTGGAGGGTTGCGGTTCTTCACCGCTGGCTGCAGGGGGAGAAGGTCAGGGTGCTCAGCCCCGGGTTGCGACGGCCGTCGATCGGGGCGTATGGACTGGAAAGCCTCGAGGGTGCGAAGATTGATGGAGCCCATCCGGGCACGAGCGTCGTTCTGCGGTGCGAGAGTTCTGAGCCGGAACCCGGGCTGTTCCTGATGACGACCTGACAGGCTGTTGAAAACTCCACGCTGACTCCGTTGTCACACGGGACGCGTAACCCAAGCCCTCATCACGAATTCTGTTTTGATCCAGCCTGGAGCAGCAGCCTGACCTGGACAGGGCTGAGCCCGAGTCGACGGGCTAGCTCGACAATGGCGTCGAACTCCGGGCGCGCATACGTCTGTCCCTCGAGGTCGAATTCTTTGGACTGCACCGCCCCGAGGGGGGACTTGAGGGTGGTGCCCTGGCGTGGCAGGGTCCGCCGCGCCACCCGTGACCGGCGAATGCCAAGGGTCAGGGTGTGCTGGAACAGGAGCGCTTCCATCCTGTCCATCGCGTCTTCAGTGCACATGACCTGAAAAAGGCCGCCTGGACGGTTTTTTTTCATGAGTCCAGGTAGATAAATGGCGTCACGGGCGCCGGAGCGGATCATGGTCTGAATCAGCTCCCCGATTTCCTCTCCTGTGAGGTGATCGATATTGGTCTCCAGCAGCCAGACCGACTCCCTGTGTTCCTCCTCCACCAGAAAGGCCCGTACCCCGTTGGGCACCTCTCCCAGATCCATGGTTCCCCAACCCATGGAGACTTGCCGAACAACTCCCAAAGGCCCGTCTGCAAACTCCCGGACCAGCTGATCGAGAAGCAGCGCTCCGGTGGGGGTGATGAGTTCCGACTCCATTTCAGTGGGATAGACTGGCTTTCCCTTGAGCAGTTCGGCCGTGGCCGGGGCCGGCAGCGGCAGTGTTCCATGGTCCGTATCCACGACACCTCTGAACCAGGGCAGAGGGCTGCAGACGACCCGGTCCACACCCAGCTTTTCCAGCGCCCAGAACACGCCCACGACATCCACGAGCGTGTCCAGCGCGCCGACCTCGTGAAAATGCACAGAAGCCACCTCGATGCCATGGACCGCGGCTTCGACCTCGGCCAGCCGGTGAAATGCCGCGGCGCTCCTGTTTCGAACCGGGGTGCTCACGGGCAGGCGGCTTAGAATGTCGAGCAGGTCCTGCAGGTTGCGATGCTCCTGCTCTGGGGGAAGAGCAAGGTCGAGCCGCTGTCCGGCCAGTCCGCTTTTGCGTTCGCGGACCAAACGAATCCCGACGGTGATCCCCCCACGGCTGAAAAGAGCCTCCAGTTCTGAAAGCTCCACTCCCAGCCCGCCAAGGGCGGCCAGAAACATGTCCCCGCTCATGCCGGATCGCAGTTCAAGATACAGTGACGTCAAAACAGTCCTCCATCAGCTCATGGGACATATCAAAACGGACGCGCCCTGCTTTTCTATAAAAAAAGACTGGAGATGACTACTTGCAAAGCTCAACGGCTTTCAACGCCCGTGAACGGCCGTGCATCAGTATCCAGCGGGGTGGAAGCGCGAGTCCGGGGAAATGCGTGTCAGGGAGGGCGTGCGGAAGAAGACAGGGGATGTATCACCCCGGTGAGTGGCGGGTTTTTCCTGATCAACGGGATTTCAAAATCTCTCTTCATTTCTTCTCCGCTTGTTTGGTTGAACAGCGCCGTTCATCGAAAACCGCGTGCAACCCTGTTCTCCCTTTCACTACAAGGAAGTCAGGCACGCTCAATCTGCCAACATAACGAAAGGGGGTATTGGCATGGACAAAGACCAAACGCTGAAGCAGTACTGGAGAACGAATCTGAAATACTTGATCGTACTCCTGTCCATCTGGTTCGTTGTTTCCTTTGGCTTCGGCATTCTGCTCGTAGAGCCGCTGAACACGATCCGCATTGCTGGGTTTCCGCTGGGGTTCTGGTTTGCTCAACAGGGAAGCATCTATACCTTTGTCATCATTATTTTCGTCTATTTCCTTCTGATGCGCAGATTGGACCGAAAATATGATGTGCACGAATAGCCCGGCGATTCACACCCGCGAGTAGGAGAACATTATGTCAATTCAAGCCTGGACCTATTTGATGGTCATTGTGACCTTCGGAATATACATGTCCATCGCATACTATTCACGAGTCAAGGACACTAAAGGGTTTTATGTTGCCGGAGCAGGGGTGCCGCCCATGGCCAACGGTCTGGCAACAGCAGCCGATTGGATGAGCGCGGCCTCCTATATTTCCATGGCCGGACTGGTTTCCTTTCTGGGCTACACCGGGGCGGTGTATCTCATGGGCTGGACCGGCGGCTACGTGCTCCTTGCCCTGCTGCTCGCACCCTATCTTCGCAAGTTCGGAAAATTCACTGTTCCCGATTTTGTGGGCGACCGGTACTATTCCCGTTTTGCCCGCATCGTGGCCCTGACCTGCGCGGTTCTGGTCTCATTGACCTATGTGGCAGGGCAGATGCGCGGGGTGGGAATCGTGTTCAGCCGATTTTTGGGAACCGACGTGAACACCGGCGTCATCATCGGCATGGTCATCGTGTTCATCTATGCCGGGCTGGGCGGCATGAAGGGCATTACCTGGACCCAGGTGGCACAGTATTTGGTCCTCATCGTCGCCTTCCTCATCCCGGCGGTGGCCATTTCCATCAAGATCACGGGCGTTGCCATTCCCCAGATCGGATTCGGTGGGATGATCGAGTCCGGGCCGAACGCGGGGCAGTACCTGCTGGAAACCCTCAACACCATCGTTCAGGATTTGGGGTTTGCAGAATACACCTCGGCGTTCGGGGCCGGCCAAAGCTCCATGCTCGAAGTGTTTGCCCTGACCATGACCCTGATGGCCGGGACGGCAGGGCTGCCTCACGTGATCATCCGGTTCTACACGGTGCCGAGCGTGCGCGCGGCCAGGCTTTCTGCAGGCTACGCCCTGCTGTTCATCGCCATCTTGTACACCACGGCCCCTGCGGTGGCCGCCTTTGCCCGGTACAACATGATCGATTCCCTGAACAACGTCACCTATCAGGCCGCGCCCTCCTGGTTCAAAAACTGGGAAAAGACCGGTCTCATCTCCTGGGTGGACAAAAATAACGACGGGATCATCCAGTATCGGGCCGGCGACGCGTTTGAAGGGGCGGCCCGGCTTTCCGGGGAGACGGGCAGGCACGGGCAGCCGCTCCTGGCCAACGAACCCTCGGAAGGGCCGAACGAACTCTACGTTGACCGGGACATCATGGTGCTGGCCAACCCGGAGATCGCCGATCTGCCGGCCTGGGTCATCGCCCTGGTGGCAGCAGGGGGCCTGGCCGCGGCCTTGTCCACCGCATCGGGACTGCTCCTTGTTGTCGCGTCCAGTATCTCCCATGACCTGTACTACCGGATCATCAACCGGCAGGCGTCGGAAAAACAGCGGCTGCTTCTCGGCCGGATCATGATCGCCATCGCCGTGGTGGTGGCCGGCTGGTTCGGGATCAATCCGCCGGGGTTCGTGGCCCAGGTCGTTGCCCTGGCCTTTGGTCTGGGGGCGAGTTCCTTCTTCCCGATCCTGGTTCTGGGCATCTTCTGGAAGCGGGCCAACAGGGAAGGGGCCATCCTGGGCATGCTGGCCGGAATCGGGTTCACCCTGACGTACATCATCCAGACCAAGTACCTGGGATTTGGAAACTGGGCCTTCGGCATCAGTCCCGAGGGCATCGGCATGATCGGCATGATCATCAACTTCCTGGTCACGGTTTCGGTGTCCATGGTGACCAAGGCACCGCCTGCCGAGATTCAGGAAATCGTGGAAAATGTGCGCTACCCCAGGGGCGCCGGGGCAGCGGTCGACCATTGACGATTGGAAACAAGCATGGAGGGCGTGCCGGATGGCGCGCCCTCCCTCTATGATGCTCCTGTTTGCGGTACACAAAGGTGGGAAGGGAAATTGACATGAAAAAACACAATGTTCCTCTTTCCGCACAGCCGGAAGAGATCGTTCCTTTTTTCAAGCGCACGCTGCCGTTCAGTGAACTGGACGATCAGACGATTCGCGATCTTGCCCGCAGCTGCACCATCGATTTCCTGCCGGCCGGTATGCGGCTGTTGACCCGGGGAGAGACCATGATCGATCAGTTGATGGTCATCCAGCGGGGAGCCATCAAGCTCTACCTGACCCGGGAAAACGGCGAAGAGAGGCTCGTGGACTACCGTGGTGAAGGAGGAACGGTGGGGGCGTTGGGTCTCATCCGCGATACCTACGCCTCACTCAATGCAGACACTGTGGAGGATACCTTTGTCTTCAAGATCCCGGCAGAGGTGTTTCGGGGGCTCATCGAAAAGCATCCGGCGGTGTCGAGTTTCTATCTGAAGTCTCTTTCCGAAGATTATGTGTCTAAGGCCTTTTCCGAACTGCGGCAGCACCAGGCAGCCATGTGCACGGATACTGCCTTGTACCTGTTCTCCACCAAGGTCGAGGACATCATCAAGCGCGAACCGGTCTGGATGGAATCCGGCATATCCATCCGGGAGTGTGCCAGGACCATGCATCGGGAGGGAATCGGGTCCCTGCTCATCACCGATCCCTACGGAAAGCCGGAGGGCATCATCACGGACAAGGATCTGCGCAGGGCCATGGCCGAAGGCGAATCCTACGAGACGCCGGTGGAGCACGTCATGTCCTCACCTGTAGCCACGGTGAAGCACACGGAGATGTGTTTCGAGGCTCTGCTCAAGATGATGGGGGCAAAAATCCATCATCTGGCCGTGACCCGGGAGGGCAAGGTCATGGGCATGATCACCTCCCACGACATCATGGTCCTGCAGGGCCGCTCCCCCATCACCCTGTTTCGGGACATCCAGGCGGCGCGCACCATCGAGGGGCTGTACGAGCACTCCCGGCGTACTCCGGTGGTGGTGGGCACCCTTATGGAGGAGGGAGCCAAGGCGGGAAACGTCACCCGCATGATCACCGTGCTCAACGATCTGATCCTGGAAAAACTTCTGTCCATGCTCCAGAGCGATTTCGGCCCCCCCCCGGTTCCGTTCTGCTGGCTGATCATGGGCAGCGAGGGCCGCAAGGAGCAGACCATCAAGACGGACCAGGACAATGCCCTGGTTTACCGGGACCCCCGGGACGAACGGGAAGCCGAGGCCTGCGAGCGTTATTTCAAAACCTTCACCGAAGCTGCGGTGGAGCATCTGAAGCTCTGCGGTTATCACTCCGATCCCTACGGACTCATGGCGTCCAACCTCAGGTGGCGCATGCCTCTTCAGAAATGGCGCGACTATTTCGAGCACCTGATCATGATGCCGGAACCGGAAGAGGTGCTCCACGCCACCATCTTCTTCGATTTCCGAGGAGGGTATGGACACAAGGCTCTGAGCGAATCCCTGCGGGATCATGTGGCCTTGAAGGCCAGGCGACAGGACGTGTTCCTGCGCTACCTGGCCCAGGACTGCGTGGCCAAGCGCCCTCCGCTCTCCTTTTTTCGCAACTTCATCGTGGACAAGAACGGCGAGCACAAAAACACGCTCGACCTCAAGGAAAAGAGCATGGTCCAGTTCGTGGATTTCGGCCGGGTTCTGGCTCTGAAGCACGGGATCACGGAAACCAATACCCTGGAGCGGCTCCGGCTTTTGGGGGAAGGGCAGCACATCTCCCGGGACCTGTCCAGCGACGCCATGGGGGCCTACGAGTTCATCATGCAGTTGCGGCTTGTCCATCAGCTGGACAGGGTGGCCAAGGGGCTGGAGGCCAACAACAACCTGAATCCGGCCGAATTGTCGGACCTGGAAAAGGAAACCCTGAAGGAGGCTTTCGGGGTCATCAACCGGCTGCACAGCCATTTGAAGGATGAGTTCAGACTGCGGAACGCATAAAGGTAAAAGGACATGACAATTGTGGAACCATTGGCAGAGAGGATCTCCCAGATCGTCCGACGGTTCACAGGAGGAGTTCCTGCTGCACCTCGGCTGCAGGAGCTTGAGCACTATTTCAGACACTTCGACCAGGACAGAAATCTGGACGAGTATGAGTTTGTGGTTCTGGACACCGAACTGACCGGACTCACCCCCCGCAGGGACGAGATCGTATCCATCGGTGCGGTCAAAATCAGAAATTTTCAGATTACGGCCGAGACCTTTTACACCCTTGTCGCCCCCAAAGGGGAAATGCCCAAGACATCAACCCTGATCCACCGCATTACCCCCGAACAGGTCAGGGAGGCGCCCACCCTTCGCACAATGCTTCCCAAACTCCTGGAGTTTTGCGGCACGGCGCTCATCGTCGGCCACAACATCGGCCTGGACATGCAGTTTCTCAACCGTGCCGCAGTGCGGATTTTCGGTTCCCGGCTCAAGACTCCCTGCATCGACACCATGCGCCTGGCCCAGGTGTACGAGGCGGAACAATGGGAAAATTATTACGACCGCTACGACGAAAGTGTCTCCTACCAGCTGAACGATCTTTCGGTCCGCTACGGCCTGCCGGCATTCGGACAGCACAACTCCTTTTATGACGCCATGCAGACCTCCTACCTGTTTTTGTTTCTGGTCAGGAAGCTGCATTCCGGCGACATCAAGACCCTGCGGGATTTGTATATGGCGGGGCGGAGCTGGCGCTGGTACATGTAAAAAAAGTCTGACCGCCGCGTCCGCAGCAAGAGACTCTTCTTGAGGCCACTTAGCTTTTGACGCTGCAGTGAAAACATAATAACAGAAGAATCAGGACCTTGAGGCGCGGTTTCGTTCGTGCCAAAGAGCGAGTAAATCCCACATTTCCTGAAAGGAGTTATGCAATGCTGATCAGCGAGTGGATGAGCCGTGAGGTAATCTGCATGGAGCTGGAAACCTCCATGATGAAGGCGTCCAAGATTCTGAAGGAACGAGATATTCGCCGCCTCCCGGTAGTGGATGCGGAACGACGGATTCTGGGCATTGTCACGGACAGGGACATCAAAGAAGCGTCCCCGTCAAAGGCGACCACGCTGGACGTTCACGAACTCTATTACCTTCTTTCAGAAATAAAGATCAAAGACATCATGACCCCCAACCCGATCACCATCGGAGTGAACGACACCGTGGAGAAAGCGGCCGTCATCATGCTGGAGAAGAAGGTGGAGGGACTCCCTGTTGTCGATGATGACAACAAGGTCGTGGGCATCGTGACAGAGAGCGACATCTTCAAGGTCCTCATCGCCATCACCGGCGTCTACCTGGGCGGACTCCAGATCGGGCTTACGCTTTCCACCGAGCCGGGCAGCCTCAAGCAGGTTCTGGACGACCTGCGCCGGGACGGGGCAAGAATCATCAGCATCCTGACCAACTATGACGAAAAGGGCGGGACCAGGAATGTCTATATCCGGATGCTGGATATGGAAAAGTCCAAAGAAAACGCGATCAGGGAAGCGCTCGAAGCCAAGTACGAACTGCTGTACTGGGTACGGGATACCGTAAAACCCCTGACCTAAGCGAGAAAGGGGCAAAACTTCAGCGCATCGTTGGTGTAGCTTCTGTTGTCCCTGGAAGCATATAAAATGAGCGGCGGTTCCACCGTGATCCCGGGGCCGCCGTTTTTTCGTGCTTCGACAAGCACCAGCTTGGCCGCAAGTCCCATCCTTCCGTGCACGAACCGGAGCCGTTTGGGTTCCAGGTTCAAGGCGGCAAGCGTATCAAAGAGGTGCGGGAGTCGTTCTGCCAGATGGATCAGGCAGAATACCCCCCGGTTCTTGAGCAAAAACCCTGCTGCAGCGCAAAATGTCTCCAGCCCGGCACCGGATTCGAAACGGGCCCTGTCTCTTCCGGGGTGTTCCGGGCGGCGTCCCCGGCCGGGAGTCCTGTAGGGCGGATTGGCCAGAATACAGTCAAAGGATTCAGGGGTCATCCTCTCCCTGACATGGACGATATCCAGGAGTTCAGGGTGAAAGCGGGCTTCAAGTCCCAGGGCGGAACTGTTCATCCGGGCGCATTCGATCATCTCCTCATCCACATCCAGCCCCACGACCGCGATATCTGAAGAGGGATTCAGGAGCAGGTGAGCCAGTCCGGCAACGCCGCATCCTGTCCCCAGATCCGCGATTCGTGCCGGCCCTTGGCCAGGGGCAAAAGCGGCCAAAAGCAACGCATCCACGGAGAAGCGGAAGCCGTTTTCGGGTTGATGCAATCCCTTGGGGAACATCTCCGCCGGGGACCTCATTGCGGTGTTGCCCCCTTCTTGCGAAGGACCCGTGAGCAGGCGCTCCACGTCAGGTCTGCTTCTTCCAGGCCTATTTTCAGGGCCAGCCAGAGATAGAGCGCGCTCCAGACCGGGATCAAAAAAAGCGCCAGCAAGGGGGAGGCAGCGGTCAGGGAGGCGCCGGCATAGACGAGAGCGCTGAGCACAAGCATGGTGAGGAAGCGTCCCTTCAGGGAGAGCCAGGCCCCCACCTTTCGGTGCAGGGACCAGGCGAGCAGAAGCACATTGGCCCAGGCGGATATCGAGGCGGCAAGAGCCAGTCCGACATGGGCCATGTGCTGCATCAGCAGGTACCCGAGTCCGACGTTCATGACGAGGCATGCCGCAGCGATGATGACCGGGGTCCGGGTATCCTCCCGGGCATAGAACGCCGACGCCAGGGACCGGATGCACGATATTGCCGGAAGACCCACGGAAAAGGCCACCAGAGCCTGCGCCGTGGCCTCGACCGCATCCGGGCTAAAGGCCCCCCGGCCGAAAAGAATCCCGATGATCGGGCCGGCCAGGGCCATCAGTCCTGCGGCGGAAGGCAGGCTGACGAACAGGGTCAAGCCGATAGCCCCATTGAGAATCGACTTGAATTCTTCGATATTCTCCGACACGGACGAAAGGCTCGGCAGGGCCGCCGTGCTGATGGCGATGCCGAAAATCCCCAGAGGAAACTGCACCAGCCGGTCGGCATAATAGAGATAGGTTATGCTCCCGAACGGAAGCAGGGAGGCCAAAAGTGTGCTCAGCACAATGTTCAGCTGATACACGGAAGCTCCGAAGACCGAAGGCAGCATAAGCCAGCCGATGCGCCGGATCTCCTTGCCGCCGGGTTTCCAGGGACCGGACCAGGTAAATCCCTGCCGCGCCAGGGCGGGCTGCTGGAAGAGCCACTGCGCCGCACCGGCAAAGAGCACCCCCACGGCAAGGCAGAGCGCAAGATTCCACCCCGCGAGATGCCCGGCCAGGGCTGCGGCGATCAGAATAACGTTCAAAAGGCTGGGGGCCAGGGCAGGGTAGAGGAAGTGCCCCAGGGAGTTTAGGATGCCCATGGAAAGGGCGGCAGCGGAAATAAAGAGGATATAGGGAAAGCAGATCCGGACCAGGGTGATGGTAAATTCAAAAATTTCCGGATCCTTGTCCATGAACCCGTAGGCCACGGCCATGGTCAGCGGCCGGGCGAACACCAGCGCTAAAAGGACGATACACCCGAGGATGAGGAGCAGCCAGAACTGGACCGTCCGGGCCAGGGAAAATGCCGCTTCCGGACCCTGTTCCCGTCGGACCCGGGTGAACACGGGGATGAAGGCGATGGTCAGCGACCCTTCGGCAAAGAGCCTGCGCAACAGATTGGGAAGCCGAAAGGCCGCAAAAAACGCATCGGCCAGAGGGCCGGCCCCCAGCACAAAGGCAGTCACCAGATCCCGAACCAACCCCAGCACCCGGCTCAGCATGGTGGCGGCCGAAACGATGAAGGCGTTTCTGGCGATGTCTCGGGAAAGTGTGCTCATGAACGTCAGGGGGCAGTTTTGTCCTCACCCTCAGGAGAAGGTGAGGACTGGGCGGAAGTAGGGAGCGTAACCCGAACAGAAGGCCGAAGCAGAGAAAGAGAAGGTTTGTTCTCCTGGGGGAGTTGACGAAATGCGTGAACTGAAAGGTACAGTAGGCAAAAACAATGGCAATGAGAATAAAAAAGAATGCCGGGTGCGATTTTCTGTGTTTCCAGACAAACAGTGAAGAAAAAAAGATGTAATTGATGAGCACAAGTCCGATCACACCGGTTTCAGCAAGGGTGTTCAGGTTGATATTGTGAGCTGCAGGAAGAGGGGTATAGGATTTTGTAAACGAGAGCCCGTGTTTTTGATAGTACTCTGTGGACGCCTCCCTGAATGAAGAAAACCCGTGCCCGAGAACCGGCTTCTGGACGAAGAGCTTTGCAGCAAGCTCCCAAGCAGCATAACGGGCCAGGAGAGAACTGTCGGAAGTTAGTGTATTTGTAGAAATGAAAAAACGTTTCTCAAGATTCAGGGAAAATACAAAGAGTAGAGATAATAAAATGATAAATAAGAGTAGCTTTGTTTTTCGATAAATAAGAAGAACAATCGGTACAAATAAAAGGAGGACTAAAAAGCTCTTTCTGTCTTGGGTAAGCATGATGCCTAAGGGAAGAATTGC
>JBKHAV010000079.1:0-13574 GCA_046542715.1 Desulfovibrionales bacterium
AATTCGTGAATTCGTGAATTCGTAGACTCGAAAATTCGAAAATTTTGAAAATTACAATCCGCTTTTGATCACCAGATCGGTGATCGGGCCTCTGGATTTGTCCCCCTTGAGCACCATGTGGGCGTAGATGCGGTTGCCCTTGAATTTTTTGACCATCCAGTTCAGCCCGTTGTTGTCCTGATTGAGATAGGGATTGTCCACCTGGTGGATGTCGCCGAGGCAGAAGCATTTCACGTTTTCGCCCATGCGCGAGAGCAGAGCCCGGCACTCGGACCGGGACATGTTCTGCATTTCATCGACAATGACCACGGCGTTTTCAATGTTCATGCCCCGGATGAAGGTCAGGGGCAGGAGTTCGAATCGTTTGGGGTCGAATGCGGGCGGGTAGGTGTCCGGGTTTTGGAACACCTTGTTGGCCGGTCTGCCCTTGTGCAGCTTGAAAATCAGGTCGGAGACGTAACGGGTGTAGGGCTCCATCTTTTCCTCCACCCTGCCGGGCAGATAGCCCAGCTTCTGCCCGATTTCGATCATGGGTTTGACCACGTAGATCTTGTTGTACGCCTTGCGCTCCAGGGTGAGGTAAAGAGCCGAGGCCAGAGCGAGAAAGCTTTTGCCGTACCCGGCATCGGACTGGATGGAGACCACGTGGATATCCGGGGTGGTCATGAGTTCCAGAGCCAGATTCTGGTAGACGTTTCGCGGCATCACATTCCAGACCTGGTGCTGGTAGTCGATGACCTTTTCCCCATCAGGGCCGAAAAAGACCGGTTTGCCCTGGTCGCTCCACTGAAAGCAGTTGGGCAGCGGCGCTTCGCCGGGGGAGATGAACCCGGTGAAGTACTCCGCTTCGGATTTGAAGGGCACGGATTCCTTGTAGGTCTCGCTGCGGATGCCCTTCATGCCCGCCTGAAGCTGGAGGATGCGGTCGTTGGTGACCAGGATCGGCTCGGAAATTTCGCTCGTGGCGATCTCGTCCAGGATGAAGGTGTCCACCAGGTTGGCAAAGGGTTCAGCCACCTGATCGGTCTTGAGCAGGACGAACTGGTCAGGGTGTTCGGACAGGGCCTGAATGACTTTGGCCACCATGTGGCCGAGCCTGGGGTCTTTCTTGAGTTTGTTGAGCTCCAGCAGGACATGGTAGGGGATGAAGACATTGTTTTCATTGCCGTTTCTCAGCTTGAACAGGGCGGTGGGGTCTTCCAGAAGAACATTGGTGTCGATGATGAAATTTTTGGTGTTGTCCACAAAGAACCTCGTGGATGGGTTGAGGTGAGGGTTTTGAAAAACGTCGCCTCCAACGACTCATGGGAAAGGGAAAAACCAAGAGAGGTGTGTACGCTGGTGTGTTGTACATATGTCCGAAGTGGTCAAAACACATCGGTGGCTGGGATATGGGAGGGACAGTAGCAACAGGGCCAGGGGATGGCAATCGCTTTCAGGGTCGGTTTCAAGACAGTCCGCACGTCGAGGGTTGTGAGGGAGTGTTTCGGGGCATTGGGCACACCTTAGCCCTGGAACATGGCAGACACGAGAACGACACGTTACAGACGGATGACAACCCGGCTGTTCTTGACCCCCTGAACACAAGAGGCGATGATGCCCGCCTGTCCAACCTGCAGGAGATGCTCTCAAGGCCGCCATGAAAGAACCGCTCGAATCTGAATTTCTCGCCACTCTCACCGAGCTTGAAATCTATGCTCAGCGGGGCGACGGGGCCAAGGTCCGGGAACTGGTGAATGTTTTGAGCGGCCTGTACCAGCGCCGGGAGCGCGAGGTCCATTCCCTGGTCCGGGAGCGTGAGCGCTTCTGCACGGAAGTCGCCCGGCTGGAAGCCTTGACCGCCAGGCTGCGGGCATCCATTGAATCGGCGGCCGCGGATTATCAGAACAGCCTGTTCGCCTTTGAAAAATTTCGCAGCGCGATCACCACCATCAACACCATGCGCTCCCTGCAGGATCTGCCCGAGGCGCTGGAGCGGGTACGGGACCTGCTCAGGCTTCAGGATGTGCGCATGGTCCTGGACCAGGGTTCATATGCTGATTTTCTTCCCCAGACGATTCCGGTTCTCACCAAAAAAGAACTGGAGCGCCATTGCGACGGGCTCTTTTCCGACGGAGAACGGATCCGGCTCGGCCGGTGGACTGAACACGCCGGGGCCGAAGTGTTTCAGGCCCGTTTCCCCGCGGGTCTGCTCGAAACAGGGTCCTGCTTTCTCTACCGGATGGAGGACAAGTACGCGCCGGGAACCTCTATCGGTGTGCTGGGGCTCTTTGACCAGGACCCGGGCCGCTACACCCGGGACAAGGCAACGGATTTTCTCGGCCATTTCTGCGACGTGCTCGCCTGTACCGTGGTCACGGTCCGGGAGCATGAAAAACTGGAGCGCGAAAAAGTCATCGATCCCCTGACCGGGGTGTACAACCGGGAATACCTGTACCGCCACGCCCCGCGCATCCTCCAGTTCGCCAACCGGCGGGAATTTCCCGTGTGTCTGCTGTTCATCGACCTGAACAATTTCAAGCAGGTCAACGACACCTTGGGGCACGACGTGGGTGACCGGCTGCTGATGGAAGTGGCTGAACGGATACGCAAGTCCATCCGGCAGTATGACATCTTCGTGCGTTTCGGCGGGGACGAATTCGTGCTGTTGCTCCCGGATACCGACCGGGCTCTGGCCGGCGCCATCGGCAAACGGATTAAGGGCGATCTGCAGGAGATTCAGATTTCCGCAGGGGGGGCTGACCGGCTGCACATATCCGCGGCCGTGGGTATATCAAGCCATGTCCGGGGAAAGAGTCTGGAGGAACTCCTGCAGGAGGCGGATCAGGATATGTACCGAAAGAAAAAAAGGTCCAGGGAGAGGGCCGGCCGGGATTGCTAGTCCTGCTCCAGCAACGAGCGGAGCAGCGTCAGGTTGGTGCGGTCCTCCTCCAGATCCTTGCCTTTGGGGGTTTCCAGAACCTTGGGCACGCGTGCGAACCGCGGGTCGTTCATGAGACGTCTGAATCCCTCGGTCCCTATGGTTCCCTGGCCGATATGGGCATGCCGGTCCCGTTTCGCTCCCAGCCTCTCTTTGGCGTCATTGAGGTGGAAAAATCTGATCCGGTCCAGTCCGATCAACGCATCGAACCGGTCAAAAGTCTGTTGATACCCTCCTTCTGAGGACAAATCGTATCCCGCGGCAAAGGCGTGGCAGGTGTCGAAGCAGACCCCCATCCGGTCCGGGTGGGCGGCGTGTTCCAGAATCCAGGCCAGTTCCTCGAACGTCGAGCCCATGTTGGTCCCCTGTCCGGCCGTGTTCTCCAGAAGGACGGTGACCTTCGAGGTCCCGGAACGGTGCAGAGCTTCGTCCAGATTGGCGGTGAACCGCTTCAGCCCCGGGATCATGCCGGCCCCCATGTGCGAGCCCGGATGGGTGTTCAAGAGCGGGATACCGAGCGTTTCGCAGCGGACCAGTTCCTCGGCAAATCCGGTAAGGGACTTGTCCAGGACGACCGGATCCACGGCCGCCAGGTTGATGAGATAGGTGTCGTGGGCGGCCACAGGATACTCGCCCCACGCCGTCCAGGCGGCGGCAAACTCCTGGATTTCGTCAGAGCGCAGCGGTCTGGTTTTCCACTGCCGCTGGTTTTTGACAAAGATCTGCAGGGCGGTCCCCTGGACCTCCTGAATGCGCTCGAACGCTTTGTGGAGACCGCCGGCAATGGACATGTGGGCCCCGAGAAAGGGCGGGCGGATCACAGGGGTGTTCATCGGCATTCATCCTTTTGCAACTGCGGGATGCGATATTTCAGGGGCGACTGCGCAAAAGTACCATTGTTGCTTCCTGGTTGCCAGAATCCGATTCGAGGTCCCTGGAGGTACGCCTGCCCTTTGTTCAACTACGATCATTTGAATCGATAGACCAAAGATGGCTGTATTGCCGCAAATCAGGAGGGGCGATCGGCAGGGCGCAGGCCTTGACCCCTCAAGCATGGCAATGCAATCATCCATGGCCTTGACGAGCCGGTGTATTGCTGCCCCGGCTCGGTTTTTCGCCCTCGGCGGCCCGAAACAGGCCCCATGACCCCGGAGAAATGTGAGCGATATTCATACCATCCAGAAAAATCTCCTTGCCTGGTTTGCATCCCATGCCCGGAAGCTGCCCTGGAGAACACACTACGCCCCGTATCAGGTCTGGATTTCCGAGATCATGCTCCAGCAAACCCAGATGGAGCGGGTCCTCACATATTTCCAGCGCTGGATGCGCCGGTTTCCAGACCCGGCAGCAGTGGCCGCCGCAGGGGAGGACGAAGTCCTCAAGCTCTGGGAAGGACTCGGGTACTACTCCCGGGCCAGAAACATCCGCAGGGCCGCGCAGATCCTGGTGGACGACTATGAAGGCGAATTTCCGCAGGACTTCTCCGCGATCAGAGCACTGCCCGGAATCGGGGACTACACTGCCGGCGCCATCGCGAGCATCGCCTTCAATCAGGACGTTCCTGCGGTGGACGCCAATGTGGAGCGGGTTTTGGCCAGGCTGTTGGACATCGACACCCCGGTCAAGGAGCGCAAGGCTAGAGCCCGGATCAGGGAGGCGGCCTCAGGGCTCATCTGCCAAGGCCGGGCCAGGGAGGTCAACCAGGGGTTGATGGAACTCGGCGCCCTGATCTGCAGGCCCAGAACCCCGCAGTGTGAAACCTGCCCGCTTCATGGATCGTGTGAGGCCCGGCGGCTGGGCATTGTCCTTGAACGTCCGGTCCCGGGGAAGAGCAAAGCCATCGTCCCTTTGGACGTGGTTTCCGGGGTCCTGATCCACAACGGCCGAATCTTTATCCAAAAGAGACTGCCCCAGGGGGTCTGGGCCAATCTCTGGGAATTTCCCGGAGGACGGATCGAACCAGGGGAATCTCCGGCGCAGGCATTGGTTCGGGAATACCGGGAGGAGACAGGATTTGGGATCGAAAATCTGGAAACAATCAGGGTCATCAGGCACGGCTACACCACCTACCGGATCACCCTGCACACGTTTTTCTGCAGCCTGCGAGAGGGCCGGACCGACCCGGTCCTTACGGCGGCCCAGGAATGCCGTTGGGTCGTGCCCGCAGATCTTGGCAGGTACGCCTTTCCCGCCGGACACAGGAAACTCATCGACACCCTGGCCCGGGACCTTCGGTTTCAGGCCAGGGTCAGGGCCTAGCGAACCGGGACGGATGGGTGTACATCCCCGGAATATTTTCAGAGTATAAACAGGAAAAGGAGCCGATATGGTCCGTGTCGTAACTTTTGCCGTGCTCGTGTTGCTTTTGAGCGTTGTCGGGAAAGTGGGCGCCCAGCCGCTGAAGATCGGCATTCTTCCGGTTGTGGACACACTGCCGCTGCATGTTGCCGTCAATGAGGGGCTTTTTGCCGGGCAGGGGCTGGATGTCGAGCTGGTCCCCTTTGCCAGCGCCATGGAACGGGACATGGCCATACAGGCCGGGAAGCTGGACGGCTTCTTCGGGGACATGATCATCACCCTGTTGCTGCTCCAAAGCGGCGTGGACATGCGCATCAGTACGGTTTCCTACAAGACCCGTCCCGGACAGCGCATGTTCAGCCTCCTTGCCGCTCCTGGAAAGGATGTCCAGGGGGATATGGTGGTGGGCATCTCCAGGTCGTCGATTATCGAATACCTCTTGGAGCGCATGCTGGTGAACACGGCTTTGCCCCAGGCGAATTTCACGCCCATGGAGGTGAAAAAGATCCCCATCCGCATGCAGATGCTCCTGTCCGGGCAGATTGGGTCGGCACTCCTGCCGGAGCCTCTGGTCAGCCTTGCCGAAAGCAAAGGGGCAAAAGTTCTGGCCACGGACGAGGATCTGGATCTGGTTCTGACCGTCGTCTGTCTGCACGGGGCGAAGCTGAAGTTTCAAAAGCCGTTTACAGCGGCCTATGCAGCGGCGGTTGAGCGGATAAATGCCGACCCGGAGCGGTATCGACCGCTGATGACCGAAACCAGCCGAATCCCCGGGGAGGTTGCAGCGAGTTTTCCTGTCTACCGCTATCCGTCTCCGGCGCTCCCGTCACGCGAGGATGTCAGGCAGCTGCAGGACTGGATGCAGGCCAAAGGGATGCTGCAGGAGCATCTTGCCTATGAACGCGTCGTGGCAGGGCCATGAACACTCCAACGTTTCTCCCGCCGGGGTTGCAATCGTGCTCAGCGTCACCGGGCTGACCAAATCGTACCCTGCGCAGGCAGGACCCAGAGAGGTCCTGCACGACCTCTCGTTTACCCTGGGCCGGGAGGAAACCCTCAGCATCGTGGGGCCGAGCGGCTGCGGGAAAACCACCCTTCTGTACCTGCTCTGCGGTATGATTCAGCCGGACAGGGGGAAGGTAACCCTCGAGGGAGAGCAGGTCGGAGCACCCAGTGCGGACATCGCCATCGTCCTGCAGGAGTACGGCCTGCTTCCCTGGAAAACCGTGGAGGAGAACGTGGCCCTGGGACTGAAGCTTGCCGGGGTTTCGCAACAGAAGCGCAGAAAACGGGCAGGGACGCTTCTTTTCGAGCTGGGACTTTCCGGCCGGGAAAAGGACTATCCGGCCTGTCTGAGCGGTGGGGAGCGGCAGCGGGTGGCCATTGCCCGGGCCTATGCCATGGACCCGAAACTGCTGCTCATGGATGAGCCGTTTTCTTCCCTCGATGCCATCACCAGGGAAAAGCTCCAGGATACCCTGGTGGCAACATGGCAGCGCTCGCACGTGCCCTACGTTCTGGTCACCCACAGCGTGGACGAGGCGGTTTTCCTGGGCCGGCATGTCGTGGTCCTGGCTGGAAGCCCAGCCACCATCAAAGCTCGCTTTGAAAATCCCGGGTTCGGTTCTCACCGGTTTCGGGAGAGCAAATCGTACTTTCATCTGATCCGGCAGATCCGCAGAACCATGGAGGCGTCCTGGTGAGGTCGTCCTGGTCCCGGTGGGCGGCGTACGCAGGGACGGTTGCGGCCCTGTACCTGCTCTGGAAGATCGCGGCCGTCCAGACCGGGTCGGCGGTCCTGCCCCACCCCGAGGAGGTCTTTGCGGCTTTTGGCCAGGCCCTGTTCACCGCAGCGTTCTGGGGCCATTTCAGCTCCAGCGGCTTCCGGGCCGTGTCCGCCATGGCCATTGCCTGGGCCATCGGCTTTCCCCTGGGGATCCTGATGGGCGGCTCAAAGCGAATCGACGCTGTTCTCTCTCCGGCTGTTTTTTTGACCTATCCGATCCCGAAAATCGTGCTTCTGCCGGTAGTCCTGCTGCTCTTCGGCCTGGGAGACCTCTCAAAGGTCGTCATGATCAGCCTGATCCTGGGATACCAGGTTCTGGTCACCACCAGGGATGGAGTGCGCACCATTCCCGGACAATACCTGGACTCAGTGCGTTCCCTGGGAGCGAGCAAACCCCAGATCGTGACCGAAGTTCTGGTCCCTGGGGCATTGCCCCACGGGTTTACCGCGCTGCGCCTGAACTCCGGGGTAAGCGTGGCCGTGCTCTTTTTCGTGGAGTCTTTTGCCACCCAGCAGGGGCTGGGCTATCTGATCATGGATGCCTGGGGGCGGTTGGACTACCAGGAGATGTTCGTGGGGATCTTCGGCATGAGCCTGCTCGGGGTCCTGCTCTACGAAGCCGCCAACCGTCTGGAGCGAATCAGCTGCAGATGGAGATTCTGCAGCTGAACGTTTAGTCAGTCAGACGTTTTCCTCTCCGATTTTCACAAATGGTCACCCGCACCACCAGCAATACGTCTATTCGAGCTTCTCCAGTTCCTGAATCAATACCTCGAGACGGGGCTTGTCATTGATGTCGTGGACGTCGATGTAGCGGATCACCCCTTTCTTATCGATGACGAAAAGGGCTCGTTCGGCCATGCCGTCGCCGCGGAGAATGCCGAGTTCTTGAGCCACCTCCCCGTGGGGCCAGAAATCCGAGAGAACCGGAAACCAGAGTTCGCCCATGGCCTGGGTCCACGCCCAGAGCGTGGGCACATTGTCCACGGAGATGCCAAGCAGCACTGCATCGTTTTGTACGAACAGCTCCTGGGCGATATTGTACCCGGGCCACTGACCGGTGCAGACCGGAGTCCATGCGGCCGGGACAAAGGAAAGGACAATGTTCTTCTTGCCCAGGTACTGGTCAAGTCCCACCCGGCCGTGGTGCACGGAGGGCAGACTGAAGTCCGGGACCTTTTCTCCAACAGCAACCTTGAGTTCGCTGTCCCGGGGTTTGAGTTCTTCCTCGGGATAGGTGGAGACCTGGGAAAATGCCGGTGCGGCAAGGGCGATGGTCAATAAGGCCGGGAGCAGAAAACGGAAAAGTTGTGTCTTCATCGGTTTCTCCTATTTTCCCGGGTCGTCCGGGCACAGGGCCGACCGGACCTCTTTCAAAAAAGTTTCAGGGGAGTCAAAGGGCCCCATGTTGGAAAGCAGCGTTTGATGTTCTCCCTGGTCGGAAAGCTCGACAAGCACGAAGTACGGCGTTCCGACCTGCCCCACCTGGTCGATAACGATAAAATCCTGGTCCGTGAACAGGGGGAAGGGAACCTCGTACTTGTTTTGGAAAAAGTCCACCTCGAACTGGGTATTGCCGACCCCGATGCCGATCATCTTCAGGTCTCGGCAAAAAGTTTCCGATTCCACCATTTCGAAAAGTGCGTTCACATCCGGGGCCTCGCTCTGGCAGAACGGGCAGTACATGCTGAAGAACTCGATGAGAACGGCATCGGCATCGATGGAGGCCAGATCCCGAGTTTCTTCAGCCTGCAGTCCGAGGAATTCCTGTTGGGCGGAAGAGATATCCCCCTGCAGCGGCAGGTTCGGGAACGGGTCTCCGGCTTCAGGGTAGGAGCCGGGTTGTGCGGCGTGAGCCGTGCCGAGCATGGATATCAAAACAAGTGCAAGGATAAACGATTTCATTTTTTCTCCTTTCCCCAGGTTGGAAGTGCAGGGGATTTATTTCACCATACGCATCATTGCCTGATTTTCCCAGTCATGGGAAGGATGCAGGGACTAGGGGCGGATTGGTACCGGTGGATACGGCCCGAGTTGTTTGGATTTTCGCCTTGTACCAGATCGAAAGTAATGTAATAATGCATTGCTTCCTGTTCGCAAACAGGCATACCACCTAGAAAAACATGGAGGGAAAATGGGGACTAATGGCGCGATGGATATATCCAGGGTAAACAGGAAACTGAAAGCCCTGAAGCGGTGCGAGCACATTCCTGCGGATCTGCTCGATCTGATCGACACCGTTCTGAACAAACAACTCGAGGTCCAGGACGACGCGGTCCTGAGCGAGCTGCCCGGCGATCGGGCGGTCTCAACAGACGAATTGCGCCGGGGCAAGCCCCTGGTGGGCCGGGAGGGTTTTCCCGTGGACCGGGAACAGGCCAAAGTGCTCTTTGAGGAATTTGCACAGAGCATCGCGGGCATGCCGCCCATGGACACTGCAGTGACCCGGATCCGCGAGGCGATCGGGACAGGGGAACTCGATCTGGACAAGGCATTTGATGCGTATATCGAGGGAGACGACTCCTTTTTCAGCACGTTTGGCGAGAAAACGCCGGGAGCACCCCGTTGTCTGAATTTTCTGGTTCAGTCCAGTCTGAGCCCGAGCCTGCGCAAAGCAGCTCAGGGTCTCGGCAGCAGGCTTCCGGAGGATCTGGCCTGGTCCCACGGGTCCTGCCCCCTGTGCGGAAGCCCTCCCCTGATCGGCCGCCTCCACGGCAAGGAAGGGGACAGGATGCTGACCTGCTCCTTCTGCGCGTTCGAGTACCGGGGACAGCGGCTGACCTGTCCGTTCTGCCTGGAACAAAACCCGAGGAAGCTCGAATACTTCGACGCCAAGGAAGACCCCGGGATCATGGTCGAGGTCTGCACCAGCTGCAATCATTATATAAAAACCCTGGACTATCGAAGTCTGGACCGCATCTGCATTCCGGTCCTGGACGATCTGCTTTCTCTTCCGTTTGACATTGTGGCCGGGAAACAGGGGTATTTGCGGCCGACTCTTTCGGCCTGGGGATTTTAAATGAAGGAGCGGGGGGTCATCGGCGCCGTGCTTGCCGGGGGCAAAAGCCGGCGGCTCGGCAGGGACAAGGCCAGTGTGATTTTCGAGGGCACGGATCTGCTCAAGCGGACGGTCACCCTCCTCCAGCCGGTCTGCGATCAGACCTGGGTTGTGGGCCGGGATCCGGCAAGACATGAGGTGAACACAAAGTGGTTGCTCGATGACATTGCGGACCAGGGGCCCATGGGCGGGATCGTTACCGTTCTTCGACGGGTCAAAGCCCCGTGCCTGGTCCTCACTTGCGATTTGCCCCTGCTCAACAACGAGGTGATCGCCCGGCTTCTTCGAGGATGGGGCAGAAGAAGGGAAGACACGCTGATGACCACCTTTCTCCATCCGGAAACCGGGTATATCGAGCCCCTGGTGGCGGTGTACGAACCCGAGGCATTGCCCTTGCTGGAACTGGCTTTGGAAAGGGGCATCCGCAAGCTGAGCATGGCTCTTCCGGAGAGAGTGCGGCATCATATCCCCTGTCCGGAAGGAATGGCCAGAGTCTTTTTCAACATTAATTATCCCGCCGACCTCCTGCTGCTCCAGGAACTGGAGGCCATGCGCAGGAGCATGAAAGGACCGGAAACAGAAGGGCTCAGACCGTGCTGAAGGACAATCACGGCCGCCAGGTCAGCTACATGCGCATTTCGGTCACGGACCGCTGCAACCTGCGCTGCTTTTACTGCTGGCCGAAAAAATTCGTCCGGTTCATCCCCCATGAGGATATTTTGACCTATGAGGAGATCCTCCGGCTGATCCGCATAGGAATGTCCCTGGGAGTGGACAAGGTGCGGCTCACCGGGGGCGAGCCCTTTGCCCGCAAAGATTTCCTCGGTTTCCTGGAACAGGCTGTGGCCCTCAACTCCGGTCTGGACCTCAGGCTGACCACCAATGCCACCATGCTCAGGGGCAAGGCAGCCGTGCTGAAAGATATGGGCGTCAAGCGGCTGAACATTTCCCTGGACACCCTGGACCGGAAGAAATTCGAGCGGATCACGGGGCGGGACGAACATCCCCTGGTGATCGCCGCAATCGACGAGTGCCTGGCCCAGGGTCTTGACATCAAGATCAACGCCGTGGCCATGAAAGGAGTCAATG
Organism: Desulfovibrionales bacterium; assembly: GCA_046542715.1. Taxonomy (GTDB): domain Bacteria; phylum Desulfobacterota; class Desulfovibrionia; order Desulfovibrionales; family JBKHAV01; genus JBKHAV01. The sequence continues at coordinate 11,152 of JBKHAV010000079.1, forward strand.
ACGACGAGGTGAACGACTTTCTCGATCTGGCCGCTACAAAGAGTCTGGATGTCCGTTTCATCGAATTCATGCCCATCGGCCACAAGACCATCTGGTCCGAGGAGTATTTCTGGCCCACCCGGGACATCGTTGCGACCGCCTCCAGGTTTGCGGACCTCCGGCCTCTCGAGCGGCACGAGCGCAGCAGCGGACCGGCACGGATGTTTCAGATAGGGGAGGGCCCGGGGAGGTTTGGGGTCATCTCTGCGGTGAGCGATCATTTCTGCGCCAAATGCAACCGGCTGCGCATTACCGCCGACGGCAGGCTCAGGACCTGCCTTTTTTCGGACAAGGAATATCGGCTGCGTCCGATCCTGCGCTCCGCCCATCTCGGGGACGAGCATCTGTGCCGTATCCTGACCCTGGCCAATGCGATCAAACCCATGGGATTTGAGCAGCTGGGGAAACGGGAGGGCAGCTCCGTGTGTTCGCGCAACATGTCGGCTATCGGAGGGTGATTCCCGGTGAATTCCCCGGAGCCGACGCCCAAAAGCGTCTCATCTGAACACGTTCGTCAGATCACTTCAGAAACAGACGCGCAGGAGATGATCCGCAGTTTCTGCTGGGAAGACGACCTGGTCTTTTGTCCCAAATGCCATGGGAGAAAAGTCTACCTGCTTTCCGAACAACGATTCCGCTGCCCCCGCTGCATGTACACCTTCCACGACTTCAGCCGGAGATGGATCAATACCGGCGGATTGTCATGCCTGCAGTGGCTGGACCTTTTGCGCCTCTTCCAGGAAGAAGCCACAGCCAATCAGATGGCCAGGGAATTGTCCGTCTCCTACAACACTGCCTACAAGGCCCTGACCACGGTCCGGTTGGCCATTTTGGCAAGCGCCCTGGACAGCAAGCAGTTTCTCGGCAGGGATGCGGAAATCGACCTGGGCTGCGACTGGCCCAGGGCGGGGAAACAGCAAAGCGGCCGGCCGTTCGGGGTGCCGGTGTTCGGGATTTTGGAAAAGCACAGCCTCGTGTTTGTGGATCTGATGACCGACCTGCAGGGGGAGACCCTGTTCCATTTCCATCTCAACTTTCACCTCAAGATGATTCGGATCGGCAAGCTCGTGTACACGGACCGTTACAAGCAGTACGATGCACTGATCGCCTGTGGTGACGATACACTGCCCTATCGCATCCTGGTGGGGAAACGCGAAAAACCGGCCATCGACTGTACGAAAAGCGGCTTCTGGGATTTCGCCAAGAAGCGGCTCAAGCGATATAGCGGCATCACCCCCAAGCGCTTTCCCCTCTATATCAAGGAACTGGAATTTCGGTACAACCACCGAGACCAGGATATCCTGCCCATCCTGCTGCGCGCCCTCTGTGGTTTTGTACCAGATCGTCATTAATGTCTCTAATTTTTATCCTTTTTTTCAGCATGTTGCGCTCTTTGGTCTGTGCCAGATATTGCGTAGTCAAGAATGTGTTGTCCATTTCCTTCAATTTTGGGTAATACTTGGAGAGACTGAAGAATCATCCTGTAACCATCGTGGAGGGAGACGTGCATTCTTCACAAGGGAGTAGAACTTCGATCCCGTTTTCCGGTCTGGGGCAGGACCTGAGCAAGGTTGTGGCCCGGGCCGGTTCCCTGGATGTGAGGTCCTGTTCCCCAAAAGTTCCATGGGTCAGGCCGAGCATTCGGTGGGGCGTACCCCGTGCATCAGGGTACGATCTGCTGGTCATGCTGGGTCGAGAGATCCGAGGCTGTTGATCATCAACTCATCACCAGGAGGACTGTCAATGTTCATGGACAGACGAGGGTTCCTCAAACTCTCAGCCGTTGCGGCAACGGCTACGGCATTCGGGGGACTCGGCATAAGTGTCGAGGCCGCTGAGAAACGGGCCTTTGAGCTCCGGACCAGGGGCGCCCAGCAGACCACGTCAGTCTGCCCCTACTGCGCCGTCGGCTGCGGACTCATCGTTCACACGGACACGAAAACAAAACGCGCCATCAATGTGGAAGGCGACCCCGACCACCCCGTCAACGAAGGCACGTTGTGCGCAAAGGGTGCATCCGTCTACCAGCTCGCGGAAAACGAGAAACGGATCACCACCCCCCTGTACAGAGCTCCGGGAAGCGACAAGTGGGAAGAAAAATCCTGGGACTGGATGCTCGACACCATCGCCAAACGGATCAAGGACACCCGAGACAAGACTTTTGTCCGCAAAAACGACAAGGGACAGATCGTCAACCGGTGCAACGGCATGGCCTCGGTGGGCTCCGCCGCATTGGACACTGAAGAACTCTGGGTCTACCAGGCCATGCTGCGTTCCCTCGGCCTGGTGTATATCGAACATCAGGCCCGTATCTGACACAGCGCTACTGTAGCGGCTCTGGCAGAGTCGTTCGGACGCGGCGCGATGACCAATCACTGGATCGA
>JBKHAV010000080.1:0-13134 GCA_046542715.1 Desulfovibrionales bacterium
ACCCGCATGAACACGATCCGGCAGGAAATCACAGCCATTCTGGAGGGCGAAGAGATGACCGCCCGCGAACTCTCTCAGGAACTCGGGGTGGCGGAGCGGGAAATCTACTCCCATCTTCCACATATCGCCCGCTCAGTCGCCTCGAGCGGAAAACGGCTCCGGATACTCCCTTTCAGGTGTTTGTCCTGCGGGTTCGTCTTTCGGGAACGGACAAGGTACACCCCTCCCGGCCGGTGCCCCCGCTGCCGCGAAACGCACCTGGAGCGCCCTTCCTACCGGATCGAATGATCTGTCCTGCGCTCCTGCAGCATTTTCCCGCCTTGCATGTCTTCGCTATTTCGCACCGGAACTGGTGTTGCGCCCCCATGGGAAAACCTACTATAGGACCGAGTGATGACATCTCAATCCTCCACGCTTTGCAACTCTGATACACAACGGCAAGGCTGAACAAAACGTGCTGTACCTCAAAATTTTGTTTCTGCTCGGGCTCGTCAATCTGGCGCCGCCTCTGATGACCTATTTCCTCGAGGACCGATGGAACACCCCCCTGGACAGGGGAATGACCCTTGGAGACGGCAACCCCCTGTTCGGACCCCACAAGACCATCAGGGGAATCCTCTCTGCTGTGGCCGCTGGAACCCTTGCAGCCTTTCTTCTCGGCCTGTCCCCCTGGATAGGGTTTTGGACAGGGGTGCTTGCCATGGCCGGCGACCTGATCTCCAGCTTTATAAAGCGCCGCTTTACCCTGAAAAGCGGATTTGACGTGCCTGGACTGGACCAGGGCTTTGAGGGGATTTTCCCCCTGGTGTATCTACATCACCGTCTGGAATTCTCCTTCCAGGAAACATTTGCCCTGTTCGCACTTTTCAGCATCATGGCCTATGCAGGCTCCATGGGTTACAAACGGCTGCTTTTGACGCCTCCTGTTGGGTATCCACGGCCTCTCAAGCCTCGAACCAGGTTCAGGGAGATCACGTCCTGCAACCTGCGCTCCCCTTTCCTGCGGCGGTTCTTCAATTTCGAGGATGCCGTCTACTACCACTTCATCATCAAATCGTTTTTCAAGCTCACGGGGCTGTACGACAGGGGGGTCCTCAATGCCCTCGATTTTCGGATCAACCGGTTCACGATAGAGGCTAACGATCTTCCCCCCTCGTTTGACGGCTTTACCATCCTGTTTCTTTCCGATCTGCACCTCGACGGACTCCCCGGCCTGTTCGAACGGCTGCAGACCCTGCTGCCCACACTTCCGGCCGACTGCTGCATCCTTGGCGGAGACTACCGCATGTCCACCCACGGGACATGCACCGAAGCCAACTACCGCCTGCAAAACCTGCTCTCCTCCGTAACGTGCCCTGAAGGCACTTTTGCGGTTCTCGGCAACCACGACTGCCTGGAAATGCTGGAAGTTTTCGAGCAAAACGGGGCAACCGTCCTGCTCAACGACTCCAGGGCGATCACCCGTAACGGGGAGACCATCTGGATCGTCGGGGTGGATGATCCCCATTACTACCGCTGCCATGATCTGGACATGGCCTTTTCCGGAGTCCCGGAAAAGGCTTTCTCCCTGTTTGTGGCCCACTCCCCGAAGCTCTACAGGGAGGCAGGGGCAAAAGGTGCTTCGGTCTATCTCGCCGGGCACACCCATGCCGGGCAGATCCAGATTCCTCCCCTGGGTCCGGTGTTCACCCACTGCCCGGCCCCGCGCAAGTACTGCCTGGGACGCTGGGAGTACGGGGGCACGCAGGGGTTCACAACATCCGGAGTCGGCGTTTCCGGAGTCCCGGTGCGTTACAACTGTTTTGGTGAGGTGGCCCTGATCACCCTGTCCAGGACTCTTTCGGATGAACCTGCTGGATCCGGCCCGGAGCAAACTACCGGGGTGGAATAATCACTGTTTTATGCTATCTCCAAGGGGATGAAATGCACACACCAGCCAAATCAACAACTTGAGGAACAATGACCATGCGTATCAAAATAGTCGCCACTCTCGGCCCCGCGTCCATGGAGTACGACATCATGCGGCAGATGGTGGAGTACGGCGTCCGGATTTTCCGGCTCAATTTTTCCCATGCCGACGCTGCATTCTTCGTCCCCACGGTCCAGAAGATCCGCCGCCTGGAGGAGGAGTTCAAAATCCCGCTGACCGTCATGGGGGATCTGTGCGGCCCCAAGGTCCGGATCGGGGAGGTGATCGGGTCTCCGCTGCAGATTCGAAGGGGCGGTACCGTGTTCCTGGGGCTTCCGGGGCAGGAAGACAAGGCCGAGGGCAGCCCGTTCATCAGTCTGGACATGCCCCAGCTGCTCCAGGGGCTTGAACCTGGAATGGACGTATCCCTCAGTGACGGGATGCTCCTTTTCAAGGTGACCCGTACGGTGCAAAACGAGCGGCTCTACGAACTGGAGGCCCAAAACGGGGGGTTTCTTTCATCGCACAAGGGCATCGCCTTTCCAGGCAAATATGTCGCCATACCGGCCATGACCGAGAAGGACAAAAAGGATCTGCACGAAGGGCTCGAAATCGGCATCGATGCGGTGGCCCTTTCCTTTGTCCAGAACGTCAGCGACGTCCGGATGCTCAGGGATGAGATCGCCAGGCACAACACCTGGATCCCGATCATCTCCAAACTGGAACGCCGCAACGCCGTGGACAACCTGGACTCCATCCTCGCCCTGTCCGACTCCATCATGGTGGCCAGAGGCGATCTGGGGCTCGACCTGCCCCTCTCATCCCTGCCCGTGGTCCAGAAGCGGATCATCCGGGCCACCCGCCATGCGCAGAAGGCCTCCATCGTCGCCACCCAGATGCTCTTGTCCATGGTCAAGAACCCGACCCCCACCAGGGCGGAATCCACGGACGTGGCCAATGCCATCCTGGACGGCGCCGACTGCGTCATGCTCTCTGAGGAGACCGCCATCGGCAGCTACCCGGTTGAGGCGGTCAAATTCATCAACGAAATCGCAGTGACCGCCGAAGACTATTACCTCGAACGGCTCCGGCTCCCCTACGCGCCAAAGCCTGAAAAGAACCCGGGCAAGTACCTGGCCTATGCCGCAGCCCTGCTGGCGCACAATGCCGACAGCAAGGGGCTGGTCTGCCATTCCACAAGCGGGGTCACGGCCCGCCTCTTCTCCAGCAGGAGACCGTCCCACCCCATTTTCACCCTGACCCCGGATGAACGGATTTTGCGGGCACTGAACTTTTACTGGGGCGTCGAGCCCAGGCGTTCCGACACCACATACACAAGCCACATCGAACGGGTGGAGCATTTTGTCCAGGAATCGGATTTCTTCCAGCCCGGAGACAACATCGTGCTCACCTCGGGCCAGCCCACTCCGGGACAGGCAGGGACCCACACCAACCAGATCAAAATCTATTACAAATAGCCGGGAGGATTCATGCCCTTGCCAACACACCTGCCGTCCTGGGAACAGCTCCTGTTGCACCGCAAGGAGATGGACGATGTCCACATGCGCGACCTTTTTGCCGCGGACCCTCAGCGATTCGAGAAGTTTTCCCTCTCTCTCGGCGATATCCTCTTTGATTACTCCAAAAACAGGATCACGGAGAAGACCATGACCCTGCTCCTGGAGCTTGCTGCCCAGGCCGGGGTGGAAAAGAGGATTGGGGCCATGTTCGGGGGGGAGAAGATCAACGTCACCGAGGACAGGGCCGTTTTGCACGTAGCCCTGCGCAACCGGACGAACCGGCCGATTTTTGTGGACGGCGACGATGTCATGCCCGGGGTCAATGCGGTGTTGGACCGGATGCGCACGTTTACGGAGCAGGTCAGAACGGGGGCCTGGACAGGGCACACCGGCAAACCGGTTCGTGATGTCGTCAATATCGGCATCGGCGGCTCGGATCTCGGCCCGCAGATGGTCTGCCAGGCCCTGACCCATTACGGCAGACCGGATCTGCGCGTCCATTTCGTGTCCAATGTCGACGGGACCCACCTGGCCGAAACCCTGAAACCGCTCGACCCGGAAACCACACTGTTCATTGTGGCCTCCAAGACGTTCACCACTCAGGAAACCCTGACCAATGCCCGGTCCGCCCGGGACTGGCTCCTGAAATCCCTCGAGGACACAGACGCCGTGGCCAGCCACTTCGTGGCGCTGTCCACAAACAGAGAGGCGGTCACCGAGTTCGGGATCGATCCGGAGAACATGTTCGAATTCTGGGACTGGGTGGGGGGCCGCTATTCTCTCTGGTCGGCCATCGGCCTGTCCATTGCCGTCGCCATAGGGTTCGACCGTTTCGAGGAACTCCTCACCGGCGCGCACAAGGTGGACGAACACTTCCGGACCGCTCCCTTTGCGCGCAACATTCCGGTGATCATGGCCCTGCTCGGCATCTGGTACGCCAATTTCTACGGGGCCGAGACCCACGCCATCCTGCCGTATGATCAGTATCTCCAGCGCTTCCCCGCCTACTTTCAGCAGGGGGACATGGAAAGCAACGGCAAACGGGTCACCCTGGACGGGGAGGTGGTGGATTACACCACCGGACCGGTCATCTGGGGCGAACCCGGCACCAACGGCCAGCATGCCTTTTTCCAGCTCATCCATCAGGGGACACGGCTCATCCCCTGCGATTTTCTCGCCCCGGCCCAGTCCCTCAACCCTGTGGGTGAGCACCATGCCATTCTCCTGGCCAACTTCTTTGCCCAGACCGAAGCGCTCATGACAGGAAAAACCGAGGAGGAGGCACGTGCAGACCTCCAACGATCCGGCCTGGAGGGGGAGGCGCTGGAGCGGATCCTTCCCCACAAAATTTTCCCGGGCAACCGGCCCACCAACTCCGTGCTCTTCCGGCGGCTCGATCCTCAAACCTTGGGATCCCTCATCGCTTTGTACGAGCACAAGATCTTTGTCCAGGGAACCATCTGGAAGGTCAATTCCTTTGATCAATGGGGCGTTGAACTCGGAAAGCAGCTTGCCAAGAAAATCCTCCCCGAACTCAAGGGCAAGGATTCAATAGCAGGCCATGATGCGTCCACCAACGGGCTGATCAATGCCTTCAAGACCCTGCGCTCCAGCATGGTTGTGCATGCCCCCCGCCTGGATCAGGACCGGGACTGAACACTCTCCGGCAGTCGACTCAGGTGCTGCAGTTGCTGGTGTCTGCTTTGCGAATGAGCATGTCAGGATCACCCCCGTCATAGGGGAAAACGCTCAAGCCGATGTTGAGCCCGAGGGAGAGGGGAACATCGTTCAGGACATACGGCTGGTTCAGGGCGGCAGCGAGCCGGTCGGCCACCTCCAAGACGTTTTGCCTGCTCTTCAGCTCCTCCAGGATGACCAGAATATGATCAGTCCCCAGCCTGCCGGCCACGTCAGGTTTCCGCAGCCCTTTCCTGACCCGGTCTACAACCTGGGAGAGCAAGTGTTCGGCAGCGGCTTCACCCTGCTCCTTCTGCAGCTTCTTGACAGCCTTCAGATCGAGATTGAGCAACCCCAAGATCCGGTCGTACCGTTTTGAACGGTCCAGGGCCTGTTTGAGGTGCAGGTCCACCAGTCTCCAGTTGGGAAGACCTGTGACGAGATCATGGAACATCAAAAATCGGTTGCACTCCTCTGCAACCTTGCGATCCGTGATGTCCGTGGCCACGCCGACAACCACGAGTTCGTCCCTATACCGCCCACAGCCCGCCGTGAGTTGCAGCCACTTTTCATTGCTGGCAGGCCTGAGTCGGGTTTCATATGCCGGAGAGGCTGCTTCCCCCCTGGAAAGGGCCATGCACTGCCGCTTGACCAGATGCTCGAAATCCGGATGAATCAGTTCCCATAGGGGTCGGGCCATGAGTGCATCCCAATGGGTGGCAAAGATCTTTTCCGCGGCCCGGTTGGCAAAGACGAACCTGCCATCCCGGAGGGCATAGACCGCCACTGGAAGCTTCTCAGCAAGCCTCATGAAGTGGTCATCACCCTTTTTCAGGGCCATTTCGATTCGCCACTGCTCGGCAATCTGATCCACGGTACAGCTTCCGATGTTCTCGTTTTCACTGATCTCCAGGGCAAAATCGCAGTCCTGGTGCAGCAAAAGCACTGTTCCGAGTATCTGGCCCGGGAAATCCTTCAGAATCCATCCGGAAACTGCGACTGGAAGCCGCTTTTCGTTGCCGGTGGACAGGTGCATCTTTCTTCGGTTCAAAGACGTGCATTCCATAAGTCTTGTGATGAAAACATTGTATTCCCATCTGTCTGCAAAAAGATCAGCCGCGGAACAGTTCTTCAACTCTGCTGAAGTCCAGCCGAACAGTGAGGAGACGTTTTTGTTCCATTGTTTCACGGCTCCGTAGCGGTCCAGAATGAGAATGCCGTCTTTGTACTTTTCAAAGAATTTGCCGAAGGTCGGAACCTGCTCGAGAACGAGATGATCGGAGGCAGGCAAGTCCCAAAAACCGTTCTTATCTCGTAAATTCTTGACCCATGGTTTTTGGTCTTCGTTTTCCTTGCCGCTCCGTTCACTGAGCAGGGATTCTATCTCCTGGGGGGTGAGGATTTTCCCGTTCACATGCGTCTCCGGTGCATTGCGCAGTTTTCAATTCTCCAATTCTATAAAGATTTCCTGCTCATGGGTCAAACAGGCGCAGGAACGGACATATCGGTTCAAGCGGCTGTTGCATGCATCAGAGGCGAATATCTGAGGAAGCGCATAAGCGAGCGGGGTTGTACGGCAGGTGGTACGACTATCGGAGTTGACAGATCATTGGACAGAGGAGCCTCGGATTACAAAATCAAGGCGTAATGCATAGTCATACCCGACTCGTTCGGGAAATCCATGCCTTTGTGCGCCTGGCCGTCGAAGATGGATTGTGACAACTCAGACGTCCTAAGAGAAGGGAAGAGAGTCAATCACCGGGATTCGTTCAGCACCTGGCGGATGGTACCGAGGAGTTCTTCGAGCCGGAAGGGTTTGGGCAAAAACCTTCGAGCCCCGAACCGTTCAGGGTTTTTCGCAATCTTGTGCATGGTGTACCCGCTGGAAACCACGACAGGCAATTCCGGGCTGATGCTCAGAAGTTCCTCCAGACACCGCTCGCCTCCCATACCGGGCATCCCGAGGTCCAGGACGACAAGATCGATACGATTGCGCTCGCGCCTGTAGATTTGCAGAGCTTCTTCCCCGCTTCCGGCCACAAGGAGGTCGTACCCGTAGAAACCGAGCATGTCCTGCCCGATTTCCAGGATGATCCGTTCGTCATCCACCATGAGGATGGTTTCCGTGCCTCCTGTGATTTTGGAATTGGATTTTGTTTCAGCTCCTGCCGTTTCCTGCTCCTCGATCTGTTCGGGAATGTAGATGGAAAACATAGTCCCCTTTCCAGGAGCCGAACTGCACTCGATGTACCCCCGATGACCCTTGATGATTCCGTAGACCGTGGAGAGTCCGAGGCCGGTTCCTTTTCCCACTTCCTTGGTCGTGAAAAACGGCTCGAAAATATGATCTCTTGTCTGCTTGTCCATGCCCACGCCGTTGTCTGCAACCGTAAGCAGCATGTAATCCCCGGGGTGCATGTCCAAAGACCTGGCCTGCGACTTCGTCTCGATTGCGACATGGCGGGTCTCGATACGGATCTTCCCCCCCTCGGGCAAGGCATCCACCGCGTTGTTGACCAGATTTATGAGGACCTGCTCCATTTGGGTGGGATCGGCTGTTATGTCTCTGCACTCCGGATCGAGCCGGGTTTCAATGGAGATCATCTTCGGAATGGTCCGTTCGATAAGGCCCAAAGCGGACCTGATGATCTCGTTCATGTCGACCCGGCTGAGCTTGATCTCCATCTTTCTGGAAAAGGTCAGGAGCCTTCGGACCAGGTCAGTCGCCCTGGCAACGACCCCCTGGATTTCCACAAGATACGTCCTGTCGTGATCGTTTTCGTCCTTGCGCAGCAGAAGAAGCTGAATGTACCCGGATATGGCCTGCAAAAGATTGTTGAAATCATGCGCAATACCTCCTGCGAGCGTGCCCACGGCTTCCATTTTCTGGGATTGCATGAGCTGCCCTTCCAGCCGGGTTTTCTCCTCTTCCGCCTGCTTGCGGCGGGAAATGTCCTGAAAAAAACCTTCGGTATAGATCAAGGACCCGTCTTTTCCGAAAACGGGCCGAACATGAAGGGAACCCCAGATCACGGTGCTGTCCCGACGGCGGAACCGGGCCTCGAAATCGGTCACCTGGCCCTGCTGTTTGATCCGTTCCAGAAGAATCTGCCGCTCCGTGGGATCGACGTAGAGTTCGGTTCCGATGTCATGGACACTGCTGATCAGCTCTTCAGGGGAAGCATACCCGAAGATTTGGGCCATGGTCTGGTTGGCGCTGAGGATTTGGCCTGCGACAGAGACCTGGAAAATGCCTGCCACGGCATTTTCAAATATGGAGCGGTATTTTTGCTCTGCCTCACGCAGTTCCTGCTCGGCCTTTTTGCGCGCTGTAATGTCCCTGGCCACGGCGACCACATAATCCTGGTCGTTGAAATGGACCAGCCTGAGCGTGATCTCTGCAGGGAAGCTCCCCTGCCTGGCGGCGATTTCCGCCTCAACGGTTGTTCGCCGACCCTCGGGTGAACTGACGGCAAAGAGCTGACGAACCTTTTCCGCGACCGGCAGAGTCCAGAGGGAATCCACACGCATGGAGAAGAGTTCCTCTCTGGAATACCCCATCTGGGTGCAGGCTGACTGATTCACGTCCACGAAACGGCCCGTCCCCGCCTCCATAAGAAAAATGGCATCCTTGGTCTGGTCCAGAAGGGCCCGGAACCGTTCCAGCTCCGCCATGCGCTCCTGGAGCATGGGGTAGTAGCTCTTGCGGATGGACCGCTCGCCCAGTCCGATGATTTTGTCCCGGAGCTGCTGCTTGTCCGGCTCAGAGCGCCTGCTCATATAAACCCGTCAGGTCTTCGATGTTGACATCGAGGGGATTGGTCACCAGGCATGCATCCAGAAGGGATTTTTCCGCCAGAGAGACAATGGTTTCCCTGGAAATGCCCGTGGTGCCGAGGGTGGTGTCCACACCCACGGATCCCCGCAGTCGGGCAATGCCTTCCACCAGAATATCTTTGACCTCCTCATCTCCTTTCCCGGCAACCGGAAGCTCCATGGCTTCGGCTATCCTCCGGAATCGAAGGGGGGATCCCTGGAAATTGTAGGCCACCGCATACTGGAGCAAAACGGCATTGCACATTCCGTGGGGCAGATCCAAAAGACCGCCCAGACTGTGGGCCATGGCATGGACGATTCCCAGGCTGGCATTGGAAAAGGCCAGGCCAGCAAACAGGCTGCCCAGCATCATCCGGCCGCGGCACTGCAGGTCGTCAGGGGTGTCGACGACCTGGGGCAGGGCACTGCTGATGATCCTTATGGCCTCCAGGGCGTGGGTATCCGAGACTGGGGAATTGGCATTGGAGACATACGCTTCCACCGCGTGGGTAAAGGCGTCCAGGCCGGTATGGGCAGTGAGTTCACGATCCATGGTCAAGGTGGTCACCGGATCGATAAGGGCCACGTCCGGCACGATGGTCTTGCTGACGATGGCAATCTTCACCTTTCTGGCGGTATCGTTGATGATCGCAAATTGGGATACATCTGCAGAGGTGCCGGCGGTCGTGGGAATGAATATCAGCGGCGGAAGAGGGAGGTCGATCATGTCCACACCTTCATAGTCGAGGATATGTCCGCCGTTGGCGGAAACGATCCCGATCCCCTTGGCACAATCCATGGGACTGCCCCCGCCCACTGAGACGATGGCGTTACACCCTTCCCGGGCGTAGAGATCCGCCCCGGACATGACCTCCTGTTCCCGAGGATTGGGTGAGACATTTTGGAAAATCGTACAGGGGAACCCTTCCGATTCCAGATCGTTGACAATCTGGGAGGTCCACCCGGCGGCAATGACGCCGGGATCCGTGACCACGAGAATCCGTTTCGCCCCAAAGTTCCGTGCATATTGTGCGGCCAGAAACCTGGCATCAGAACCAAAGACAAACTCAGGCGCAACGAATTTGCGTAACGATAAATTGATGTCGGAGTTCATAAAGACCTTTTGAAGAAAGATGGAAGTATCCAAAGGGTTCGCACAAATCTGTCCGTACCTCAACCATTAAAAAATACTACAAATTCCCACAGCAACCACGATACCCGCCATCGGCGAAATCAAAAGTTCATGTATTCCCGGCGCTGAACTTCTCCTTGTTCCGGACGGAAAATGTGGTACACTGAATTTGTACCATGCCCTTTTGATCCTATCGTTCATGTGGAACCAGGTCTGAAAGGTAGGCTGAATCTCCCCCACAAGGCTGAACGAGGAATGACCATGTACAGACGCTTTACCCTTTACAAGTGTTCACCTGACGCCGAAAAGACGTACATCACCTGGCTTACCGCCGGGACTATCGAGGAGGCCAGGGATACCGTACGATGGTTCGGCCGGCTACAATCCCAAAGCGGACTATTCCGGCTCTGCAAAGGGGAGTTTTTCCAAATTGAGGAAGCGCCTGCTGATGCCGAAGCAGGGGAACCTGCTCCTGTCGAAAATGAGCTGTTCGTTTCCCACGGATGACGTTTGTGCAGCGGCAGCAGCGCAGTGTGGGGAAGCCGCCCCCCATGCCAAATGCGCTGTCTACCGAGAGAGCAATTCCTGGAGGGCACGCGCGTTCTTCTTGCGTGCACCTCCAGTTGCATTGAGGGTGCTCTGAAGCAGGGGGATGATTTCCGGATTCACCCCTTTCATTTCTTCGCCCAGTTTTCGCCCTTTCAACTGTTTGCATGGCAAGTCGCTTGTGGCAAGCTTGAGCAGATACCGGCAAAACTGCGTGGCCTCGTCAAAACGCTGTTCCTTCTCCATGGAATGGGCCAGCTGCACCATGCACCGCTTCCAGTCTCCACATTCAAAAAAAGCCCGGGACAGGTTGAAACGCAGGTGGTCGTCACCGGAAGTCAGTTCCATGGCCCTGGAATAGTAATCGACCGCCTCCTTGAACAATCCGTTCTTTCGCAGGGATATGCCGAACTCGTTGAACAGGTGCTTGTACTCTTCCTCAAAGGCTCCATCCAGTCGAATGAGGTTGTTGAACACCGCCCCGGCTTTTTCTTTGTCTCCGCGCTCGAGATAGATCAGTCCGATGCCGAAGGTTGCCCGCACGCTTTCAGGGTCGATGTGCAAAACGTTTTTATACTCCATCTCCGCACTGAAAATTTCCCCGCGCTTTCGATACCTGTCTGCCCGGGCAATGGTCTTTTGCAACTTTCGCATGGCCGGAAAAACCCGGGTATTGTAATACTCCACTTCAGGGTGAAATTTTGAAAAGAGCTTCTCCCGATCGATAATCCGCTTCTCCCCGGAGGGCACGTGCTCGGCATTGATCTGCTGGACTTCGAATTCGTCCGCCCCGTTTTGCACGACGTACCAGTATGATGTCCTGGTCTGTTTGCGGGCGGTTGCTCCTGTTCCGATTCGAAGCGAAATCTGCGTGGAAAAAGCGCACTGCAATGCGTTTCCCTTTTCACTTGGGTTCTGCTCGAAATCTTCGAGAACAAGCCCTTGGAAAAATTGTCCTGTCTTTTGTGACGTGCTCATGTGGTGCAACCGAAAATAGGAGGAGATGGAAATTCCACTGGTCAAAGCAGAGTCGGTTTAGCCGTGCAGACTCCCAGGGTCAATACCGATTTCCAGAAGTTTTTGGGAATATTCTGTCACAAATAACTACAGAAAAAATGCTGGAAGAAAAAACATCAAATGATAAGAACGGTTACAATGCTCCTTCTCGCAACCGTGCCGACATCGGTGAACATCGCAAATCAGGTGCCTTCGTCAAATCAGACGGCAAAAGGATGCCCACGACATTCGCTCATCATTTCCAGAACGCCTCTGGAGGTCGCGAATGCTTGAGTTTGCATTGTACCGTCAGATCTGCATCTCAAAAACGTGCGCTCCCTGTGGAAACAGCAAGTCACCTTATTTTGCAGCCATTTCCTTTTTCCCCGCCCATACGCCGGCAAGGGCAGTGCCGCACTCGCATTTCCCATCAGCGATTTTGCAGCCGGAGACGAAAAATCCCGACCGGTCGATGCACAGTGTTCCGCATTCCGGACATGAGGTTCCGCCGGCCTTGTGTCCGGGGACATTGCCGACATAAACATACTTGAGTCCGGCCGCCTTTCCGATTTCATATGCCTGCTCGATGGTGTCGATAGGAGTCCTGGGCCGGTCCAGCAGCTTGAAATCCGGGTGGAACCGGGAAAGATGCCAGGGGGTGTCCGGTCCGAGTTCGGCCGCGATGAACCCGGCCAGTTCTTCGAGTTCCGCAGGGGAGTCGTTGAGTTCCGGGATGATCAGGGTGGTCACTTCGAGCCACCAGCCAAGCTCACGGATATGCTTCAGATTCTCCAAAACAGGCTTGAGCCTGGCCCCGCACTGCTCCTTGTAGAATTTGTCCGTAAACGCCTTGAGGTCGATATTGGCCGCGTGCATGAAGGGACCGAGTTCGTCCAGGCACTTTATGCTCATAAATCCGTTGGATACGATAATGTTCGCCAGATCCTTTTCCACCGCACGTTTGCAGGTCTCGAGCATAAGCTCGAAAAAAATCGTCGGTTCGGAATAGGTGTAGGAGATGGACCGGCAGTTCTTGTCCAGAGCACCCTCCACCAGAAGTTCCGGCGTGACCTTCTGCCCCCGGACCTGTCCGTCCCTGTGGGGGTCCTGGGAAAGGGAATAGTTCTGGCAGAACGAACAGGAGATATTGCAGCCCGGCGTACCGAACGAGAAGGTCGTGGTCCCGGGCATGAAATGGTAGAGTGGTTTTTTTTCCACGGGATCGATGGCTATGGAGGCGACCTTGTCGTACGTCAGCGTATACAGCACACCGCCTCTGTTCTCGCGTACCGCGCATTTGCCCCGCTCCCCATCGTCGATCACACAAAAATGGCTGCACAGTTCGCACTGCACCTTGTTCAACTTCATGGCTTTCCAGAGTTTGGCCTCATGCATACTTTCCTCCTTGTCCGTGAAATTTCGCCAGGCTTGAACACCCTGCCCCATTTTTACCCCTTTTGGCCCAAAAACAACAGGCTGCCGGTGGACGGGGTTATTGAATTTGCGAATTATCGAATTATCGAATTATCGAATTATCG
>JBKHAV010000081.1:0-12909 GCA_046542715.1 Desulfovibrionales bacterium
CGGCCTTATCGGTCCCCAGGACGGCAGCAAGCCGAGGCAGGTTTTGCGGAAGTAAAGAAGCAAGCAGGAAGAGAGCAAGCAGGTTGAGAAAGGCTGAAGAAGGGGTTCACCACAAAGGCACGAAGGGCACAGAGGGATGAAGGGTTTTTCAGGAAGAGGACCAGGAATTGAAAAGTGCTTCAACTACCTGGATCTTACGACTTCCGTATAGCTAGCCAAGCCAATTATAAAAAAAGGGCGGTCTTAAGGCCGCCCTTTTTTCTGCCTGCTTGCTGTTTACTGCTTGCTGTTTGCTCAATTCTGTTTGCTGCTACCTCCCCAAATCCAATTCCATTTCTTCCGGGGCTTGGACGGAGACTGTGTACCGCAGCCTCTTTTCCTCTCCTCCAGGAAGGCTGAAGGACCAGAAATCACGATCCGTTTCCGACCCGGTGAGTTCAGGAGAAGCAGTGACTGAAATTTCAATTTCTTCGGCCCTGGACCTGGGCAAGGGGACTTCGACCCGGAGGCTCACAGGTTCGGAGCGAGCGTTCGCAACCGGGATGGCATAATCCCAGAGATGGGTCTGGCTGCTGCTGAAGATTCCCCTGGTGCCGGACTTTCTGTCCAAAAGTTCCATCTCGCCGGTCACCAGAGGGTCGCTTCCAAAGAACAGGGTCAATTCCTTGCCGGCAAAATCCATTCGCCGTTGCCCCAGAAGCGAGCCGTCCAGAAAGTAAAAAACCGGACCGGGGGGGAGCTGGATCGCTTCATCCAGGGTGACCTGGGCCCGGACAAAAGCCTCATTGGCCTGTTCGGGGCGCAGCAGATGAAGGAATTCGGCTCTCCAGGCTTCCGAGCGAACCTGGAGCCGTCGCCGTTCCCCCGGGGGGATGGTCCGCTTTCCCAAATTCCACAGGGAAAAGGTGGCGCGCTGCTCCTGTGCAGGTGCAAATGATTCGGCTTCACCAGCCATGGGGGCAGCAGATTCGAGCATGTTCCGCTGATCCATCGCCTTCCGCGGCATGGGGCGGGGAAGAGGCCTTATCACCCAGTCGGGCAAATCCGGGGGCTGAATGTCCCGGTCCGGACGGGTGGTTGCCAGAAGGAGCCGGACATCAGACCATGGCGTCCCGGTGGACTGCCAGACCTCGGCGTCCCAACCGAACTGGACGGTTCGTGTGTCCGGCCTGGCTTCGACCCGGTAGATCGGTGCCCAGCCGCACCCTGTGAGCACATAGACGCAGTGCACCGGAAATTGCTCAGGGACCGTTCCGCTCAGTGTGACGACACCCTGCCACTGTTGTTCCGCAGCCCCGGTCATTCTGTTGATTTGCTCTTGAAGTTCGTCAATCTGCTGCTGCGTTTCCTGCCGCTCCCGCTGCAGAGTAAACCGCTCGATCCGAGCCTCCTTTACGGCACTGCGAATGGAAGATGCCAGGTTGTCCGCGGTGTTGAATTCCGCGGGAGGTGTTTTGGCCTGGTGCTCCCAGTAGAGAAGTTCGCTTTCAAGGGCCCCGAGGGAGGCATCAAGTTGCTCCCGCTGCCGGATCAGAGAATCGAGCCGCTCTTTGAGTTCCGCGATCAGGTCGAGGTCCGCGGTGTCGACCCGCTCCCAGTGAATGTCGACCAGTTCGGCCTCGATATCGGGGCTCAGTCGTACCCGTGCCGTGTCCACGTCAGCCTGCGGCGGCAGAGTGAAAGTAGCCAGGGTCGAGCCGGATTCTGCACGCTGTACGGTTGCTTCCACCGTCTCCTGCACCAGTCCTGAATCAGGGTACAGGGTGACTTCTGTCGGGGCTGCCTGGGCGGTCCAGGGCAGGATGCAGGCCAGGGCCAGGAACAATAGCGTGAGAGTCGTGCGCATGAAGTGCCTCCGAAAGGTTGTTGAATCCGAAATGCAGGGGCTATTCAAAAGAACGCCTGTCCTCTACATTCCAGCCTTTTCCCTCGGACCGGCCCAGACTCTGCTTTTCCACGAGCCTGACCTTGAAGGGGATGCCGAATTCAGCCGCCAGCCGAGATTCGATCTCTTCGACAACACGCTGGGCCTCGGTGATCCGGTCTGAGAGAATGGACTCGTTGACCTCCACGTTCAGGGTGGCTGTATCCAGGGAGCCTTCCCGTTCCAGGACGATCTGGTAATGGGGCTCGGTCCCCTCGACCTCGAAGAGAATGGGCTCGATCTGGCTGGGAAAAACATTAATGCCCCGGACGATGATCATGTCGTCGGTGCGCCCCCTGACCCGACTCATGCGCGCAAGGGTCCTGCCGCAGGCGCAGCGGTCGTTATTGAGCCGCGTCAGGTCGCCGGTCCTGAACCGGATCATGGGGAAAGCTTCCTTGGTCAGGGAGGTGAGCACGAGTTCGCCTTCCCGTCCGGACTCCAGCGGTTCCCCGGTGTCGGGATCGATGATCTCGGCGATGAAATGGTCCTCATTGATGTGCAGCCCGTTTTGCTGTTCACATTCGCCGGCTATGCCCGGTCCCATGACTTCGCTTACCCCGTACGCATCCATGGCCTGGATCTTGAGTCGATCCTGGATTTCCCGGCGCATGGCCTCAGACCATGTCTCGGCGCCGAAGATGCCCCGCTTCAGGGTCAGGGCGTTCACGTTCACGTCCATCTCGGCCATGGTATCGGCAAGGTGCAGGGCATAGCTGGGGGTGGAGACCAGCGTGGAGGTCCTGTAGTCCTGCATGATCAGGACCTGTCGGCGCGGGGATTCGTTGGAACTTGGAATGACTGAGGCACCGAGATTTTCCGCTCCGTAGTCGAATCCGAACCCGCCGGTGAACAGGCCGTACCCAAAGGCGATCTGGACCACATCATCCCGGGTGACCCCGGCCGCAGTCAGGACCCGGGACATGAGATCGGCCCAGCGCCGGATGTCGTTGCGGGTGTATCCGACAACAGTGGGCTTGCCGGTGGTCCCGGAGGAGGCCTGGAGCCGTACCACTTCCCGCAGGGGCACGGCGAACAGTCCGTAGGGATAATTCTCCCGAATATCGGCCTTGGTGGTGAAGGGCAGGGATCGGAGGTCGTCCAGGGAACGGATGTCTTCAGGGTTGAACCGCATGGCCTTGAATCTGGAGCGGTACAGGGGTACGTTCTTATAGACCCGGTACAGCGTGGATTGCAGTCGCTCCAGCTGCAGCTGTTCGAGATCGGGACGGGCTATGCATTCCTTGCTCTCTTCCCAGTACATGCGCTTCCATCCTTTGTTAGAACTTCGACATGAAGATGGCTCCCCCGAATACATCGTGGGATAACAATAACGAACGCATCAAGCAAAGATCAGAGATTGTCCTCTACCTCTCGGCCCAGGTAAGCACGCTGCACGTCTCTGTTGGCCAGAAGCTCCCCGGCCGGACCCTGAAGAATGATTTTTCCGGTCTCGAGAACATAGCCGCGGTCAGCGACCTGCAACGCGGCCTTTGCGTTCTGCTCCACCAGAAGGACGGTTTTGCCCGCCTCGCGCAGGGTGCGCACGACCCGGAAGATGTCCTGGACGATGATCGGCGCCAGTCCCATGGAGGGTTCGTCCATCATGATCAGGGAGGGCCTGGCCATGAGAGCCCGGGCCATGGCCAGCATCTGCTGTTCTCCACCTGAAAGGGTTCCGGCAAGCTGATGCATGCGCTGCCGCAAAACAGGGAACATTCCGTACATCATGTCCAGGTCGTCCCGGACATGCTGTTTGTTTTTTTTGGCCTGCACATACCCGCCAAGCAGCAGGTTTTCGTGAACCGTCATGGTCGCAAATACCTGCCTACCCTCGGGTACCAGCGAGCATCCCAGGGCCACGATTCGTTCCGGGGGGACCCGCTTCAGGTTTGACTGCCTGAACACGATCTCCCCGGCCCCGGCCTTGACCAGGCCGGCGATGGTCTTGAGAAGCGTGGTCTTGCCTGCACCATTGGCCCCGATGATGGTGACGATCTCCCCGGGGTCCACGTGCATGGAAATGCGTTTCAAAACACGCAGCTTGCCGTACCCGGATTCGAGATTGCGAACTTTAAGCATTGTCCGCCTCTCCGAGATAGATCGAGACGACTTCCCGGTTTTGTTGAATTTCCCGGGGCAGCCCTTCGGCAATCTTTCGGCCGAAGCTCAGGACCATGATGCGGTCGGAAATATCCATGACCAGGGACATGTCGTGCTCCACCAGCAGGACGGTGATGCCCCTGTCCCTGATCCTGGTGATGAGTTCCCCGATCTCGGCGGTTTCGTAGATGTTGAGACCGGCCGCGGGTTCGTCCAAAAGCAGCAGGGAAGGGTCGGTGGCCAGGGCCCGGGCGAATTCCACCGAACGCTGCTCCCCGAACGAGAGGTTGGAGACCTCCACATCCGCAATGGTCGTGATTTCGAGAAGCTCGAGAAGCTCCCAGGCCTTTTCCCGAATGGAGCGCTCCTCCTTCCAGGTCCGGGGCAGATGCAGCATCCCGGAAACAAATCCGGATCTGCTGCGGACATGACGGCCGATCATGACGTTTTCCAGCGCGGTCATGCCGTGGAAAAGTTTCAGATTCTGATAGGTGCGGGAGATCCCCTTTCTGGCGATCTGGTAGGGTTTCAGGCCATGGATGGGTTGATCGTGAAAAACGACCGACCCCGAGTCCAGGGAAAGGTTGCCGGCGATCAGGTTGAACAGGGTGGACTTGCCCGCGCCGTTGGGCCCGATCACGGACATGATGGCGTTGGCTTCGACTTCGAATCCAACATCGTTTACGGCGTGCAGGCCGCCGAACGAGCGGTTCAAGGAATCAACACGAAGAATGGCCACGGTGTTACTGAATCTCCTGGTACGCAATGTCGAATTGATACATCCACTACGATGCGGAGTCTGCGAGGCTAATAAAATGCGTTAGCAGTGAACAACTCCTGTGCTGTCCTTGACTCCGCCGAATATTCAAATCTGTGATCTCCTTCTCGGTCATTGGCCGCATCATTGCTTTTCCCGGGGGGCTCGGGCAGCGGTTCCTGTGCGAATCAGGTCGGAAAGTGCTGTTTTTGCCCTGTGCCAGAGAGTGATCCGCAATACCCCCTGCGGCGCGAAGAGCATGATCCCGATGAGTATCAGGCCGAAGACGGCATCATCGTAGGACCCGAACACCCCCCTCATGGAAAGAAAGTTGAGGATCACCCCCATGATCAATGCCCCCCAGAGATTGGCCATGCCGCCGACCGCCACGATGGCCAGGTAGCGAACGGATTTCATGACACCGGCTTCGGAAGGGCCGATACCGCCGTTGTAATGGGTCAAAAAGACCCCGGCCACTGCGGCGAACGCCGCGCTGAGAACAAATGTCAGGAGCTTGGTCCTGGCCGTGTTCACGCCCATGGCCCCTGCCGCTTCTTCGGAACCATGAATGGCGCGCAGAGCCCGTCCCACCCTTGAGTTGATCAGATTGATCAACAGGGCCATTCCAATGATGAGCATGCCCCAGGCGATATAGTAATTGAGGACCCGTTCCCCGAATCCGCCGCCCACAGCGATGCCCGGAAGGATTTCAAAGGGGGGCACCTCGGAGATGCCGTCGGCTTCGCCGAAAAAGGAGGAGGCCAGGACGATGCGATAGATGATGATCCCGAACCCCAGGGTGGCCATGGCCAGGTAATGGCCCTTGAGCTTGAGCACAGGACCGCCCAGGGCAAAGGCAATGACCATGGCCGTGAGTACCGCAATGATGCAGGCGGCCCAGGGGTGAAAATGGACGATGCTCTGGCCGAAGACATCCTGCCTGGAGACCAGGACACCGGCCTGGAGCAGCGATTCCATTACCGGGCTGCCGGCTATGCCCGAAAGGTCCCGGGTGGTCAGGGCGGCGGCGAGATACCCGCCGATGGCGAAAAATCCGGCATGGCCCAACGAGACCTGACCGGCATAGCCCATGAGCACGCACAGCCCGATGATCACCAGGGAGTAGTAGGCGGACATGGTCAGCTGGGTCAGATAATAGGTGGTTTCCGTGGCCATGGTCATCAGCTGTATTGCGGCAACCACGACGGCGAGCAGAACAAGGGGGAGATAGCGTCCGGCCCGGTGCATCAAAACTCCTTGAGGCCAGCCGCCTCGGAGCTGCCGAAGAGTCCATGGGGGCGCAGAAAGAGGATGAGCAGCAGGAGGGTGGTGGCAATGGCGTCCTGAAAGGCCAGCGGCAGGATCGAAATGCTGAAGGACTCGATGATCCCCAGGAGAATCCCTGCGGCCACGGCGGCCATGCTGTTGCCCAGTCCGCCCAGGATGGCCACGGTGAACCCCTTGATGGCCAGTCCTGGACCAATGTCGTACTGGGTGTAGGTGATCGGCGACATGAAGCAACCGGCAAGAGCGCCGATGCCGGCGCTGAGCATGAAGGAGAAGGTGACCAGGTTTTTGGTGCTGATGCCGCACAACAGGGCCGCCATTCTGTTGGACGCGCAGGCCCGCATCTCCCGCCCGAGGGAAGTGAGTTTGAAAAAGAGGCTCAACAGCAGGACGATAATCGTGCAGACCCCGATGACCAGAAGGACCTGAGGCGAGATTCTGGCCCCGAGGATGTTCAGGGAGCTGATTTCGGTGCCCACGAAATAGGGCAGCGCGCGCACGGATTCGCCCCAGATGTGCAGCGCCGCCTCCCGGATCAGGATGGAGATGCCGATGGTGATGATGATCATTCTGAGCACCGAAGGGCTCTCCAGCCAGCGGATGAACACGATTTCGATGAGTGCGCCAACGAACATGGTCAGGATCACCGCTCCGGCAATGGCCAGGGGCAGGGGCAGCATCCCGTTTAGAGATATGGCGATCATTCCCCCGAGCATGAGGAATTCGCCCTGGGCAAAGTTGATGATGCCGGTGGTGTTGTAGATGATGTTGAAGCCGATGGCCACGATGGCGTAGATGATGCCGTAGGTCACTCCGGCAAAGAGATACTGGAGGAAGAGTTCAAAACTCATAGGGTACGCTTATCGTGTGCTGCATCACAGTGTTATGAGAAAAGGGGCGGAGCTTTTCGTCTCCACCCCTTCTGTTTCAGAAGAACTCCCTGGCCGTCAACACGCTGAAAACGTTTCCTTCTTAGGGCTGGTACAGGGCGAACTCCCCATCTTTGACGGTCAGCATTTCAAAGGAGTCCATGTCCAGCCCGTTGTGGTCTTCAGGGGAGAAGTTGAAGATGCCCCCGGTCGCCACGAAATCCTCGAGGCTTTCAATGGCTTCCCGGACTTTTTCCCTTTCGTTGCCGGCCCTTAAGATGCCTTCGGCCAGGATCACGTAGGCGTCGTAAGCATACCCCCCGAATGCGGAAGCAGGTTCATTGTATTGGGCTTCGTAATTGTTCTTGTACGTCACCAGCAGAGATTTCTGCGGGTGGTCGTCAGAAAGCTTTTCGGCCACGAGGATACGGCTGCCCGGGAAGATGATCCCTTCTGCAGCCGCACCGGCCGCTTCCACGTACTTGATGTTGCCGAAACCGTGGCTCTGGAACAGGGGAACGTCCCACCCCGCCTGGCGCATGTTCTTGGCGATGATGGACTGGGCCGGGACAATGGACCAGTTGACCACAGCCTGAATGTCCTTGTTGGACATGAGCTTGGCCACGACAGCGGAAAGATCCGTGGCCTGTTTGTCGTAGACCTCGTCGGCCACTACTTCGATGTTGTGGTCCGGAGCCAGATCGAGAAGCTGCTGCCTTCCGGCCTGTCCGAACCCGGTGTTGCCCGACACCACGGCGATTTTGGAGATGTTCTGATTGTTCATCTCCGTATAGATCTTGCGGACCGCAAAGCTGTCCTTCTGGGGGGTCTTGAAGACCCACTTGGCCACGGGATTGACGATCACCTCGGCGGCGGCGCAGGACAGGAGCAGGGTCTGGCCCTGCTCGGCAATGTTTTTGATTTTCATGGTCTCGCCGCTGGTGGACGGACCAATGATCGCAAAGACCTGCTGTTCTTCGATCAGCTGCTTGGCAAAGGAGATGGCCTTTTCCGGGCTGCCCCCGGAGTCCTTGATGACCAGTCTGACAGGGTGCCCGTTGATGCCTCCCTCGGCATTGGTCTTCTCGGCAAGCATTTCCAGCGTTCTGGCCTCTGGCCCTCCCAGAAACGAAGCGGGTCCGGTGACAGCCAGGATAGCCCCGATTGTGACGGGCTCCTTTTGTCCTTGGGAAGAGTCGTTCGTGCCGGCATTGTTTTGCCCAGTCCCGGAATCGCCGCAGGCGACCAGAGCCGACACCATGGCTGTTGCGATCAGCAGCTGGATCATACGGTACCAGGTATGTTTTCTGTTCACGACGACCCTCCTTCACTCATGGTGTTGTCCCAGATTTCCGGATGTGGCTTCAACCTCATACCCATCAGGACTTGACCCCCTTCCCTCGAACTGGTGAGTGGATGGAATCGGTCCGCAGGCGGCTGCACTCAGGGATGTGGAAGTGGTCCAGCGGCAGCCGGGGTACAGCAAAACCCGTTTCCAGGCTAGATATTGTAGAGTTCGTCCCCTGGAACGATCTTGAGGGAATTTTCGGTCAGGATCTCTATAGCCTGATCGGTCTTGTCGAAGCGGAAGATGAGCACGGCATTCTTCCCGCTCTGCTGGACAAAGGCGTACATGTATTCCACATTCACGCCCTTGCTGCTGAGAAGATGCAGGATGTTGTGCAGCCCGCCCGGCTGGTCCTGGACCTCAACAGCCACGACGTTGGTCCGGCCGACGGTGAACCCGTTTTCCTTCAGGATCTGCTTGGCCCGCTCGTGATCGGTCACGATCAGCCGCAGGATGCCAAAGTCGGAAGTGTCCGCCAGGGAGAGGGCTCGGATGTTGATTCCCCCTTCGGCAAGGACTCTGGTCACTTCGGAGAGCCTGCCGGCTCTGTTCTCCAGAAAAATGGATATTTGTTCGACTTTCATTGGTTTCCCCTGTTTTCGTTTTCAGTACGCGGATTATTTCCGTTCGTCGATAATACGCTGGGCTTTTCCTTCGGACCTGACAATGGAGCGGGGCTCCACCAGGGAGATCTTGGCTGTGACTCCGAGGAACTCCTTGATGTTTTTCTGGATCTTGGACTCGATGCGCTGCAGGTGCTTGATTTCGTCCGAAAAGATCTTCTCGTCCACTTCCACGCGGACCTCGAGATTGTCCAGGGTCGCTTCCCGGGTGACCACCAGCTGGTAATGGGGGGTGAGCCCTTCGGTTTCCAGGAGGATGGATTCGATCTGGGAGGGAAAGACATTTACGCCGCGGATGATGAGCATGTCGTCGGAGCGGCCCATGACCCGGTTCATGCGCACGTGGGTCCGGCCGCATTTGCACGGGATGTAGTTGAGAGAGGTGATATCCCGGGTCCGATACCGGATCAGGGGCTGAGCTTCCTTGGTCAGCGTGGTGACGACCAGTTCGCCGATCTCGCCGGGAGGAAGAATCTCGCCGCTGTCCGGATTGATGATCTCCACGAGAAAGTGATCCTCCCAGAGGTGCAGCCCATGTTGGGCCACTGCGCATTCCATGCCCACACCTGGTCCCATGATTTCTGAAAGGCCGTAGATGTCCAGAGCCTTGAGGCCGAGCTTGGACTGTATGTCCTGGCGCATTTCCTCGCTCCAGGGCTCAGCTCCGAAGATTCCGGTGTGCAGCGCCAGGTCCTGGAAACGAATTCCGGCAGCTTCGGCGGCTTCGTAGAGATAAAGGCTGTAGGACGGGGTGCAGCAGAGGACAGTGGGCCCGAAATCCTTGAGCAGCATGACCTGACGCTTGGTTCCCCCACCGGAGACCGGAAGGATGGTGGCTCCAAGCTGTTCGGCGCCGTAATGGGCTCCGAGGCCGCCTGTGAACAGCCCGTACCCGTAGGCATTGTGCACGATGTCATTGTTGCCCACCCCCGCGGCCATAAAGGAGCGGGCCATCAGCTTGGCCCAGTTTTCAACGTCACGCTTGGTATAGCCCACAACGGTTGCTTTTCCCGTGGTCCCGGAAGAGGCATGGATGCGCACCACATGGTCTTTGGGCACGGCGAACAGGCCATAGGGATAGTTGTTTCGCAGATCCTGCTTTTCCGTGAAGGGCAGGTATTTCAGGTCGGAGAGTCGTTTGATGTCCTGGGGCTTGATCCCTGCTTCATCGAATTTTTGCCGGTAGAAGGGGACATTGTAGTAAACCCGTTCGGCAAGGTACCGGAGGCGGCTCAGCTGGATTTTTTCCAACTCGTCGCGGGGTAAGGTTTCCATTTCCACGTCATATACCATATGATCCTCCATGGTGCGGGAGCGAGTTCCTTGGGCGGAAACGCGCGAAGGCTTTAGTGAATGAATGAGCCATGCGCGATTTCAGCATTGCGTTTTGACATTCAAAGGGACCTTCCCGGAAACAACCGGCAAAGTAAAGGACCGAAGGAGATCGTCCATCCCGACAGAAGCGTAAGGGCAAGTAATTCTTATGACATGTGCTCTTTTTGAGAGTCAAGGCCGGAGTTGCCGCTAATCCGGTCGTATTGCCTATGAATGGATAATCCCTTATGAATTTTGTTTTTCCTTTTGCCCAAAATAATCCGCGCCCGCGGATCGAAACGACACTCCGTTGAATCGGACAGGTGCCAATGCAGCAGAACAAATCAGAATCGACAGTGTCCCCTGCAAGCTACAAAGAGAAGGTGAAATTCCTTGTGCAATGGCTTGAAGAGAAACAGGGGGAAGACATTGTAGCCATCGACGTGACCGGGTTGTGCATGGTCACCGATGCCATGCTCGTCGTCACGGCCCAGACCAGGCGGCATGCCAAGGCGCTGGCCGACCACATGCTGGCCAGGGCAGGCGAAAGCGGGTTCGAGTATCTCGGCATGGAAGGGTATGCCAATGCCATCTGGATCCTTGTGGACCTCAATGACGTGCTCGTGCACATCTTTCAAAAGGATGAGCGCCGGACATACGACATCGAGGGGCTGTGGTCCGAAGGCAAAACCCTTCATGCTCCAGCCGAAGAAGCGGAGCGGAAATGAAAGTGACACCGACACTGCTCCTGATTCTGGACGGCTGGGGCCTGGCCCCCTCAGGTTCGGGCAATGCTCTGTCCAGGGCAAAGACCCCGAATCTGGATGCGCTGCTGAGCCGGTATCCTCATACGGCTCTGGCCTGCTCCGGGCGTGAAGTCGGCCTGCCTGACGGGCAGATGGGAAATTCCGAGGTGGGCCATATGAACATCGGGGCCGGCCGGATCGTCTACCAGGACATTCAGCGGATTTCCATGGCCATCGAGGATGGTTCCTTTTTCGAAAACCCCGCGTTCCTCGACCTGATTCGCAAGGTCAAGGAGGGCGGGAAGAATCTGCACCTCATGGGGCTCGTCTCACCAGGGGGCGTGCACAGCCTGCAGGCCCATCTCTATGCGCTGCTTGCCTTGTGCAGGAAAGAGAACCTTACTGACGTCTTTGTGCACGCTATCCTTGACGGCAGGGATACGCCCCCTCGAAGCGGGCTCGAGTATGTGAAGGAGCTTCAGGAGTTCATGAGCCGGGAAGGAATAGGGCGGATCGCTACGGTTTCCGGGCGGTATTACACCATGGACAGGGACAAGCGCTGGGACCGCACAGCCCTGGCCTACGACAACCTGGTGGACGCCGACGGCATTCCTGCCGTGGATCCTGTCCAGGCGGTGGAAGACGCCTATGCCGCAGGGGAAAACGACGAATTCGTCAAGCCCAGGGTGATCTGCGGGCCGGGCTGTACCTTCAAGGGAATGCAGGACGGCGACGGGCTTGTCTTCTTCAACTTCAGGGCTGACAGGGCGCGGCAGATCACCAGGGCTCTTTTCGATCCTGAGTTCGAGGAGTTCAACCGCAACCGCAGCGTCGAATTTTCCGGGATCGTCACCATGACTCGGTACGAGGAGGATTTTCCCGTTGCTGTGGCGTTCCCGCCGGTGAAGCTTACACGGATCCTTGGGGAGCTGGTTTCCGAAAGGGGCATGAAGCAGCTGCGCATTGCTGAAACAGAAAAGTATGCCCACGTCACGTATTTCTTGAACGGCGGGGAGGAGCGGATCTTCCCCGGTGAAGAGCGCATCCTCATCCCATCGCCCAGGGAAGTCGCAACCTATGATCTAAAGCCGGAAATGTCCGTTCGGCTGGTCACCGAGCAGCTTGTGGTTAGCATCAAAGAGCAGCGGTTTGACCTGATCGTCTGCAATCTCGCCAATCTGGACATGGTGGGACATACCGGGATCATGGAAGCCGCCGTGAAAGCCTGTGAGGTTGTGGACGAGTGTGTGGGAGAGATCTGCCGGGCCGTTCTCGCGACCGGCGGGAGAATGTTCGTCACTTCGGACCACGGCAATGCCGAGGAGATGGAGGATTCGGGAGGCAACATACAAACGGCTCACTCCACGAACCCGGTGCCTTTTGTCTGGGTGGAAGAGGGCCGACAGAAGGCCCGCCTTCGGGACAAGGGCATTCTCGGGGATATTGCGCCCACAATTCTCGACCTCTGGAAGGTTGAAAAGCCTGAAGAGATGACCGGAACAACCCTTGTAGAGCAGGAGTCCTGATGTCCAAAAAACCGATGGAGCCGGTCAAACCCGTTTCCATGGAGCTCGTGACCATTTACCCCTGCCCGCACTGCGGCCGCCGGGTCCCGCTGATGCCCCCCACACAGCCCGGAATGGGCCAGTGCGACGCCTGTCAGGGCAAGTTTCCCCTGGTTCCCGTGGACAAGCGGACCATCCAGTTCCTGAAGACGATCACGGCCAACGGAAAGTCGGTCATCGATCCGGATTTTTTGTAAGCGAGCAGGATTAAGCAAACAGTAAGCAGCGAGCAGCAAGCAGGAAGAGAAAGACACGAAGATGGTCCACCACAGAGGCACGTCTTCTCCATCATCCTCCGGCTTGACCGGGGGATCTATCTTCGAAAGGCATGGATTACCCGATCGAGTCGGGTAATGACGAAGAAGTGAGGCGG
>JBKHAV010000082.1:0-12811 GCA_046542715.1 Desulfovibrionales bacterium
TTGTCCACCAGCTTGTGCAGGACCTGGATGAGCTTGCCCACCTCGTGCATGTGCAACCCGGTGGTGGGTTCATCCAGGATGTAGAGGGCTCCGGGTAAACTTTTTTTGCCCAGCTCGCGGGAGAGTTTGATACGCTGGGCTTCTCCGCCGGATAGGGTGGTGGCGGGCTGGCCCAGGCGCAGATACTCCAGCCCTACCTCTTCCAGGATGGAGAGCCTGCGGTTCAGGGCCGGGTAGTGGGTGAAAAAGGCCGCAGCCTGCCGCACGGTCATGTCCAGGACCTCGGCGATATTCAACCCCTTGTAGTCCACATCCAGGGTCTCCCGGTTGTAGCGCTTGCCGCCGCACACTTCGCAGGTGATGAAGACGTCGGGGAGAAAATGCATTTCCACCCGGATCTGTCCGTCCCCCTGGCAGGCCTCGCACCTCCCCCCGCGCACGTTGAAGCTGAAGCGTCCCGGCTTGTAGCCCCGCTTCCGGGCTTCCTTGGTCTCCACAAAAATCTTGCGGATATCGTCGAACACCTTGGTGTAGGTGGCCGGGTTGGACCGCGGGGTCCGGCCGATGGGTGTCTGGTCGATGGCGATGATCTTTTCCACCCGTTCCTGCCCCTCGAATCCCCGGATCTGCCCGGGGGAGTCCACCTTGATCCCATTGGCCAGGGCCAGGTGCTTGTACAGGGTGTCGACCACCAGCGAACTCTTGCCCGACCCGGAAACACCGGTGACGCAGGTCAGGCAGCCCAGGGGAACGGCACAGGTCAAATCCTTGAGATTGTTTGTGGTCACCCCTTTGAGGACGAGTTCATGCTTCGGCATTCTGCGCTTTGCCGGCCGGGGGATGACCAGGTCTCCGCGGAGGTATTTGCCGGTGAGGGAATTCTTGTCGTGGAGCAATCCTTCCAGAGTCCCGGTGAAAACCAGTTCCCCGCCCAGAGCCCCGGAACCGGGCCCCAGTTCCAAAATGGTGTCTGCATTGCGGATGGTCTCTTCGTCGTGCTCCACCACCAGGACGGTGTTGCCCCGTCCCTGGAGCTGCCGCAGGGTCCTGAGGAGCCGTTCGTTGTCCCTGGGGTGCAGGCCGATGCTGGGCTCGTCCAGGACATAGGTGACCCCGACCAGCCCCGAGCCGAGCTGGGAGGCCAGCCGGATGCGCTGGGCTTCCCCGCCGGACAGGGTGGCCATGTTCCGGGCCAGGCTGATGTAATCGAGCCCGACGTTGACCAGAAAGCCGAGCCGGTGAGTGAGTTCCTTGAGCAGGGGGTCGGCAACCTGCCGCTGGGAGGGTGAAAAGGAGACTGATTGGATCCATTCCAGTGACCTGGCAATGGGCAGGGAGCAGAACTCCCAGATGTTCAGTCCGTCCACCCGCACGGCCAGGGACTCGGGTTTGAGCCGGGCCCCATGGCAGTCCGGGCAGGGACGGCTCTGCTTGAAGCGGGAGAGTTCGTCGCGCCAGATGCGGCCGAACTCCTGACCCTCTTCCAACAGGGAGACGATACCGGGCCAGCCGTCCTGGCCGAAGAACAGTCCGTCCAGGGCGTCCTGGGAAAAATCCGCAAGCGGAGTCTCCAGATCAAAACCCATCCGCTTGCCCAAAGCCCGGAGTTGCTGCCCGTGCCGGGCCAGGACCTGAGGCTTTTTCCAGGGGATCACGGCCCCGTCCATCAGGGAGAGCCCCTTGTTCGGAGCCAGAAGGTTGGGCTCGAAATACTCTGTGGAGCCGATGCCCAGGCAGGTGGGGCAGGCCCCTTGCGGGCTGTTGAAGGAAAAGAGCTGCGGGCTTGGCCGGGGCAGGTTCACGGAGCAGTGCAGGCAGACCGCTTCAGTGCTGTAGAAAATCTCGTCCCCGTCCACCACGTCAAGAGTGATGCGCCCTTTGCCGTGCTCCAGAGCCAGCTCCACGGAGTCGGCCAGCCGTTTGCGCATATCCGGCTTGACCACGAGACGGTCCACGACCAGTTCCAGGGTGTGTTTCCGTTTGGGGTCGACCTGGGGCATGGGATCCAGAGGCAGCACCTCGTGGTCGAGCCGAATGCGCACGAACCCCTGCTTGACCAGCTTCTTCAACCGGTCCAGATGGGCGCCTTTCTGGTGCTCGACAAGGGGTGCCAGCAGCAGAAAACGGGTTCCTTCCGGCAGGTCCAGAATGGACTGAATGATTTCATCGGAACTCTGGGCCACAATGGGCCGGTCGCATTGCGGACAAAACGGAGTGCCCAGGCGAGCATAGAAAACCCGCAGAAAATCGTAGATTTCAGTGACCGTTCCTACTGTGGAGCGAGGATTGCGGGTGGCGGTCTGCTGTTCCAGGGAGATGGCCGGGGAGAGCCCTTCGATCTTGTCCACAGCCGGCTTGTCCATCTGCGGGAGGAACTGACGAGCGTAGGCAGAGAGGGACTCCACATAACGTCGCTGGCCCTCGGCGTAGACGATGTCAAAGGCCAGGGTGGACTTGCCTGAACCGGAAGGTCCGCAGATGACCACGAACTCGTCCCGGGGAATGTCCAGGTTCAGGTTTTTCAGGTTGTGCTGCCTGGCCCCTTCTATATGGATGGTAGATTTCATGCGTGCTCCGACGAAAAAAGGCGCAAGTGCGCCATGGAGGTGTTCAGCCCAGTTGCCGTGCAAATCGTTTGGGAAAGCCCCCGGCTGTTCTCCCGGGGAAATGGACGGCTCGATCACGTCCAATCCTAAGGCGGATTTGCTGCATGTAAAGAGGGGGTTGCTCAGATTGCCCCATCCAGGGTCTGGACAACCGGTCCGGGTTGGTCCAAGTTGTCTGCCCTGGCGGCTGGCGCCGACGTTACCTCGAAAGAACATTCAACCGTGATGTGAGAGTGATTATGGAACTTGCCCTGCTTGTCCTTCTAGCCCTTGTCGTCGGCGGGCTGATGCCGACCCAGGCCGGCATCAACGCCCTTTTACGGACCCATGTGCTCAGCCCCTACACGGCCGCCCTGATTTCTTTTTTCGTGGGCACGGTGGCGCTGTTTATCTGGTGTTTGCTGGTTCGGGTCCCGGTCCCGGGAATGCGGGTCTTCGGGGAAACCCCCTGGTGGCAATGGTTCGGCGGGACCATGGGCGCGGTGATCGTGGCCGGAAGCATCATTCTGGCCCCCAAGCTGGGGGCGACCTCTATGCTGGCGCTTATGGTTGCCGGACAGATGTTCGCTTCGCTGTATCTGGACCATTTCGGCATGCTCGGCTTTCCAGTACACGAAATGAGCCTGCCCCGAATCTTCGGCTGTCTGCTGGTGATCGGCGGGGTGGTGCTGATTCAGAGGTTTTGAAGAGAGCAAGCAGGAAGCAGGAATCGGCGAGAGGCAAGCGGCTAGCGGCTAGCAGCAAAGCAGGGAAAGGCAGAAGGCAGGAAGGCAGAAGAGGATCACCACAGAGGCACAGAGGGCACGAAGAGAAAGGCAGAGGGGAGTTTCTTTTCAGGAGGGGAACCTGAAAAGAAGAGTGCTCCTCTGCTTTGCGGAAATTTCAAGATGTGATCCGAATGAGTCCGTGTGAGTCCGTGCTGGTCCGTGCAAGTCGTGCAAGTCCGTTCTTCACCACCGATTTCTACAAGATCTGCCCCAGAAAGGCTTGGGTTCGCTCTTCTTTGGGGTTTTCGAAAATTTCCAGGGGCGGGCCCTGTTCGATGATTTTGCCGTCGTCGATATAGATCACCCGATCGGCGACTTCGCGGGCAAAGCCCATTTCATGGGTGACCACGACCATGGTCATGCCTTCCTTGGCCAGTTCCCGCATGACGCTCAGGACTTCACCCACCAGTTCCGGGTCCAGTGCGGACGTGGGTTCGTCAAAGAGCATGGCTTCCGGTTCCATGGCCAGAGAACGGGCAATGGCCACGCGCTGCTTCTGACCTCCGGACAGGCTGGCAGGGTATTCGTTCTCCTTTTCCGCCAACCCGACCTTTTCCAGGTAGAACCGGCCGATTTCCCGGGCTTTCTTTCGGGGGATCTTCTTGACCTGGTTCGGCCCCTCGATGACGTTTCCGAGCACGGTCATGTGCGGAAAGAGGTTGAAGTGCTGAAAGACCATGCCCACCCTGGTCCGGAGCAGGTTGATGGCCCGTTCGCTCTGCCCCACAGGCTCACCGTCGAAGCTGATGGTGCCCTCCTGAAACTGCTCCAGGAAATTGATGCACCGCAACAGGGTGCTCTTGCCCGAACCGCTGGCCCCGATGACCACCACCACTTCGGATTGGTCGACATCCATGTCTATGCCCTTGAGCACGTGAGCTTCCCCAAACCATTTATGCAGATTCCTGATCTCGATCATTCCATTCTCCTAACTGCCGCTCAGGGCCAGTCTGCGCTCCACCTGGCGCAGCAGCCAGGTGAACACTCCGGTATAGAGCAGATAAAAACAGGCGGCGATGGTCAGCATCTCCATCATCAGGAAATTCGAGGACGCCAGCTGCTGGGATTTGAGCAGAAGCTCGTTGATGGTGATGGCGCTGGCCAGTGAAGAGTCCTTGAGGGCGATGATGAACTGGTTGCCCAGGGGAGGAACCGCCCGCTTGAACGCCTGGGGCAGGATGATCCGGACCATGGCTTTGCGGTAGGTCATGCCGATGGACCGTGCCGCCTCCATTTGCCCGGTGCTGATGGATTGGATGGAGCCCCGGAAAATTTCCGCAATGTATGCGCCGTTGTGCACTCCCAGAGCCAGAATCGCGGAGGTGAGCGCCTCCAGCCCCAAAAGTCCCCGCAGCCCGTAGTAGAGGAAGAGCAGCTGCAAAAGCAGAGGCGTGCCGCGGATGAGATAGATGTAAGCCTGGGCAGGCAGGCCAAAATAAAACTTGTCAGAAATACGGGCAAAGGCGGTGAACAGTCCCAGGAGCAATCCCAGGCCGATACCCAGGACGGTGACTTTCAAGGTCATCCATGCCGCAGGGAGAAAATAGGGCAGATAATCGATCAGTGCGGAAAGTTCGTAGTCCATCTGGTCCTACTTGGGATGTCGGGTTGCAGGGACAGGAAAAGGGCCGGCCCGAGGGCCGGCCCCAGTGAGGATTGTGGTGTTACTTTTTGGTGATGTCCACACCGAGCCATTTTTCGCTCAATGCGGTCAGGGTCCCGTCTTCGTGCATGGCAGTAATCACGGAGTCGACCTCCTGGAGCAGCGTGTCGTCATCCTTGCGGATGGCCACAGCAATGTCTTCACTGCGCAGGGGTGAGCCCAGCATGTCGATATCGAACTTCTCGGTATTCATGGCGTTCACGCCCACCACGCGGTCCGTGATCACGGCATCCACCACGCCGTTTTCAAGTTCCATCAGGGTCTGGTTGTCATCCTTGTAGAGTCTGACTTCGCCGGCCCCGAGCTTTTCAGCGTCCTGCTCAAACGTCGTTCCGGTAACCACCCCGATGGTCTCGCCCTGGAGATCTTCAGGGGAATCAAAGGGGGCATCTTCGCGGACCATGAGTTGTGCCCCGGAATAGTAGTAGGGGGTGGAAAAGTCCACGACCTTGAGGCGGTCTTCGGTCACAGCCATGGACCCCAAAATGCCGTCGTAGGCCCCGGAGCGCAGCCCCTCGATGATTCCGCTCCATTCCGTGGTGACCGGCTTGAATGCGACGCCGATCCTGTCGGCCACCTCGTTGGCCACATCCACGTCAAACCCGACCAGTTCATTTTTGTCATTGTAGAAATTGAAAGGCGGATATCCCCCGCTCATGGCGAAACTGATCTCCCCGGCCTCTTTGACTCGCGTCAGGGAGTCAGCTTCGGTTTCCTCTTGGCCGCAGGCAGGCAAAACGCAAAGCGCAGCCAGGAGAACAAAGGCAATCCAGTGAACGCTTTTCAATGACTTCATAAATACCCCTTTGGTCAGTTGTTCGTGGATTCGATAAAGAGAATCCTCTTCATTATCAAAATATAGAAGCGACGTTGCGTTGCAATTCCTGGTGGCGATTGGAACAAGTGAAACACTCAAGTTTTCGGACGAATTGTTAAACAGAAAAGCTGCAAAGTGTCAAACCAAAAGACAGTGCAATGCAGTACGTCATGAAGACGGAGTCACTGCTGTCATCCCATCCTAATAGGAACGGATTCGGTGGATATACGATCCTTATGATGGGATACGTGGAGGGCGTGCAAAGAGAAGAAAGTTCTGGGATGGCCTTACCCCCTAGGTGCATTGCGCTATGGCAACAGGCAGAGTTTTTGTATGGGGCGGTGATGAAGCCCTAAAATGCTGGACTGGGGAAGGGAAATTTCGTTCAAACTCTGTATTTCCGAAGGAGCGATATCCTTTGGCAATATAGATATGATCCGGGGAGACGAAAGTTGCAGAAAAAAACTGTATCACTTAGGAAGAAAGCAGGTCTGGAACAGTTACTTCGTGCAAGGGCAGGATTTTTCCGGCCATTGCCTGAACCCGTTGTGCGGAATCGTAAGCCTGGAAGGCATCACTGTGTACACCGGGACAGACTGCATTCCCGTTTCTGGGGAAGTTTTTTGCATTGCAGCAGAAGCCGGGTATGATGACCGGTCCCGTTGTTGTGGCCACGCGCACTGTCTGGCAGCCGGGGGTATGCCCGGGAGTAGAGACACATTCGACCCCTTCTGCAGGGGAAAAATCGCCGTCACATGCAATGATCGTGATATCCTGGAGAAACGATTCGTCATACCGGTCGTCTACAGGATGAGGGGCGCGGCAGATATCGATTTCCGCTTTCTGGATGAAGAATGTCGCATTGTTGAAGAGGGGATTGTTGCCGCAGTGATCATCATGAAGATGGGTGTTGATGACCATGTGAATATCGTCCGGGGCAAGTCCGATTTCGGCGAGGGCCTCCTCCATGAAGAGCGGGTTGAGTCCGGTCTCCTCCGTGAAACGCGGCGGAACCATGAAGTCGTCCAGCCCGGTGTCCACCAAAATGTTGTCGCCCCCACCCTGCAGGAGAAAGGCCCACATGGGCAGCCAGATCTGTCGTCCGTAGTCGCTTTGATAGGTCATCATTCCCTGGTCTGCGCTGCGCAGTCCGACCAGGAGCGGTGTGACGGTATAGGTGGTCATGGTTCCTCCAGGGACAGGGTGAGCCGGATCGAAATGGTTTTCTCTATCTCTAAATGAAAAAACGTTCCTGTCCAAGTCTGGAGCGCCAAAGAATTCCAGGCATGACCACGACGGCGGCCGCGTTCTGGTGGTGAGGGTCACCATGCCGGCTTCAGAGGGTCTGAGGAAAGACCCGGGAGGTAAACGATTCCGGGGCTCTGACAATGCGTCTGGAGCCGTAATCGAAAAAGATCATGCCGGTCCTGGCCCGGAGAACTTCCGCTCCAGAGTCCGCATTCGTGATCCGGTAGAGGAGGTCGAAGCCTGAGCGGGAGAGGTCCGAAGGGGCAATCTCCACGGTCAGGGCATCGCCAAGAAAGCCTTCCGAGCGGTACACGATCCCGGCATCGGCCATGATCAGGCCGACACCGCCGGCGTCCTGTTCGGAAAACCCATAACTGTCGAGGAACCGCACCCTGGCCTCGTGCAGGAGGCCAAGGGCGGCATCGTTTCCCAGGTGTCCGCCGTAGTTCAGGTCGGTGACCCGCACCCGAAGGGAGGTGGTGAACGGGAAGTGTCCGGGCAGATCAATTCGCAGGCGGGCCATTGTGATTCTCCGGGAGAATGTGAGCTGAGCCTACGAATCCGCGGGTTTCTTTGGGGGCCGCCGTTTTCGCCGTTTGCCTTGCGCCGGTTTTTGGGGTGAACCGTTTCGCTCAGGCTGAACCGGTCCGCTCGTGTCCACGGCAGGACCGTCGGGTTTGGTCTGGAGGAATTTCTGGTAGTAATCGTCCAGAAGCATGGCCAGGATTTCCGGGTCGTCCTCCCGGGCCAGCTCTTTGGCCATGGCAAAGTAGCGGCGCAGCCGTTCGCGCTGTATCCGATCTCTGGTGCGCAGCTGGGCCTCCAAAATGGCGGTCAAGCGCTCGCCCACAAGGGAGGCGACCTCCTCGTCCAAGGGCATCTCCATCTCCTGCATGTCGATGCTGAAGCGTTCGGCAATCCGCTTGATCTCGACACGTTCCATGCCGGCCACCAGAGAGATGGCTTTTCCGCCAGCACCGGCACGTCCGGTGCGCCCGGAGCGATGCACGTACGCCTCGGGATCTTCGGGCGGGCCGTACTGGAAAACGTGGGAAAGGTCCGGGATGTCGATCCCCCTGGCCGCCACATCCGTGGCCACCAGAAAGCGCAGCCCTCCGGAGCGGATCCGGGCCACGACCTGGTCCCGCTTGACCTGGGTCAGGTCGGAGCTGAGTTCGTCCGCGTCGTAGCCGAACCGCTGCAGAACCACGGAGAGATAGTGCACGTCCGCCTTGGTGTTGCAGAAGATGAAGGCGGAATGGGGGTTTTCCATCTCGATGAGCCGAACCAGAGCGCGGTCCCGTTCCATGGGCGGGACAACGCAAAAGGCGTGCTCGATCTCAGCCACGTGGACATTGTCCCTGGAAAGGCTCAACATCTCCGGCTCGCGCATGAACTCGGAAGCCAGGCGGATCACGTGGGTCGGAAAGGTGGCCGAGAACATGCAGGAATTCACCTGCCGATTGGGAAGATACTGCTTGATCCGCTGCATGTCCGGGTAAAATCCCATGGAGAGCATGCGGTCGGCTTCGTCAAAGATAAGAACCTTCAGCGTGTCCAGGGAGAGGGTCCTTCGGAGCAGGTGGTCCAGAATCCGTCCCGGCGTGCCCACGACCAGATGCGCCCCCTTGCGGAAGGCCTCCATCTGCGGACCGTACCCCACGCCGCCGAAAACCGCGGCCACCCGGACGCTTTCCGGGCCGTACAGCAGTTCGGCATCAGCGGAGACCTGACGGGCCAGTTCTCTGGTGGGAACCAGAACCAAAGCCTGGGGATGGGGATCGCTTATGTCGATCCGCTCGATCAGCGGCAGGACAAAGGCCCCGGTCTTGCCGCTTCCGGTCCGGGACTGGACCATGACATCGCGCCCCTGGAGAAGATAGGGAACGGCTCTGGACTGTACCGCAGTCAGTCCGGGCCACCCGGCCCGGGCACAGGCCTCCTGGATACGGGGCGACAAGTCTTCCAGTTTGACTTCGGCCAGGGGCTCTAAAGGAGGCCGCTGCTCTCGTGGCGCCGGCTTTTCCCGAGGAGGCTGCTTTGCCTGAGGAGGCTGCTTTGCCTGAAGAGTCTGTTCCCCGAAAGCGTGCTGTTCCTGCTGCGGTTCCTTCCGGGGAGGTCTGGGCTTTTGTGTGCGTTCCCGAGAAGGCTTCTGTGGTTGGACAACAGCGTGTTCGTCTTGAGCCAGGGGTTCCTGGGCAGGGCCTGGCTGCGGAGCGGTTTCCGTCTGGGGAACTTTCTTTTCCGGCTTTTTGCGGGGCCGTCTGGTCCGCTTGGCCTTTGCAGGCTTCTTTTCGAAGGGAGTTTCTTCCTGCTGTGCAGGCTTTTCGGGCCTGGTCGTCGGTTCGGGTTCAGGCTTTGACTCCTTCCGGGGTTTTTCGCCTTTGTCCTCCCGGGGAGGGTTCAGCCCGAACAGCGACCCTTTTCGTGGTTTTTTGGCCTGATTATTTTCGTTGTTGCTCATTGTTCCTCAAGGGTTCAGATTTTTACAGCGCAGCAGGATTGACACGTCGTTCCAACACGAGTTCGGGATAGTCGGTAAAGATCCCGTCAGCCCCCATGTTTTGCACCCGGACCATGTCCCTTCTCGTGTTCACGGTATAGGGGA
Source organism: Desulfovibrionales bacterium (assembly GCA_046542715.1). GTDB lineage: Bacteria > Desulfobacterota > Desulfovibrionia > Desulfovibrionales > JBKHAV01 > JBKHAV01. The sequence continues at coordinate 9,710 of JBKHAV010000082.1, forward strand.
TGACAAGCAGTCCCTTGGCGTGACATGCCTCTACAAAGGGCAGGTGCAGGCTGTCCAGGCCGGGATGCAGGGAAAATGCATTCAGGGATCGAGCGAAATCGACATCTTCCGGTCCGGGATGTTCGGTCAGGACACCGATTCGGACCTGCGGCATGCATCGGGGAATCCGGGCCAGGATCGACCGGTCGAATGAGGACAGGAGGAGCTCGGACCAGCAGGTCCTCCCGACATATTCGGGAAGGAGGGCTGAAAGAAGATCCAGGGATTCCTGATCCTTGAGTTCGATATTGATGCCGACCCTACCGGCGGCCAGATCCAGGACTTCGGAGAGAAAGGGTATCTTCTGTCCGTCTCCGGCATCCAGGGAACGGAGATAGGAGAGTTTTTGGCCGGAAACCGGACCTATTCCGTCCGTTGTTCGTTCCAGTCGTTCGTCATGAAAGACGATGAGTTCCCCCTCAACCGCCCGGATGTCCAATTCGATCCAGTCCGTGCCCATGCGGACGGCTCGGGCAAAAGCGGCCATGGTGTTTTCCGGTGCTTTGCCTCCTCCACCGCGGTGGGCAAAACAGAGCAGCTTCTTCGGGTGGAGCGCAGAATTCATAGCATCCTGTTATTGGCCGGTCTTTTCATTGACTTCCGACGCAAAGGAGTTCCAGACATTCAACGCCTCCTGGCCGGCCTTGCGGTGAACTTCGACCGCAGCATTCTGCGCTTCGATGAATTGGTTGATACACTCCTGATACGTATTGGCCTGGTTCATGAACTGGTCGGCCTGTTCCTGAGAGATGAACCGCTCAGGGACTTCAGGCCGCTCACACTGAAGTGCGGGTTCGGTGTCATGGGCCAGCGCAGCCGAGGACAGCATGACCAGGACGGCCGCGGGTATCAGGACAAGTTTGGCAAAGGCATTTTTCAACGCGTGCATATTTTTTCTCCTGTGTTTAAAAAAAAAAATTCTCACTACCGGATGAGCCGCAGAGTCAAGGGGTAACGGTATGGTTCCCCGTTACTGGTTTTGACCGAAGCGATGACCACGAAGATGACATCCACCACGACCAGGACAAAGAGAAAGAAGAATCCCACCAGAACAACCACGAACAGGGCCGCGATCAGCCCGTAGATGGACATGGATATCTGGAAGTTCAAGGACTCCCTGCCCTGCTCGTCCACAAAAGGATGTTCGTTCCGCTTGATCAGCCAGACCAGAAGCGGACCGAGGAGGTTGCCGAAGGGAATCCCGACGAACAGGGAAAGGGCCGATAGGTGGCAGAGCATGCCCCAGGTTCGCGAACCCTTTTCCTGCGTGCCCAATTGTTCTGTCGACGATGTCATGCGGCCCCCTTGCGTGGCAAGTTCTCCATTGCTGAAGCCATACTATTTCACAAAAGGGAAGAGAAGGGCAAATCAAGGCCGGGATGAGCCCGGGTGCGGGGAAAGCGTCCGGACTTCCTCGTGGCGGAAACAGTCTACGAGATGATCGTTGACCATGCCCACTGCCTGCATGAAGGCGTAGCAGATTGTCGAGCCGACAAAGGAAAATCCCGCCTTTTTGAGGCTCAGGCTCATCCGATCCGATTCCGGAGTCCTGGAGGGGACCTCGTCCATGGTCTGCCAGTGGTTCTGTTTCGGGGTGTCCTGCACAAAGGACCATAAGAAATCGGACAGGCTGGTGTGCTGTTTTTGAAGGTTCAGCACGGCCCGGGAATTAGTCACGGCGGAACGGACCTTGAGCCGGTTGCGGATGATGCCGGGGTCCTGCAGAAGGGTTTCAATGGCAGAATCGTCGTAGCCGGCCACCCGCTCGATGTCGAAGTTGCTGAAGACCTTACGGTATTGTTGCCGCTTGCGCAGTACGGTCAGCCAGCTGAGGCCGGCCTGGGCTCCTTCCAGGACGAGAAATTCAAACAGAAGCCGGTCGTCCCGCACGGGAACCCCCCATTCAGTGTCGTGATACTCGATGTACAGGGGATCAGGTCCTGCCCAGGGGCAGCGGTTCAGGCCGGCGCGGCGGTTCACGGTCCGGTTCCAGGGGGCCCGGCATTGACGAGATTTATGGGGCTTCCTTCCAGAAAGGCCTGAATATTCGATGCGGTCTGCCGGGTCAGACGGCTCCTCGCCGCAAGGGATCCCCAGGCCATGTGGGGAGTGATCAGCAGGTTCGGGGCTGTGAGCAGCGGGCTTTCTTCAGGAAGGGGTTCCCTGGCAACCACGTCGAGCGCGGCGCCTGCGATAATTCCCTGTTTCAGCGCGCGGACGAGATCGTATTCCCGGATCAACCCGCCCCGGGCGGTGTTCAAAAGAAAGGCGGAGGGCTTCATCAGATCGAGCAGGGCCGAGTCCACGAATTGCTCGTTGTCATGGGTCAAGGGGCAGTGGAGCGAAACCACGTCGGATCGGGCGAAAAGTTCCTCGATGTCGGCAAAGGCGAACGGGTCGTATTTCGGGCGATTCTTCGGCCTGGGATTGTAGGCCAGAACGTTCATGCCCAGCGCGTGAGCCAGTTCCCCAACCTTTTGGCCGATATCCCCGAACCCCACGATCCCGAAGGTTTTCCCGTCCAGTTCGATCTGCGTGGTCTTCCAGAAGCAGAAATCCTCCTGCGCGGCCCATTCCCCCTGGTGCACGGCCCGGTCGTGCAGCTCCACCCGGTGGCAGAGCCCCAGCAAAAGGGCCATGGTGAACTGGGCCACGGACGGGGTGGAGTAAGCCGGGACATTGGAGACCGGTATCCCGAGGCGGCCGGCAGCCTCTGTATCAATATGGTTGTAACCCGTGGCCAGGAGGGAGACGAATTTCAGCCGCGGCAGTGCGGAGAGGACCTGTTCGTCCAGTTCCACCTTGGAAGTGAGCAGGATATCCGCCTCCCGGGCCCTGGAAATGACCTCCCGGGCCGGGGTGCGGTCATACACGACAAGCTCGCCCAGTTCCGCCACAGGGTCCCAGGGGTTGTCCCCGGGGTTGATGGTGTAGCCGTCCAGGATGACGATGGTGGGGCGATGGTGTTCGGGCATGGGAGGAGATTAAGGGTTTAAGGTTCAAGGTTCAAGGTTTAAGGACGCTTACTACAGCATCATAGGAAGAAATGTCACCACACGGCTT
>JBKHAV010000083.1:0-12655 GCA_046542715.1 Desulfovibrionales bacterium
GAACAACCACATTCCGCCCAGATCCTCGGCTTTCTTTTCTTGTCATGCCCCGACTTGATCGGGGCATCCAGGTTCGTGCCCGATCCTGCAAAAGGCATGGATTACCCGGTCCCGTCTTCGCTAAGACTACGCCGTGGCATGCAAGCCGGGCAATGACACATCGGTAGTGTCGTCATCCCGGCCCTTGAGCCGGGATCCAGGCATTCTACCGCACTCACTCTGGAGCCCGACTCCAGGGCCGGGATGACGGAAGGAGGGAAAGCCCGGATGATTCCCTGTCTTTCGCCTTTCCTTCTGCCTGCTTGCTGCTCGCTGCTTGCTTTTACTGCTTGCAAAATCCCGTCATCACTCCTGGGGAAGCTCCACTGCTTTGGGCAGGATCATGAGGAATCGGGCCGCTGCGTCCGCCGTGATGGCTCGGACCGCAGCAGCTTCCTGCTCCTGGAAACTCTCTTCCAGTTCCGTGCAATAGATTTCCAGAAGCTCCTGGACTTCGGCAATGCCCTGGTCGTCAAGGGGGCGGAGGTCCACGGCAGCCCCTCGGGCCAGCCTGCGGGCAACAGCCTTTTCATCCAGGCCCAGGTTCGGGTGGAGGCACTGGTAGACACGCCCGCCGGTCATCCCGGAGCAGATCCAGGGGCCGGGGTCGCCAAGGACCACGATCCTGCCCCCGGTCATGTATTCAAAGGCAAACCCCTTGAGGTGCGCCCGGGTGGCCAGATTGCCCTGGTCGTCCCTGAGCGGTTCCGTCAACCGGGCGCCGAAAACCGCATCCGCACCGGAAAAGCGCACGCAGGCTCTGGAATCCGCATAATTCTGCACCATGAACAGCCCGCCTGTGGCTCCGTATCCGAAGCTCTTGCCCACAGACCCGTCGATGCGCCGGCCCAGAAGATTGGTCCCCCGGAGCACGCTCAGGCCGCCTCCGGCGCTCCCCTTGGCCGCACCGTCCTGGGTGCCCCCAAGCACCACGGTCTTGATCCCGGGGGCAATGAAGGCACACAGGCCGTTTCCAGGCACGGAATTTTCCAGCCGGATCAGAGCGGTGCGTTCCGATCCGACCCCGGGGCTCCGTTCCATGGCCCCGGCAAGGTGGGTTCCCAGGGCCCGGTCTGTGGAACGGACTTCCTCGTCCGTGTACCGGACAACCTGGTCCCCCCCGCGGAAGTGGTCCATGGCCAGGTCCGAGATGAGCCGGGTCAGATGGTTGAGGGGCCGGCGCAGGGGGCGCAGTTCCCTGGATCCTTTGGTGTCCGCTTCCCCTGAACCGGCCATGGCGAGCAGTTTTTCGGCTTCAAACCGGTCCCTGAAGCGGGTTTGAACCAGAAGGTCGCAGCGTCCCACTGCTTCCCGTATGGTCGTCAGGCCCAGTGCGGCGAGATGGATGCGCATCTCCTCGCCGTAAGCAGCAAGGAGGCGGGCCAGATTCCGGGCCTCGGCTTCGGTTTCCCGGGGTTTGTACCCCTTGACGCCTCTGCCTTTGGCTTCCTCCAGGGACTGGATCTGGGTGGAGATGCCCCTGGGGCAGCGGTCCAGGTGGCATCGTTCACAGCTGATGCACCCGATGGCCATGAGGGCGGCGGTTCCGATCCCGAGGCGGTCGGCGCCGAGCAGAACCAGCTTGAGCATGTCGGCGCCGCTGCGCAGACCGCCGTCGCACCAGAGTTCCACCCGGGTTCGCAACCCGGCCTGGATCAGGGCCTTGTGGGCTTCGACCACACCGATCTCCACAGGGAGGCCGACGTGCTTCTTGGCATGCTCCCGGGCCGCCCCGGTTCCGCCCTCGTACCCGCTCACCGTGATGATGTCCGCACCAGCCTTGGCGATGCCCACGGCAATGGTTCCAATGCCGCTGGTCACCGGGATTTTGATGGAGATCCGGGCTTTGGGATTGGCGGTCTTGAGTTCGGTGATGATCTGGTGCAGATCCTCGATGGAGTAGATGTCGTGATTGTTGGACGGGGAGATGAGGGTTATCCCGGGAGTGCACCGCCGGGCCCTGGCCACGAGGCCGCTGACCTTGCTTCCTGGAAGGTGCCCGCCTTCCCCGGGTTTGGCTCCCTGTCCGATTTTGATTTCGATGACGTCTGCGGAGTTGAGAAGGCCCACAAACACCCCGAAGCGGCCGGAGGCGATCTGCTGTCCCCGGTGTCCCCGGAAGCCACCGAGCATGTCCGGGATTTCCCCGCCTTCGCCGTTCATGCAAAGCGTCCCGGCGAGCTTTGCGGCCAGGGCATAGGCCCGAAACGAGTTCTCGCCCTGGGAGCCGAAGGACATGGCCGCGATATACACGGGCAGCGAATGCGTGCCCACGGTAAGATCGACCACGGAGGGATCGACCTCGCTGCGGTCAGCGGCTGCAAAGTCGAGAAGGTGCCTGATGGCCACAGGGTTTTCCCTGTCGATGCCGGCAAGCTTCCTGGACATTTCCGCAGCCGTGATCCCGCCCAGGGCCGCTGCCCGGATGATTTTGCCTGCCTTGCGGTTTCTCGGGGGCGGGCTCGTGAAGACAAACTCCTGTTTTCCGCGCGCGATCTGAAGCCGCTGTTCGGCCATGTTCTCGATACGGGCGAGGTCCAGGCCGCCCGCGGCCGACCCCGGGAAGTCACGGCAGTCGAACAGTCGGGCCAGGGATCTGGAAAGACCGATGGACGTAAAAATCCTGCCGTAGCCTGAGAGTTCATGGATGCCCATGGTGGACATGACCCGTTCAATGCCCGTACGCAGCACGTTCATGGTGTTGGACAGAGCCTCGAAGGCCGAAGTCCGCTCATCAGCAAGTGCACACGCGGTCCGCCATATCAGGGAGGGGACGATCCCGTCGGCTCCCAGACCGAGCAAGACCATGATGTCGTGCAGATTCCGGACGGCCCCGGACCGGACCACGAGACTCGTTTCCCGGCGGAGCTTCGCCTGGGTGAGGCAGCGACCGAGAGCGGCTGTGGCCAGTGCCGGGTCGATGAAAACTCTGCCCTCTTGAAAGCTCGAGGCATCGTCCAGAACAAGGTACCCGGCCCCTCCCCTGACCGCCTCCAGACCCTGTTCACACAAGGTGTCGAGCCGACGGGAAAGACTGGTCCCGGCCTCAAACGTGGTGTCCAGAAATTTGACCCGGGAGGGTTCGCGCCCACCCCCGGTGAACCTGGCGCCCAATTCCTCCAGCGTCAGACTTCCTGCTTCTGCCGCCAGGCTGTGGACCCGGGCAGGAGGAATGGTCGGGGCAACGTCAGTGGAGCAGAGGATGAGGGGAGAATCGAGTTCGATCCCGATGGGCGGGGGGGTCTTGCGGCACCGAATGTCGGGCCTGTTCCCGAGGACGATCCTGGTGCTGAAGTGCTCGCTTTCCCGTTCCCGGTCGATGGCCGGGTTGGTGACCACGGCCACATCTTCCTGAAAGAAGTCTGTCACATTGGGAAGGGTTTCCGGCCGCAGGCAGGCGAGCGGCCCCTGAAACCCAAGCGAGCCAATGGGCGCTCGGCCGTCCAGGATGGTTCTGCGCCGCATGTCCATGTCGTATTTCTGCCACCCGAAAGCAGCCAGCAGGGACTCACAGTGGTCCGGAAACGAGGCGACTTCACCGGACTCGGTCAGATACCAGCTTCCGGATGCCGTGACCGAACCAGGGGACCTGGGACAACGAAGGGATGCACCCCGGGCGTCCATCAGGGAGGTGAGGCGGTCCTGAATGCGGCCGTAGTCCAGCACTTCGGCCCGGGTCCCCTTTGGCGCGTACAGGGCGATCTTTTCCCCGGGAGCAAGGGGCCTGGGATCGGCCAGGGTGTGCTTGAGGTCGACCACCCCTTTTTCAGAAGAGAGAAAGAGGTCGTAATCGCTTTCGCCGAACCACAGGGGCCTGAGGCCGAGGGCGTCGACGCTGCCCATGCAGAGATCCCCATGCCGGAGCACCACCGCTGCCGGGCCCTGGGCGGAAACAGGGAAAAACCAGCGGTAGAACGCATAGAGACGCTGCAGGTGTTCTGAATACCCGTCCACCTGGGAGTGGATGGCCGGAAAGACCATCTCCAGGGCCTCCAGCGCATCCAGCCTATAGAGATGGATGAGTCCTTCGATGACCCGGTTGAGGTCCTGGGAATCGCTGCCCTGTGGAACAGCGGGGATGTCCAGAACCTCGGCGGCATGGCGAAGCCGTTCGATGGTGTTGATCTCGCCGTTGTGGCCCAGAAGAGAAAACGGCTGGGCCCGCTCCACCGTGGGCAGCGTGTTGGTGGAGTACCGGCTGTGCCCCAGGGTGATGACAGAACGCATGTCCTCGTCCAGGAGTTCGGGATAGACCCGGAACAGAAGTTCGGGCATGCCCCTGAGTTTGTAGACCACGGAATCGAGGCTCAGGGAGGCGACATGGGCTCCGGGGACCTCCCGCTCCAGTGCGGCCCGAAGACGGAACAACGTTCGATCCCGGCTCAGCCGGTCTTCGCCCTCGACCATGCCGGCAACCTGCCAAAAAAGCGGCGGTTCGGTCCGGGCCCTGAATCCCAGCTCTTCATCTCTGGTCCCGCCGTTTCGCTGGATGAGCACCTCGAGGCCTGCAGAAGCGAATTTGACAAGGACCTGTTTTCGGATCTCTTCCGCCTGGGAGCGGTACGGAAAGGGGATCAGGATATGGGCCACAAAAAATCCCCGGCTTTCCGACAGATAGGGACTGAGCTTTTGGGCATCGAGTCTGCGGGCCCAGATTTCCCGGGGGATATCCAGGGAAATGCCGCACCCGTCGCCTTCGCCGTCGATTCCCCCGGAGCGGTGGCCCATCATCCGCAGGGACTCCACGGCCCGGACGATATTGGCGTGGGTGCTCCGTCCCCGTTTGTCGGCAAAAGCAATAATGGCGCAGGCATCGCGGTGTTTCATGGTCTTCCTGGTGTTTGGACAGGGTTTTGAGGGAAATCGGCAGATTGGATTCTAGCAGAAGAAATGGGGGGTTGGCGAATAGAGGATGTGGCGCAGGAAGATACAGAAGAGGCAATGGGTGTGATCCGGGGATATGGTCCATGGAACCGGGGACCCGGCAATGCTCCGGCGTGTGTTTTCCGGCTGATGGGAAATATGGTGCAGCGAGAAACAGGAAGCGGTGCTTGGCATGGGAGGCGGGAAGAGCGGTGGAAAGGGAAAAAAAGACTGAAACACCGTGGCGACTGTGGAGGACATTTACGGCGAAGGGGCTTTCTGTGAGTGAGGGGAGTACCTCGGGCAAACCATCCACACGTGTTTCAGTCTGAAGAAACCTCTGCATTTCCCTTGCCATTTTTCCGGGAACGAAGCCTGTTGCTGCATTTGAGAAAGAAGATTTCAGTATCATTGGAAAAGCAACTTCGAGATCTGTGTGCCCGCTGGTTTTTTTGAATGCTTCCGGGGGATATTGGTCAGGAGCATGCGCCTGTTTCTGTCACATCAGGTTTCAGGGCCGTCACTGGAGAAAGCATGGCATCCTCTTCTGGCTGAAGGATCAATGCCCGGGGCAACCCAGTCCGCTTGCCCGGGGCCGGGGTGGGGTGCTAAAGAGGTGGATCACCTGCAGCAAAGGATACCCCTATGGATTCCCTGATCGATATAGCCCTCCAATCCCTCCCGCTTTTTTTCATTCTGGCCGTGATCGTTGCTGTATACAAGATTGTGGAACGACGGACACTATCCAAGTACAAGCGATCCGGGGTGGCCCGGGTGGACGCCATGAATGATGACGATTTCGCGGCTTTTCTGGCCGATCTGCTCTCGAAAATCGGATACACCGTCGACCGGGTTGCACCCTCCGGCAGGGGAACAGCGGCCCTGATCCTGAAAGACAGAGGGGAAACCGTCCCGGCCTTCGGGGTGCGCACCAATGAGCGAATCGGCTTGCGGGAGGTGCAGGAAGTCATTGCCGCCAAACACCGTTTCAACGCTCAGCGGGGGCTGGTCATAACCAACGGTGCCGTCAATTATCCGGCCCAGGCCGTGGCCAGGAAAGAGTCCATCGAACTTTGGGATCGCAAGAAGCTGGCTGAGGCCATGCTGGAAACCCTGCATTAGCAGCCCCCTTTTCAATTCCCCTGGGTATGCAGAATGCTGATCGCCCATGCGGCGCAAATGTTTTCGTGCCAAAGTGTGAATGGTATTCTCTGGAAAAATAATACCTTGCATTAATTTTTTGTAAATATTCTCAAAGAGGTTGTCTCCCGGCACGCATCGGAGTAGGGATGATTCTCGGCGACCAGGGCACCTCTCTCTCACACTCAAAACAGACCGGCTCCTCTGTTTTCTTCCGCACCGCTTCATGGCCTGAAATTTCTTCTGCCGTGGTCAAGCCTCCCAGTGAAGTTGTTCTTTCCTCTGATGGGATTGTTTCCCTTGGGCAACAGGTGCGTTCGAGTTTCGTACTCACAAAAGAAATCCGATTTTTCATCGAAAATTGTCTCCTCAGCCGGTACATCATGAAGCAAATCGAGTTGGAAAAAAAACTCACCAGGCAGAAGAATGCCCTGGATTACCTCTCCAAGACGCTGTCGGAAAACCGCAGGCTGGAAGAAATCGCCCAAAGGATCGCCAGGGTGGCGGTAAGCGTTACCGAGGCTCAGAGTGCATCGGTATGGCTGCTCAACCATGATTTCGCCCAGGCGGTTTCTCTGTCGGAGTACAACAGCCGGTCCAGAATATTCAGCAGCGGTAGTGTGATCTCCTCCGGGGAATTGCTCTCCCTGTTCAAAAAATGCACACGAAACGAATTCATTGCTCTCACCAACGGCTGCAGGAAGGATTCTGCCGGACTGGGAATGATCGATCGGCTCGGCACCGGTGAGGAGGTGGGTTCGCTTGCCGCTGTTCCTGTTTGCCTGAACCACGAACTCAAAGCGGCGATCTTTCTCTCCCACAATGATCAGGGAAAGATCTGGAATGTGGATGAGCAGTACTTCATCAAGTCCATCGCCACCCTGTTGTCGAACTATTTGGAGTGCATGGAATCCAGGCGGGTCAAAACAGAGCTTTTCCACAAGGAAAATATCTACCGGGCGATTTTTGAAAACACTGGAACGGCAACCATCATCATCGACGGAGATCGTACGATATCCATTGCCAACTCGGAATTCATCCGACTTTCCAGATACTCCAAAGAGGAAATCGAGGGCAAAATGGAGGTCGGGGAGTTCTTTCATCCCCAGGAGCGGGACAGGATCAACCGCTACCATTCGGCCCGACAGCGGAATCCGGCCCAGGCTCCCAGGAAATTCGAGGCCGTGTTCCAGCGCAAAAACGACGAGGAGCGGAACGTGCTCATCACGGTGGAGATGATTCCCGGAACCAGCCAGAGCGTGGCCTCGTTCTCCGACGTGACAAACCAGAAACGAGTTCTGGAACAACTCACCCATCAGGCGTTGCACGACGAGCTGACAGGACTGCCGAACAGGGTGCTCTTCCTGGACCGGCTGGAACAATGCCTTGTTCGGAGCAAAAAGGATCCTCGTTTCGTCTTTGCCGTGCTGTTTCTGGACCTGGACCGGTTCAAGATGGTCAACGAAAGTTTCGGTCATCGGGCCGGCGATCAGATGCTCATAGCCATGACCCAAAGAATCCAGACATGCGTGGGGCATTGCGATACAATCGCCCGTTTCGGTGGTGACGAATTTGCCGTTCTCCTGGAAGGGATCAGTTCCATCATGGAGGTGACCAGGGTTGCTGAACGGATCAATGAGGAGATGTCCAAGCCTTATTTGATCGAGGGCGATACGGTTTTCCCCTCCGTGAGCATCGGGATCGTGTTCAGCAACAATCAGCAGGAATACCGCACGGCAGAGGAGATCATTCGGGACACGGATATCGCCATGTACAGGACCAAGGGCGAAATCGGGGTGAAATTCAAGGTCTTCAGCAAGGCCATGCACCGGAAAGCCGTGGCCCAGCTGAAGCTCGAAAGCGATTTGCGCATGGCCCACGACCAGGGTGAACTGGTGCCCTATTTTCAACCGATCGTCAGTCTGGATGATTTTTCCCTTTCCGGGTTCGAGGCACTGCTGCGCTGGCATCACCCCCAAAAAGGCGTCATCGACCCGGGGGTTTTCATCCCTGTGGCGGAGGACACGGGCATGATCGTGCCCATAGGTCTTTCCACCCTGCAGCAGACCTGCCTGCACCTGAGCTCCTGGCAGAAAGAGTACCCGGACTTGGAGGGTTTCAGGCTCGCCGTAAATATTTCGAGCAAGCAGGTGACTCACCCCGGCTTTCTCCAGCAGGTGGAGCAGACATTGAAGGAGTATGATTGTCCCACCGGCTCCATAATCCTGGAAATCACCGAAAGTGCGCTGCTGCGAAACGAGTTTCAAGTCAGAAACATCTTGAAGTCCCTCAAAAGTATGGGGGTGGGCATATGTATCGATGATTTCGGGACCGGGTACTCTTCCCTTTCCTATCTGCATATGTTTCCCATCGACACCCTGAAAATCGACAAGATCTTTACCAGCGGACGAGGGCAGGACAAGATCACGAACGAAAAAATTGTGCGCACCATCATCCATCTGGCCAAAGATATGGGTATCGGGGTGGTGGTCGAAGGTGTGGAAACCATGACCCAGCTGCACAGACTCATAGAACTTGACGGGGAAAAGGCGCAGGGTTTCTTCTTTTCCGCCCCTGTCCCTGCAGACGGCGCCACCCGGATCATCGATTCGTCCAGGCAGCGGTCCTGGGCACCCCAGAACAGTGCCCTTTTGAGCCTGTCCAAGACGCAGTGAGTTGAAACGCAAGGAATTGGTTTCTGCTTGCTGGTGCCGGAGTCTGCGCTGAGGGACGGAAGGGACCCAAGTGACCCAAGGGACTCAAGGGACCCAAGGGTCAGGGAAAAGAGATCTTCGTTTTTCAATGATCTTAAAGCCTTGTGCTTTTTCTCTTCCGCTTGCCGCTCGCCGCTTGCCGCGAGCCGAATTTCCCCCTTGCCGCGAGCCGAATTCCCCACTTGCCACCCGCTCTCGCCTGTCTTTTTCCATGGCCTTTCGTTGCCAGCCGTCCCGAGTCGATGGAAACTTGCTTTCTGCGGAGTTATCCTTAAATAGAGGGTTTTGAAGATGCACGGCAATTTCAAGCCGCATCACAACCCGAAATCACAGCAAGTACAGGAATCCGGTGATCATCAGAAGTCGTTCCGAACACACTGTATCCAGGAAAAACATCGATGCCGATGCCTTGAAAGTCCTCTACCGGCTGAGCCGACATGGGCACACCGCCCATCTGGTGGGGGGTGGTGTACGGGATCTCCTTTTGGGGCGGACACCTAAGGATTACGACATCGGCACTTCGGCCAAACCGAATCAGATCAAGAAACTTTTCCGCAACGCCATGCTCATCGGCAAACGGTTTCGGCTGGCCCACATCAGGTTCGGGCCCAACATCATCGAGACCAGCACCTTCAGGCGCATGCCGGAGATAAATGCCGACCCATCCGACCCGGACGCCGATCTCTTCTGCAAAAGGGACAACACCTTCGGCAGTCCGGAGGAAGACGCCCTCAGGCGGGATTTTACCATCAACGGCCTTTTTTACGATATCAAGACATTCAGCGTCATCGACCATGTGGGCGGCCTGGAGGATCTTGAAAAGCGCCTTGTCCGGTGCATCGGCGACCCGGCCATCCGGTTCCGGGAAGATCCGGTGCGGATGCTGCGGGCCGTGCGATTTGCCTCCAGACTGGGGTTTGCCATCGAGCAGGAGACGTACAGGGCTATCCTGGAGCACCACGAGGAGATCAGAAAAGCTCCTGCCCAGCGTGTGATCGAGGAGGTTCTCCGGCTCTTCTCCTACGGTTCTGGTGAACCGGCCTTCCGGCTGCTCAGGGAAACCGGCCTTTTGCAGGACCTCTTTCCCGAGATCGACAGGTGGCTGGATATGGCCGGAGAGAGTGAGACCGGCCTGTTCTGGAAAATGCTGGAAGCACTGGATCGTCTCGAAGGTGTGGGTGACGCTCCTCCCCCGGCACTCGCGCTGGCCGTGCTCTTCCATGCTCCGCTCCAGGACCTGGTCAGAAGCGCAAAAGAACAGGACCCCAAGACCCCGTTTGCCAGCCTCGTGAACAGAATGCTTCGCCCGGTTGCCTTGAGGATGCAGATCCCCAAACGGATTTTCTTCAGAATGCTCATGCTCTATTTTCACCAGGCCCGGTTCGACCCGGAATCGAAACGCCGATTTTCCAAAGCAAAATTCGTGAGACAGGAAACCTTTGCCGAAGCATTGTGGCTGTACGCCGTCAGAGTCGGTGCCGGACAGGGGGATGAATCTTCCCTGGCGAAATGGCAGGAAGAATTCGAGCAGGTCCGCGGCGAAACAGGACAGGATTCGGGATCGGGTCGTGCTCCCCGGAAAGGGAAAGGAACCTCACCCAGGAGCAGGGCCAGAAAGAAGTCCGGAGGGCACAAAAAGTCTTTGGATTTCATTTTTCTGCCCAATCCGTCCAGGGAGCCGGAATCATTTGAGGCAGGGGAACAGAATACGTCCGGAAATCCCGGGAAAAAACGAAAGAGAAGGCCCAGGAAAAGGAAAAATCCCGAATCGGGAAATCCAAATGACGGCTAGAGTCGTTTTTTTGGCGAGGCAGCAGCGCTGGTTTTGCTGACACTCTGGGCCGCTCCGGCCGATACCGGGGAGGGCAGGACAGTTATGTGGACGTTTCAGGGCGAAAAGGGGCGAGAGGTACATCTGCTTGGTTCGATCCATATGGCACAACAGGATCTCTACCCTTTGCCGGAGAGCATCGAGCAGCGCTTTGCCGGGTCCGCTGTTCTGGTTGTCGAGGCGGATGTCACCCGCTTTGCATCCGCCATACAGGAGAAGATTCTGTCCCGGGGCATGTATCCTTCCGGGGAGCGCCTGGAAGAGAATATCAGCCCGAAAACCCGCGCCCTGCTCGAGTCCAGGGGAGTCGACATGCAGGAGGCAGGCAGCATGAGGCCCTGGCTCCTTGCCATGACCCTGCAGCTCAAGATGCTGCAAAGCCTTGGGTATGAGCAGCAATACGGCATTGACGTCCATTTTCTCGGAAGGGCCGCAGAACGCGGCATGGACATCGTGGAGCTGGAAACGATCGAGGAGCAGATCGAGCTTTTCGCTACTCTTTCCGAGGCTGACGAGGATCGTTTCCTGGTCTATGCCCTCACCGAGATAGACACCATGTCCGGCACGGCAGGGGAAATTTTCCGTGCCTGGACAGATGGAAATGTGGAGTATCTCGAATCGTTGATTTTCAAAACCTATAGGGACAATCCAGCTCTCACCCCGTTTTTCGATGCCCTGTTTCAGGAGCGCAACAGGAAAATGGCCCGGACCGTGAAGCGCTTTCTCCAAACCCCTGGTGAGGACGTCTTCGTTGTTGTCGGGGCGGGGCATCTCGTGGGACCAAAGGGCATCGTCAGCGTGCTCGAGCATGACGGGTTTCAGTTCCAACGGCACTAATCGAGGAGGGATTGCATATCATGGCTGGAGCGAAACACAATCAAACCCCGAAGCAGAAAGCGGGAAAGCCCAAAACAGTGAGTACGGCTACGCTGGCCGTGGTCTCCCTGATCTCCCTGGTGGTCGGGTTTTATCTCGGATTCGTCATCAAGGGGATCGTTCCTTCTGAGGGTCCGGCGAACCTGACGCAGATGCCCCAGGCCCAGCCCACTGATGCTTCGGGACAGGAACAGGCGCGCATCGATGCACTTCAGGCACAGGTCGAACAAAATCCCACCGATGTCCAGGCATGGGTGAGCCTCGGCAACCTCTATTTTGACACGCACCAGTTCCAGAAGGCGATACAGGCGTACGAGCGTTCCCTCGAACTCGATCCCACCAATCCCAATGTCTGGACCGATCTGGGCGTGATGTACCGCAGATCCGGCAGGCCTGAGAAGGCTGTACAGGCATTCGACCAGGCTGTTCAGGTCGATCCTGAACATGAGATAGCCCGGTTCAACAAGGGAATCGTGCTTCTTCATGACCTGGAGGACAGTCAGGGCGCTCTCCAATCATGGGAAGAACTGCTCAGCATCAACCCTGGGGCAAAAACCCCGGGCGGTCAGCCCTTGCGCGAGCTCGTCGAGCAGTACAGGTAGTACCGGACAGAAGGTGATCCATACATGGTCAGGAAAGTGAAATTCTCTGACCGAAGTTGTTCCTTTTCGGGACTACGCCTGGGTATTTCTTTTTGGTCCACAGAATATATTGAAGTATTTCAATAAGTTTTTTAGGGGCTTCTCCATTCTGGGAAAAACGGGTTCAGAATTTGCAAATTCGAAAGCGTGATCCCTTTCGAATCGACTATCATCTGAATTCTTCCGTCAGAACGAGGAGCCCCATGAAACCTCCGGTGCACAATCACGAAAAGGAACTTCGACATCTCGGGTATGAACCCGGTCTGCAGGACGCATTTCGAGTGAATATTCTCGATATCGGCATGAGCAAAGGAGCACTCAAATCCGTTGTCCAGGGCCTCGACGAGATTGCAGAGCAATACGGAAAACAGCCGGACGATCTCCACATACAGCTTTTCGAGCGCATCTATTGGCTGCAGCTTTCAGGCAACCTGGTCATGGTCGTGGATGTGGATGACCTGGATTCCTACGTCTTCATCGAGATCCCCAGGGAACACTGGTGGTTCAAAGAGCGAAGCTTCAAGACGCATTGAGAGCGGCAAGCGGCAAGC